>JAPLXD010000041.1 GCA_026396255.1 Candidatus Moraniibacteriota bacterium | reverse complement strand
ACTATATGATAATCGCAACAGTATACGCAATGGGAATCGTGCAAATATTTATTCATACCCCAAGGTTAGCACGACGAAAAGGATTTGGGGAGCGCATCCATCCCACGAGCTTACGCTCGGGGATTTAGAGCGCGGTTAAATCAAAATATATTTGCATGGTATTCTATTTTTTTTCCGCCAACCCATTTTACAAATGGTTTCGGACTAACAATATTGCTTTTCTCGAAGACGGATTTTATGTTTTCAAGTTCGCATTTAAAATTAGCCATAAACATTCTCAAATGAATTGGGTGAACATTAAGCTCCGTAGCAATACTTTTTAGCAATTCTTTATTTTCTGACATTTTTTTATTTTAATTTGATTGATATACTATCACTATATCACCATTATTCTATCACTGCAAGATCCCCTTCTGTGGATAACTTTTTTATTTCTATAATCCCTAGTTACCAACAGCTGAAAATCATATCTTCATCCTATCCCAAATATCCCCTTTCGTAAAGTAAAAAACCGCCATTCTGCGGCAATTTTGGTCTTGTATCCACTGAAATCAAGCCGCGTATGTCCCCGCCGCGTAGCCGGTGCTCCAGCAAATTTGCAGATTGTATCCGCCGGTCGGGCCGTCCACGTCCAAAATTTCTCCGGCGAAAAAGAGATTGTCGACAATTCGGGATTGCATCGTTTTGGAATTGACTTCTTTCAAATTCACTCCTCCGCTGGTGATGACCGCCTGATCAAAACCGGCCGTGCCGTCGGCAGTGAGACGCAAATCTTTGAGCAGATTGACCAATTTTTTCCGCTCCGCACCCGTGACGGCGCTCACTTTTTTCCGCGGATCAATGCCGGACAATTTGATGATCGTAGCGATCATTTTTTGCGGCAAAAGTTCCGGCAGATAGTTCACGAAATCTTTTTTTCCGTTATTCGCAAAATCTCTTTGGAGCCGGGTATCGAGCTGCTCGGCGCTCAAGGCGGGTTTGAGATCGATTGAAATTGCAACTTCGCCATTGGCCGCGAGCTGGCCGACCTCTTTACTGACATCAAGCACGACCGGTCCGCTCAAACCGAAATGAGTGAAAAGCATTTCCCCGAATCTTGAATCTTTGATTTTGTCATTTTGTATTAATTTTATCTCCACGTTTTTGAGGCTCAAGCCCTGCACGTCTTTGACCCAAGTCTCCTTGGTTTTGATCGGCACCAAAGCCGGCACGGGCGCGATGATCGTATGCCCCAAATCTTTCGCCCATTGGTATCCGTCTCCCGTCGATCCGGTGAGCGGATAGGATTTCCCGCCCGTGCAAAGAATGAATTTTTCGGCCGAGATTGTCCGATTCCCCGGCTTGCCTTTTTCATGTTTGAGTTTCACGCCTTTAATTTTCTTCCCGTCACTTTCAAATCCGACAATTTCACTGCCAAATATGATTTTCACTTTGTTTTTTTTCAAATAATCCTCCATCACCCGCAAAACATCGTACGATTTATTTGACACGGGAAAAACCCGCCCGCCTCTTTCGGTTTTGACGGGCAATTTTGCGTCCTCGAAAAATTTCATCACGTCTCTCGGCCCAAATTCCGCGAGCGAGGAAAACAAAAACTTTCCGTTCTGGCCGAATTGACTGACCAGTTCTTTGAGATCGACCTCGTCTCGCGTCAGATTGCAACGGCCTTTGCCGGTGATCAAAAGTTTTTTGCCGAGGCTTTCGTTTTTTTCCAAAAGCACCACGCACGCGCCAAGTTCGGCCGCCCGGCTCGCCGCCATCATGCCGGCCGGTCCGCCGCCGATGACCGCCACGTCAAATTTTTCCCGGTTGTTTTTCATGCAGGAATGGTAGCATATTCCGCCTTTGCGTCCAATTGAAAACAACCCCAAGGGGTTGTATTTTGCGAATTATGATATTTTATACGATATTTCTTCACTGTTTTCCCGCACTTTCAGAAAAAATGCGGGGTATGGTGAAAAAATTTTGGCTTATGTTGTAGAGCAACTGGTTTCGGTGCAGGTCGTAGTATGGACTGTCCCGTTGATGGTACAAGGAACTGAATAGGTAAACGAGCCTGATCCGCCCCCCGCCGAAGTGACGGTGTAGTGCAGAGTTGTTCCTTCCGTGCAGGTGTTGGCTGCAACCGAAGGCCACATAGTCGTTGCGTCGACCGAGCCGCACATAGTGGTGCCTGAGTTTCCCGTTGTCATATTGCCGCCCGCGTCATCGCACATGATCGCCGAAGCCTGGGTGGAGGACGAAGTCGCTTTGAACCAGTTTCGCTTTGTTCTTGGCGCTGTTGAGGCTCACCATGACGATCGCCGCCAAAATTCCGATAATCGCGATCACAACCAAGAGTTCAACCAGTGTGAATCCTTTTTTGTTTGTTTTCATTTTTTCACCGCCTTTCTAGATGAATGTATTTATAGCATCAGATCTGCTTTCAATTATATACATTCTATCACAGGAAATGGCAACGTCAATTCGGATAAAAGAAATCAGGCTTTATATAAGCCTGAAATGAAAAAAGCACCCGTCAAGGATGCTTTTGGAAAAATACGCCCCGACTATTTTTTGACAATGGAAGAATGGATCTCTTGGGTCAGTTCGTTGTTGATCTCAATCAACCGGTGGACCTCGTCTTGGATCTTCAAAAGCGCTTCAGTGTCTTTGTATGTCTGCAACGCTTGTTTGTCGGAAGCGGCCGCGGCGACTTTCTGGCCGACCATGATCACTGAGAGCAAGACCAGTTGCAAAAATGTCTGGGCCACCCAGGATACCAAAGGGGCCGTTCCTCCCCGGATGGCCGCGGGAAGGCTGATGAATGCGATCAAGGCGAAAATATAGGCACACCACATCGTGCTCACGGAGTTGGTGATGAATACGGCCAGCCGACCGTTGAATCCGACATGCTCGTCTTTGGTGAGATGCGGACCGGATTTTTGGTGCTCCGCAATGCGAGGGTTGGAAATATGCTTGGTTTTCATCTGTTTTATTTTATTTAATTTTTATATTTCAATACCCCGTTAGAAATTCTTTCATGCTGGCGGCGCTCGCTGCTTTTCCGGGAAAACTGGTGAGTCCCAGAAGTTCAGCCATGAATCGCAAAGTATTCTCATGCTGATAGAAAGTGTTGCTCACAAAGCCCTTTTTCACATCCGCTCCGGCGACTATCCAGGGAATCTGGCCTCCGCCATGCGTTTTATCCGATTTCGCGGCTTCGTCAAAAGTGATAATCAAAATTCCGCCTCCGGGGCTGTTGAAGTCCGCACTCTTGAAAACCGGATCAATATTCGTCTTGAGCCAATTGTCAGCCGTCGCCAGCAGATTGCAATCTCCGCTCGGCGGGCATCCGTCCGCGTCATTATAGCTATTGGGAATTATGAAAGAATAATCGGGCAATTTATTGTCGGCGAGATCCTTCGTAAATTGGGAAAAGGGAACCAGATTTTTTTTCTGGTCGGGATTGTCTCTCACGTCGGAATAAAAAGCCAGCGGAGTGTGGTCCTGATCATAGGACTCTCCGCTGCTTCCGGTAAAACCGATGGAGGGCAAGCCTTCCGAATATTCTTTCCAAGTTTTTCCCGCGGCGACGAGATGCCTCACAATATTGTCATCCGTCACAGTATCGGTATGGCTGCTGTTGTTTGTGATAGTGTCTCCCGCCGTCAGCATAAAATAGTTTCCGATTGAGGGATGGGTATTGGCATAATAATTTTTTGAGTAGGCATAGGTGCTGGCGAGTGAATTGAGGTAAGGCATCTCTTGCGTGTTTCCCATCACTTTTTGGTAGCCCTGATTCTCTTCAAGGACAATCACAACATGCCTCGCCCGCCCTTTTGGCGGAGCAGGCAATGGTTTGAAAGGAGAAGGCACTTGTGCTTGATTGCCATCTTGGGAAGATGAACTTCCCACGGTCTGCTCGATTGACTTGAGCACGCCGGAAAAAGAAAAGAGATTGGGTTGGATTGAGGGAGCACTTTGATTTTGCGCATTATCCGGACTGGCCGATCTGTTGCGGCTCGCCAACTTCACCATACCGAAAATTCCGATGCACACAAGAATAAAAACTATGAGAACAACGACGTATTTTTTCATTAGGTTTATTATATAACCAGCTGTATTATAGTACAATAAGGTTCGGCTATTGCTTGCCATTTTTGAGCATAGAAAAATCAGGCTTTATATAAGCCTGAAAAAAGTTAACTCCCACTCCTTGATGCGTTTACAGGTTTGGACTACTCAAAAATGCGGGAAGATATTGAAATTTTGGAAAATACTTTGATTTTGGATAATAAATTTGTTTACCAATATCAAGTTTGATTTGAAAGATAAATATGTTTTTCAAATAAAAAGACGGCTCACTCTAGGATTTACCTAGTGTGAGCCGCTTGAAACTGCTTTTACTTTTTTCATACCACCGATTGCACAGTTGTGGTCCTCAGCCCCAGACCCGATCCATCGAGCCATTCGGCCAGTAATTCTTCCCCGACTGCAAGATACTCTATCTTACAACTTGTGTGCTTGAGTGGTTTCCCGTCCCGCGAGATAGTTCTCTCGCCGTTTTCATCCGCTGGCCCGAAGCGGTAGGTGGAATTGCGGGTGATGACTACGATAGTCTTGTCCCGCAATTTAGGCTCCAGGTTTTCAGGCATATTGGTTTTGAGCTGGTAGCGGAACTGACTGCCGACGGCGATCCAGTTGTTGTGATACTTCTCCTTTTCCTCTTGGGTCAGCTCACGGGTCGTGGCTTTCGGGAATTTTACATTCATAAACCCGAAGCCGGTCACCCAGTTGCCGATCCAGTTGTCGCTCTCCTCTCCGTGCACCACACAGAGGTCGGGAGTGTTACTGCTGATGTCGCCCGTCAAATGCTGGGCTTCGGTGGCCATCATATATCTCGGTTGGATTTTTTGCATAACGAACCTCCCTTTCTCTAAATTTGTAAGGGACAAAATCCCCCTTTTTGTCTTCATAGAAAGCTAACAATAAATTGTTCTTATGTCAAACGTAATGCTATGCAAAAAGTTCTAGTCCTATATGGGTTCCAGAAAAAAAGCTTTGTATAAAGCTCAAAAAGAAACAAAGTATTTTCGCACTTCGGAACTTTCTTTTTATCTTGCAAAAAGCAAAATACCACCTTTTGTTGGTAGTATCATCTCGTGGCTCTCAAAATGGAACGATTATCGAACTTTGGATATTGAGAAGTTCTATCCAAATGTCGAATATTGCTTTGCGCAAACAAATGAATTTCTGAAAGTATAGATAGTATTATACACAAGGGCAGATTTGGTTAATAAGCAACAAGCCACCGGTTTGCCATTGACTTTCTTTATTGAAAGTGAGTCTTATCGAATCAATTGCAGTTATTGCCAATTCTTGTATAAAAAAGGCGACCCCTGAGGCGGGTCGCCGTGACTTCGATAGAAGCGGTCCACATCATAATTCCAGTGCTAGCACGGATAAAAATATTAATTGAGCGAAAACGTCAGCAGGGAATTTCTGATCGCATCTTTGTATTCTTCCCAAGTAGATTCAAGAGCCGTGCCGGTGATAATCGCCGCTTTTCCATCTTTTATAAGATATAATTGCATATTTCTCAGGTTAAATTGCGCTTGTTTGGATGTTCCGCCGATTAATTCGGCCGGTATTCCGTTTATGGTTAATTTTTCATCCTCAATTAGTTTGTAGCCGGGATCCATTTGAGCCATTGCCTTTTTATTGGTATTCATATAATTATCCAAATCAAGCTGGGTTGATTCTCCGATAATATTTATATTGGCATGAAAAACATTTTCATCAGTTTTTGGATTAAGAAACGCGACCATGGCTCCCGACTTCGGACTTTCATTTGTTGTCCAACCCTTGGGCGGATGAATCGTAAAGCCGAATTTAGCGCTGGTGTATGGTTGCGGCTCCAATGTATTATTTCCGGCAATCGCGGAAGGATTTTGTCCAGTTGCTTTTCGGGCCGAATTTTGACTGGTTTGGGCAGTTGAATCAGTATTATTAATCTTATACTTGTTCGCAAAATAAAAGATGCTGCCCGCAGCGGTCAAAAAAATAAGGATGACTACAGCCGCAGCCATGACGCCGACTCTAATTCCTTTTCTCATCCCACTCATATTTTTATTTGCAGGTGTCCGATTTTTTCCCTTTCTGCGAACAAGTGAGATGATAAGAAAAATAATACCCGCGAGAATAACCAGGCCAACCAGGCTAATCCAAAGAAAAATTTTGGCCAAGGACGCCAGCCATGAAGTTTGCTTGGCGGCAACAACCGCGAAATAACTGGTACCGGGAGATTTGGCAAAAACCCGGCAGCCCACGGCAGCGTCGCAGCCTTGTTCTGTAGTAATGGGCAGCTCATCCCATCTTTGTTGGCTTCTATTCCACCGGATTACACGCAAATTTCGAATATACTGCGGAGAGTCAAATGTCATCCAGGGAAGAATTTCAAACATCGCTCCGGAAAACGGATGAATCTCTTCATCATTTTGTGTTTCGACCGTTCCAACCCTGAAATAAAAGCCGATGTCATATTTTTTTGGATCCGGTTTCTGCACATCGTCATTGCTTAGCGGCCCGGATGTCTGGCGCAAAATCTCGGGAGTCGTCGCGCCGTCGTAAATGGTTATTTCTGACTTGGCGTATTTGACCGGATCATTGGCGGCAAAGACCATTTTGCCCAAAGGCAAACCCTCGGGCATTTGCGTGCTCACCACATCACCCTGTTTCACGTCTTCCAACGGAACTTCGGTTGTTATCGGAGAAACCTTTTTCCAGCCCTTATTTTGGATATCTCCTGTTGTGGCAGCGAGACCAAAATTGTCCGTTACAATTGTATTTGGAAACGGTTTTGCCTTCCAGTATATTTCATCAAACGGCCTGGCTAAACCGCCGGCCAAGGACTGGAATTCTTCCGTAAAATCATGCGCGAGGGCAGGCTTACTATTGCTGTCACTATTATGTTTTGGAGGCTTGCCAGTTGAAGCACCAGCGTCTGCTTTAGTCTGCGCTATTTCGTCGAGTATTTTTTTGTATTTATCGCAACCAGTAAGACATTGACTGTCTTGTCCGCATGCATTTTGACATTTATCATAATTCTCCTGCACGTTACTTTTAATTTTTTTATAAGCAAAGTCATCGTCGCAAATATCAACATTATTGTCGTTTTTTTCAAGACAACTAAAATATATTTGATAAGCTGCTTCAGCCTGAGCGGATGTATATAAGCCGGATGATTGAGGCACAGATTGTTGGGAGCCGGAAGATTTATTCGAGCTGGATGAAGAAGATGATTTTGGGGACGAGCCGCTATTGAAGCATTCGTCAAAATTATTTGAATTATGCGTCATGCAGCAATTATAAGCCCAGTCACTGTGGGCATATTTTCGGCACAAGTCTCCCTTGGATTGGGCGGTTGTGTTGCTGGCAACTCCAAAAGTAAGCAGGAAAACAAGTGCAACTACAATACCAGTAAGGGTACCGGCATTAATACCGGCTTGGAATTTTTTGTTCATTTTTTTGTTTTAAGAATTTGAGATTAACTTTATTCTATCACAACAAGTTCGAACGTTCCATCCAGGTTACAAAAATAACCCTTTATACAAGGGCTATTTTTGTGGGCTCGCTTGGCGGGACAGCTTTAGAACCTTTGAGTGGGAGAAAGCTTTCCCTGATCCGGTGGCTGTGATAAATCAGACGAGACGGCTTTTGGCACTTGTTTGACATTTCAGGTAAGGTTGAGTTTGAATACAATGAATATCATCAGCTTACGTTGGTGATTTTTATTGGTAACAAATTGGAGTCCTCGTATTTTTGAAAATCTCGTAATAAATCTTGTTCTGCTTGGCACGGCTTACCGTTTCACCAGAGAATACGCTTATGGGCAATAATTGAAAAATCAAAGGCCCCGAGTGTTTGCTCGGGGCGATATTTATTTTCTGGCGCACCAGACATCCGATATTTCTCCATTTTGAAATAGAGCGATCTTCCTCGCTAGCGACTCTTTGGTACGGCTGTCGCCTAAGAGGACTCTAATACGCCCATTGCTAGTCTTTGCATATTCGTTGATAACAGTAAGAACGGAAGGACTAGGAGCTAAGGGCGAGATGGAGTCATCTTCATCCTTCAATGGCCATGCCGTCACGTTGTCGACTCCCATCCGAAAGAAGCGTTCCGATAGCGCTTGGAACTTTTCAGGCGTATCCGTATAGCCATTTTTCAAGATCACAGATGCGCGTACTTTCAGGCCATAGTCCTTCAGCCGGGTGAAAATAATCCCGAATGACGGATAGGCATTTACCCGGAAGGCGTCGGCGTTCAATGACGGGTTGTCGCTGTATGTCGAAACGTACACGGAGGTCAATCCCAGCCAATGCCATTGAGGCAGGAACTTGTCGCAGAATTCCGCGTCGGTCCCGATTCTGATGCCGTTGGTATACAGGTTAACCGGATCAAACTTAATACCGTCCAGGGTAAATTGGCGAATCGTTTCTAGCACCATGGTAAGTGAAACGGGTGATAAAGTAGGCTCGCCACAACCAGTAAGAGTCACATAGTGGCAATTCCGCGCGTGGCAGAACCTTAGCACTTGCGTCAACCGCGCGATATCCAATTCGCCGTCTTTTTGCGGCGCACTCTTGCGGTGCTGCCTACCCGCGCATTCGCGGCAGTTAGCGTTGCATCGCGCAGTCCCAACAAGAATGGAAATGCCGTCGATGTCGCCGGAACAACCCGGCATCATTTCATACATAACGCTCCCTCCCTGATCCAGGAATAGGCGACCGTGGCATCTTGGAAAACAACCAGCTGGCGCACGAAATCTTTCTTGGGATCGTGCTTGGTGACATAATCGGTTAGCCGCAGGATTGCACCTTTATAATCGTAGACGCCGCCACCCCACACGTGTCCATGGCATAGTTTGGTGTTCCTGTGAAGCCATAACCTAATGGTGCAAAGCCCCCACCAGGAAGGCGTGAAAGAGTTGCGCGAACCGTCGGGATTGGCCACAGGCCAAGAGGTGATATTATCCACCCCATAAGTTCCGATGAGCGTATCAACAGCTTCCTGATACTTCTTGGCATTGTTAATTTCTCCCCGGCGCAGCAATAACGTGCAACGCACGCCTATGCCATATTTGCGTATATTGGCGAAGATATTTCGCAGGTCAGGATATTGTTCTAGGCCGTACGCTTCTGCCTGTTTCTTCAGATCAACGGAATGGATCGACACTGCGATATTGGTAAGGCCTAGATCTTTCCAGAGCGGCAGCCATTTTTCGCAAAACGCGGAGTCCGCCAGCAGAATTCCGTTGGTAAAAAGGTTCACATTCGGGAAATACGCGCCCTCTCCGGCGCATTTCTGATAAACGCACAAGGCTTTCGTGACGGCATCGGGGTCGCAGGTCGGTTCTCCCGAGGACGTCAACGACAGCGACCAACCCCCGTATCGCGCAGATAATTTGATAGCCGATTCGAAATTCTTCCAGTAGATGGCGTCGTCACTCGCCTGGGGGCGCAGATACTTTCCAGCGCAGAACGCGCAATTGCCGTTACAGGCGCCCGAACCCACGAGGGCAGAAACGCTGTAGATCTTTTCGATGCAAGCCATAATCGCACCTCCTGTTTTGATGTTTTTAACGTACTACTTTTATATTAGCACAGTAAAATACTATTAAAAGAGCTACTGGTTGTGCTATTATAAAAAAATGGCTCTTGTTTATATCTACATGTTGATATATAATGACCCATATGAAATGCATATATTGCGCTAACAGGAAAACGGAAGTCATTAATTCACGAGAGATAAAAGGCGGCACCCTGACATGGCGCCGGAGACGTTGTCCGAATTGCGCGAAGATCTTCACCACCAAAGAAAGTGGCATGGCTGATAATCTTTTCGTTATCAAACGTAATGGATCCCGGCAGCGATTTATTTATGAAAAACTTTTTGTGTCGATCTTTATCATAGTTAACACAGGCAAGAACCGGGACAACGGCGACGACGCCAAATTGGCCAAAAAAATATCGGCCCGGATCTTAAAAAAACTCTTTGTTGCGGCAGAGAGCAGGGACATAAAAAGCAAAATTCTTATTGCTTTGGCATACGAAGAATTAAAAAAAGTCCATCGTTCGTATGCCGACCGGTACATTGCCTACTCCGATTACCGGCTAAAAGTCACCTTTCCGGGTCAACAAAAATAAGGCTTTATATAAGCCTTAAAATAAAGTTGCTCCGCTGGCTGAAGGAAGTCCGAACCTGTTGTGTACAATAATATAAAATTTCCCCATAATTTTCAAGGAGTCCCTTGGGACTTTATCCCGATATTTTGGGTTGGAGGGGTTATAGCTTTATATTGAGTTCATCGACTCCCTGAAGATTATGGCCAATTCTTTGTCCATTGCATAATTCACATCAGTGTATTTATCTTTGGCGCTTATTGATTTCAAATAGTTGAAATAATAATCTGGATCATAATCCATGGTAGTATTTTGCTTCAATTCATATATATCAAAACTAACAATCTCATCGTTTGGAAAAATTTCCCCGAAATCTCTATCTGCAATCACCAAAAAGCATTTTTTATCGTTGGTTTTTATTATTCTTATATCCCTTAAGACTATTTCAGCTCCCTCACGAGTGGGGACATCATTATCGTAGTCTATATCTATAGCGTCTTTGTCGTTTTTTTCCTTATCAATTTGAACGATGACCCAATTCGCTGTTCCATATTCGCTAGCAGGCTTGTTTATAAAAAAATTATAAACATTGTAACTATGCGGAGAAACTCCGTTGTGACGAAAAGATTTAAACACAATATCTTGAATTCCATCAGAGTTTAAGTCAATTTCATTAGAGCCATTTTCAAAGGAGATAATTTGAGATTCTGCTTTTTCCGAGTCTTCACCAGCGGATTCAATTTCTTTCGCTTCTTCTTTTATCGACTCCGATTCTTTGGGGACGTCTTGCTTCACTTCAGACTGTTCATTTATTTGATTTTTAACTTCAGCGTTATTTTTTGAGTTACCACAACCGGATAACAAAAAAACAGCTGCAAATACTGCCAATAAAGCATAAGAGTTCTCTTTTTTGTATTTAATCATAATTAGTTTACCCAGACATTCAATGTTGGGACAGATTAAAATCTAACTTCTCCAAAATTTCCTTCTTTACTTGATCAGCGGTTTTATCTTTGAGCTCATCAGGCTTATGGTATTTAACGAAATAATTAAAATCATCATTGAATTCCTTCCAGATATCTTTCTCACTATTGCCGGCCAATAATCCATTAACGCTTCGCGCAGTCAGCCAAGGAAGCCAATCAAAATAAACACTTTGTTTGCCGCCCTCCAGCCACTTGTTTATTTCTTCATCAATGTCTTCGTAAAGAAATTGGTAATATTTCTTGAACTCACTGTTCGCCGGCACGAGTTGAGCTGTCTGGGAATTAAAGCGATAAAAATCCGGATACCCCATTATTCCAGAACCGGCGAAGCTGGTGTAAAAATATGCAAATCGGGCATCGGCAGCGTAAAAATATAATTGACCGTCTTTTTCAAAGAAATTTTGCTCACCGTTAACCCCGTAATGGCTCAGATCAAGTTCACGGCCGAATTTCAACCTCTGCTGGCTATAAACAGCCGGATATACCGACCAGCAGCAATGAACGCCTCCTGAAAATCTTTGGAAAAGAAAAAGGGATTTATCTCCATTGTTCACCTGAACAGGACGACTGAAATAATAACTGGAAAAAACATTAATGACTTTGTTTCCATTCAACACTTTCATATCCCAATTATTCTGTCTGGATTCATCATCTATTTCGCTAAAAGTAATTTTGTAATTTCCCAGCTCTATGTCCTCAAGGTGTTCTCCGGCAGAAACCAGATCGGGCTTTTTGAAATTTTCCGCTAATTTATTTTTAAACACATCCAACAATTCGCGTTCTTTATTTTCAACCTTTTGCATCAGGTCTTCCGATTTTGATGGTGAATCTTGGGCATTTAACTCATCAGCTAATATATCATTCTCTGATTTTAACTCTTTCAATCTTTCTTGAAATGCTTCTATTACAAAATAGCTATGGTATGAATAAAGCGCTAATCCAAAAATAAGCAGCACCATTGCAACAGAATTTACTTTCTTTGCGCGCTCCCCGTATTCTGCCTCCTCCGGTCTGCTAGATCTTGCCGTCAGTCTTTCATAGAATGATTTTCCACCCTTTTCTTTTTTATTATTTGGTGGATTTGGCCAGTTGGGATTGTCCTTTTTCATATTTTCTTTACAATCTTCTATCTTTTGGGTTCGCCATTTCTTCAATTCTTTAATCTGCCCCCTGAGTTCAACCAACTCTTTACTTTTGGCCATAGCAATACCGCAATGTTCGCAGACATCCGCATTTTCATCGGTTTGGTTTTTACAATTTCCGCAAGTCATAAACTTGATTAAATTATTCTTTATTTTTCTCGGTCGCGTTTTTTAAACCAATCTATGCACCATTCAACAGGGTCGTGACAAAAAAGAAAAGCTACGAGGGAAAATAACACAAACCCAAATATTGCCGATCCCACGCTTTGATAGCTTTTCTCGGTGAGAACCATCCACCCAAATCTTGCAAAGAAAAATACAATGGCTATGGCAAATATAAATTGTATAAATACACCTATTCTTTTAATCATAAGATTGACTTAACAACTAATCCATACATATCTCTCCCTGATGGCCATTGTCTAGAAAATAATAACGACAACCAAGTACAATTGTCCATTTACTGCATTCACCTGTGCTGGGATGCGGATCGGATGAAAGTTTATTGTCTCCCAAGCACGCTCCCTGACATTCGCTATCTTTCGTGCATTCTTCGCCGGCGTCTGTGGCTGGTAAATTACAGACATATTCTCCTGACAACCCCATCAACCCCCATTGGCCTCCTTGCTTTTTGCAAGCCACCTCTTCCGGATTTTTGGTTATAACTTTCGGTTTTGGATTTATGTCGGGCAATATGGTATAGACCCAATATCCCACGACATCTTTACATGTTGCCCCAAAACCTCCACTGGTGGAAACAATATCGTTTATGAGGCTTTCTCTAAATCCCTGATGATTGCTGGAATAATCCTTCTTGACCAAAATAATCTTTTTCTTGATCGCTGTTATCATTCTTGCCGCGCTTCTACTGTAATCCCATCTGCATTCTCGGGGAGGATATGGAGAATATGCTCGCACAATAGAATCTGACAGTAAAAAGACAATCAGCAGAAGAATTATTTTTTGAATTGTTTTGATCTTCTTGAGCTTTTTCATAGTGATTTATCTATTCTATACAGTAATGGTGAATATTTGCAGAATTATTTCCTAGCTTAGTTTCAATATCAAGTTCAACTTCAAGCCATTTATTTGATCCACAAGAACTACCCTCAACTGTCGTAGCAGGTTTAGAAAAAGAGTGCACTACACTGACGCCTTCCTTGACAACAGCATCGCTGATACCGCCGTCCCTAAATTTCCATGTGTATTTTGTGATGGGATTTTCTTCCAAATAAGTTGAGCAGGAAGCGGCAAAAAGATATTCCTGTCCCAGCCGAAAAGTTTTTACGTTTGATGATTCTTGGTTGAAACACACTACCGGATTAGGAATAGACCTAAAACTTACTACCTTGGTGAGACTTTTCGTTTTCCCTGATTTAGCAATGACTATTAATTTTATCTTGTATTCAACTCCAATTTTAGCATTGAATTCGTATTTTTTCTTGTTTCTGCTGCTAAAATTAGTTCTCAGCTTATTGAAGGTTTTTCCGCTACCAATATTTTCGCCATCAAGATACCATAAGTACTCTGTCGCGTTTTGGGAACAGCCAGCATCAAGAGCAATACTCCTTCCCTTATAAAAAATACTATCACTGTATTGATTATCGCTTGATGCATTAAAGCAGGCTACGGGATCCTTCTTATTTGTTTTTTTCTTCTTCTTTTTCTTTTTTTTCGCTTCAACTTTTGAAATGGTAAGGGTTTTTTCGTAAGAATTTTTACCGAAAAAATTTACTGGAGCTAATAACCCAGAAACAAAAACAGCGAGTAGAAATATTCCTAATTTAAATTTATTCATTTTGATTGTATAAAAAATATATTTAAAACCATTTATTTTGTTGTATCGCCACCGCATGAGTCCGGACTCCATAGACCCCTATTATTTTCCCGCGCTTGTTTTTCCGCTTTTATAAATTCGGCTTGGTACTTATACGGATTGCTTTGATACGTATATTCATGCGCATAACCATCCCCTATCATAAGCTTATTGAAAAATGTTCCATCTTCCAAAAAAACATATCGCAATAGCCTTTGGTATTTGTCCCGGTTGCTTTGCGTGCTGTCGGATTCAAGCCTGACCATCTTGCCAGTCAAAATTTCTTTGGCTTTAGTAGATGCCTCCCGGCCAAAACATTGAACCGGCTTGCGGGGATCAACTGTCTCCGGCGTGTCCATGCCGATCAATCTCAATGTTTCGTTTTTGCCATTAATACTCACTGAAATCGTGTCGCCGTCAATGACGCGCTGGACTTTGTATAATCCGCTCTCATCTTTTATATCAAGCAATGTCGTATACACAAAATACCCGATTCTATCCAACGCAACTTTGCTCCCGAATTGCTTTGCCATATCATCAACTAGCTTTTCCCTGAACCCCCAATGATCTGTATCATAATCATTTTTTACAAAATTAATTTTTTCTTTTATTTTCTTTTCGGGATCAGGCAGGGGTGGAGGTGGAGGTGAAGGTGGCGGCGGAGGGGGTGGCGTTCCTCCATTATGACAATGCCGTTGATTCCATGGAACGCCCCATTTATCGCAATTCGTTCTGCAATAGTGGCATCCATCAGAAGCCGTTCTTCCCGGATGGGCAAAAGATAATTCAGAAAATAAAAGAGGCGACAAAATAAATATCACTATGATTAATAAAATTTTTCTTGACATTTTTTTGCAAAATAATTAGTGGCCAGTTTTTCTCAAATAAAAAGAGACGGCCAAGTGTTCACCCATAGAGGACTATCCGTGAAGAAAGCCCAATTATGGAACTTGACCGCCCCTTGCTATCCACAATTGGATAGAAAAAGCAGTTTCTTCACGAAAAATTCCTCTACAGGTGAACACTTCAAGATTAGCATAAACACGCTAAAATACAACTTTGGTTGATTTTCTACGGAATTTGGGATAGATTGAGAGAAATTAAGATTAAATTAATATGAAAAAAGTAAAAAGCCAACGGTCGGCTTGGAGCAAAAAGGCAGTCCGAAATATCGCACGAAATATTATAAAAAACGATGTCATTTTTAAGGAAAAATGCGCCGCGAATAAGAATATAGAAAAAGAACTTTTGGAATGGAAAAAAAGACTGCGAATGACCAAGGAAGATCTAGGGGATGTTATTGATGGAGCAGCCGATGTGAAAGATGATGAAAAGTTAGCGAAAAAGATTACGGGACATTTTATCCAAGTGATTCTTGCTAATCGCAAGAATAATATTGAGTTTATAAGATGGTTCTATAATTTTTTTGAAAAATATCAAATCCATAGAATTTGGGAAGAAAGCATATTGGAATATATCGCATGTGGATATTATTGTCCTCCTCAAACCACGACGATAGACATTGCACTCAATAAGGATGAAAATATTGTTGAACTAAAATTGCTACCCGAAACTTCAAGCCTGGATCTGCAAAATAGTTGGTACTTTATAAAAAGAGAATTGCAAAAATTAGACTCACATAAGACCAAGAAAAGGAGAGTTCCGAGAACACTTTACAAGAACCTTGAAGAGCAAAAAACGGCAAAATTGTTTTCAAAAAATGAACATCATGATGGTTCTTTGGAAACAGACGCTGATATTCTTTACAAAATTTACGAAAATGACGAAGTTATGTCTGATAAAATAAGTCAAGATCAAAAAAGACACGTTTCTAGATTTAGAACCAATAAGCACAGGCTAAAAAATTTCCCTAAAAATTTCCTTAAATAACATCACTTAATGTAATCACGTCAAAAAAAGCTGCGCTATGATGAGCGTAGTTTTTTTATTATGAAATTTATATTCAAATGAAAATAAATAAAGCCATCCAAGACGAAGGATACAAAACTACAGATTTTCAAATCTGTAGCGTTTTACTTTATTTCAGCCACAGGCTATCGGAAATTGATAAATCAAATTCAAGTCGTTGCACCTTTGAAATAGAGCGAAAAAGCAATACCGAAGAAGTTATTGAAAAATTTTATGATGGCCGTTTGCTTGTTGAGCCAAAAAGGTTTGCAGCCATTCAAAAAGATTTAAAGGGTCGTTTATTCAATCAAAATGCTAACTAACACCGACGTCAAAGAATTCCAAAAGTTGTATGAAAAAGAATTTGGAACGGAAATTTCTTTTGAGGTTGCAAAAAGGCATGCGCGGCAGTTGCTTGATCTCCTGAAGGCAGTTTACAAACCATGCGAAGAATAAATTTAGATTAATATGATGAAAAAATTTTATTACCGACCGGAAAAATTGACTAACAGATCTTTGTTAGAAATATTCCCGGAGGCCGCCGAGATTATTCCAATCAAAATTCAGGAACACAAGATTGCGATACAAGAAAAAGAAAGGGAAATCAGTTCTTTTCTGAAAGGAATATACGCGCTTCAGGCAGATTCTTTTTCCGAGTGGTTCGCGGAGGAGTTCGCGAAACAGTTTATTCTTTCCGATTTGGCCGCGCTAGACAGAAACCTGATGCGCTTGAAGAGATTTTTGCCAATCATCCACCCTGATAAATACACAGGCGAAGACTTGTCGGAGAAAATAGAGATTGCAAGAAATTATCCGATCCAAGAAATTGCTCAAAGCAAACTGGAATTGATCCCCAGTGGAAAAAACTTCCGCGCCTTATGCCCATTCCACAATGAAGATTCGCCTAGTCTTTATTTGTACACGGAAAGCAATAGATTCTACTGTTTCGGCTGCAACCAGAAAGGTGACGTTATTTCGCTAACTCAAGCACTATACGGCATCGGCTTTGTTGATGCTGTAAAAATGCTTCAAAATTAATATGAATATTGAAAACGGAGAAAAAAGACTAGCAGAAATTAAAAACAAAACAAAAAAAGACGTAGATGAAAAGTCCCAAATTATCGCTTCGGAAATACTGAATGACGGCACTATCATTGAAATGCTTTTTGATCCTCAAAAAAATGAAACAAGCTTGGCGATCTGGAAAGATAATGAATTCAAAATCAGAAAATCTTTTGAAAGCGACGGCGTGATTTTGAAGCCCCACTCCGCCGGAAAAGACTTGCTGAAAAACAAGGTTATCTTATTTCCTTCAGAACCAAAGGAGTGCGGCTCTCAAAAGGAGCTGATCCAAGACATTCAGGAGTTCATTCACAAATATCTTTCCGTGTCTTTGTTCTTTGAAAAAATAGCCAGTTATTATGTCTTGTTTTCTTGGATATATGACGACTTCAATGAGCTTCCGTATTTGCGAGGACTTGGAGATTACGGGACGGGAAAGTCCAGATTCTTGCAGGTCGTCGGCTCAATTTGCTATCGCCCGATCTTTGCCAGCGGAGCAACTACCGTTTCGCCTATTTTTCGAATACTCAATGACTTCCGAGGCACGCTCATCTTGGATGAGGCTGATTTCAAGTTTTCCGACGCGACAACGGATATAGTCAAAATCCTGAACAACGGCTTTATGAAGGGTATGCCGGTTTTGAGAAGCGAAGGAAACAACAAGAAAAGTTTTGACGTGAAAGCTTATGATGTCTTTTCGCCAAAGTTGATTGCTTCCCGAATGCTTTATAAGGACACCGCGCTGGAAAGTCGGATGATAACCGAAGATATGAATCTATGTTCTCTTGGAAAAGATATTCCTTATAACATCCCCGACTTGTTTTGGGATGAGGCGCGAGAGATAAGAAACAAACTGTTGATGCTCCGCTTCCAAAATAAAGGCAAGATCAAGATCAATCCAGAGTTGGAAAATCGCGAGATTGAACCCCGTCTTAATCAAATCGCCATACCCCTGATGAGTATCGTCAATGATCCAGAGATAATCAAAGAGATCCAGCAATACATCAAGGAGTATAACGAAAAAATCAAAACCGACAGGACTCTTGGCTACAGCTATCAAATTTTGGACGCAATATGCGAACTTTTAGATGACGGCTATTTTCGCCCTACTATTCTCCAAGTTGCCGAAAAATTCAACAAAGACTTGAGTCCCTCCGAAACAATCACCTCAAAGAAAATGGGATACTTGGTTAGAAAAACACTGGACTTGAAAACCGAAAGGACTCGGGATGGTTATGTGGTTTCTGAAAGCAATAAAGAAAAAATTGAAATACTCAGAAAGAGATATGGGGTTGAAAAGAGAAGTGAAGTTGTGAACGATGTGAACATTGATTTGGAAGAGAAAGAGGAGGAAATCAATGTTAAAAGCCTTTTTAATTAACCAATTTCCGTTTACTTGTTTGAACTGCAAAGTTCACAAGTTCACGAAGTTCACTAAATGTAAATAATATGGCAAAAAAAATAATTCAAAAAGGGAAAACGAAACCAGCCAAGCGATATCCAATCCCAAAAGCCTTAACGAAAAACAAAGGCGAGATTGTACCAGTCAAGATACGCACATTGGATGAAGCAAAAAGGATAGCTATTCGATCCTACATGGCAGTGTTTGAACCCAATGCCGCCCTGAAAGAGCTTGCCGAAAAACAGCTTCCAGGCATGAGGAATGGTCAAGAAATAACCGGTGAAGTTCTCAAAAACGCAGATAAAGTATCTTTAGCTTTTAGTCTTGAGTCAGGCCACGCATTAGTAGAAAGCATAGAGCCAAAATATAGGAGTTTTGCCCTGCAATTCAAAAAGGATCTTGAAAAAGAATTTGATTGCAAAACCGCTTCTGAAAGAGCGCTGGTTGATCAGGCAGTAAATTCTCATATCAGAAAAATATCTTATTCAAAATCAATGATGATGCGCCGAGACCCCGGATTTTTAAGCCACTACAAGACTGGGTATCTTATGTTTTTATCAAAAGAAGTAGACCGGGCGCATCGGCAATTCATTTCCGCGATTGAAACACTGAAGTATTGCAAACAGCCAACTGTCAGAATAAACGTAAGAAGTGAAAACTCGTTTATGTCTCAAAATCAACAATTCAACATTAATCCTGATAAGCAATGATCCCAAATGATTTCGGAAAAAAAATATTAGCAGAAAATTGTCGGAAAATTGAAATAAGCGAAATTCTGAGAGAAGTTAAACGAAAATTGAAGAGACAACTACTGAAGTCTGAAATTGAAGCGGAGGGAATTGCTATAGAGCTGACTGAATCAAAAACAGGCTTCGGAGGCAAAAGAAATTGGTTCGCTTGTCCCATATGCAAAAGACGAGTAGGGGTGCTATACAAGCACCCTGTAAGCCAAGGATTGGGCTGTAGGCGATGTTTGAGACTGGATTATAGAAAGCATAGGTTCAAAGGAATGATTGAAGCTAGATAAGGGCAAAGTTTGCCTTGTATAAGCCCCTTTTAGACAGTATTTCTTCTCCTGATTGATTCACTAGCTATTGTTAGCGTTTAGGGTATGATGTTGCTTAGATAAGCATTAAAATTAAACAAATGACACAAGACAAAGCAAAGATCTATTTCCTCTATGCGCGGAAATCTTCCGAGAGCGAGGATCGGCAAATGGCTTCAATTGAATCTCAAAAGCGTGAACTGGGCGGGATAACTGAAGACGATAATCTGAAAATAACAGCTACGCTGGAAGAATCTCATTCGGCAAAAAAAAGAGGACAAAGGCCAATTTTTAATGAGATGATTAAACGAATCGAAAAAGGAGAGGCGAACGGAATACTCCTCTGGAATGTTAACCGGCTTTCAAGAAATGCGGGCGATACAGGAATTGTCATTGATTTGCTGGACTCGGGAGATCTTCTTGAAGTCCGAACACCAGGTCAGATTTTCAGAAACACCCCGAATGACAAATTTTTGCTGAATCTTTTTTGCAGTCAGGCAAAACTAGAAAATGACAACAAAGGCGTAGACACAAAGCGAGGGTTAAAAAGCAAGGCAGAAAGAGGCTGGTATCCGACATTCACAGCTTTAGGGTACACTCACAATCCGCTGAAAAGAAAGGGCGAGAAAGAAATAATGAAAGATCCCGAAAGATTCCATCTGGTCAAAAAGATGTTTGATCTCCTACTCACTGGACATTGCCTTCCGTCAAAAATATATGCAACTGCCATCAATGAATGGAATTTGAGAAATAAATTTGGAAAGAACTTTTCAATCAGCACATTGTACAGAATATTTCATGACCCCTTCTATTACGGAGAATTTGAATATCCGAAAGGAAGCGGAAATTGGTACACGGGAAAACACGAAGCAATGATCACAAAATCAGAATACGAAAAAATACAAATAATGCTCGGGCGGGATGACAGGCCAAGACCACAAAAACATGAGTTCTCCTACTCCGGCGAATTGAGATGCGGAGAGTGTGGCGCAATGATCACAGCCGAGTATAAAATAAAAAGGCAAAAAAACGGGAATGTCCACCTCTACACCTATTATCACTGCACAAAAAGAAAAGACCCCAAATGCTCGCAAAGAAAGGTTGTTGAGGAAAAGGTGCTGGAAGATCGGATCGACGATATTTTAGGACAAATTGAAATTCCGGCATCATTCAAGGAGTGGGCTGTAAAAAAGCTTCATGAAGAAAACGAGAAAGAAATGGAGTTCAGGAACAAAGTGATCAGCGATAAACGAAGGAATTACGACTCCTCTGTCGCCAGACTGGATCGCCTGCTTGATATGAGGATAAATGGAGAGATAAGCGAGAACGAATTTACCGAGAAGAAGAAACCATTGGAGGAGGAAAAGGCGAAGGCTATGGAGCTTCTCAATGACACTGACGCGCAACTGGACGACTGGATTGCCAAGATTGAGGAGGCGCTGAACATCACTGAAGATGCGCAAAAAAGATTCAAGTTGGGATCACAAGAGGAGAAAAACGAGGTCTTCGCGCCCCTAGGTTCGAACCTCCTCCTTTTGGACAAAAAATTGCATATAAAAGACGAAAACAGGCTCTTCAATATTCAAAAGGCCTCAAAAGAAGTAAAGGCGATTTACACGAGGTTCGAACCCCACGAAACGCCGATAAATAAAGAGGCTTTGGCACGTGCGTATGACCAAAGTCCGATGTTGCTCGCTTGGCGGGACAGCTTTCGAACTTTTGAGTGGATGAAAGGCTTGGCTGATCCGGCGACTATTATCAATCAAACAAGGCAATTATTAGCATTAGTATAAAATGACAGATAAAGAATACTGGAATTGGATCATAGACCATTTTGAGGCTGATATGCTTGCAACCACCACAGAGAGCTTTGATAAGCGTTCCAGCGTGTCCAGAAGAGGCGGAAGACCCTATCAATACTCCCCAAGAGAGATAGGTGTACAAATGGTCGCATACTTCCGTGATTGTATTGAGAATGATCGTCCTTTTACGGTTATGGGACTTTGTTTGCTATTGGGTATAAGCAGAAGGGGTTTATTGAACCTTCAAAAGTCTTCTAAAGATGAGTTTGTTCACATAGTTAAAAAAGGAAAACAAATAATCGAAGTTTATTTGGAACATATGGGTCAAATAGCACCGAATCCAGGCCTGCAAATCTTTATTTTAAAAAATATGGGATGGAAGTGATCATTGTCCGTGTCGTATAATAATTGATTGGGCGACATAGGCAAAGGCTTGTGTAAGGTATTATTCAGACTATATAGTATAGTACAAGCAAATAACCACTATATATGGTGTATGAAATGACTTCAAAATCGCTCATTGAGCGGTTTTTTATGTCGCCTGAAAGATCCTCAACGAATCAAATTTATTTTTTAATTTCTTTGCGATTGAGGGGTATACTATACGCCCCCCGGGGGCTTCGGGACAGAATTAAAGTGGTACCTTGGTCGTATCGCGCCAAAACAAAAAAGGGCTTCCGCCCGTGCAAAAAACAAAAAAGGGTTCAGATCAACATTTTTTCCTTTTTATACTGATTAAATTAACTCAAACCCCTCGGGAGCTTTGTCGGAGTTTTTTCTGTGATAGGGCGAAATATAAATGGTAGCTATATCATCCCCAGATATATCGAATAGTTTATATTTATCAATCTTATTTTCGATATTATCAGAAGAATATGAGCCTGTGCGTCCCCATTTGATTTCTTTGCCGGTTGCTAAAAATTTTAATTTGCGAAGATATACATGACTTCCATTTATTCCCTTTGTTGGTATTGGATTGGTTATAGAATAGCCGAAATTGCCATAACCACCCGGAATTTCATCCGAATCGTATCCGATATTTCCTCCAAACATAACATCAGAAAATCCCTGCAATGCTTCACTATTTTCCGTTCCCAGTTGATGCCTTAAAAATCTATCTTTAATATAACCATACATTATCAGGGTATCCTCCTCTGTAATTTGATCACCCATGTTAATCTTAGAACTCCCAATGATTCTCTCTTCGCTTCTGTCATCAGCAATAAAAAATAAAAAGATCATATGAAAATATGCTTTTCTTATCTGGTCTTTTGAATATTTATCGCCAACCAGATGATTAACATCTTCAGCCTCTTTAACTATTTGCTTTTCACCACCTGGAAAAATATCAAAGTAAATTTTCTTTTGAAGCTTTTCCATTTCCGTCTTAGGTTTTGGTTTGAATAATCCCCAAAAGCTCATCTTATTCAGTTTAAAGATTTAGCAGGTCGGAAAAGAAAACCGGAAATAATCAAAAAGATAGCAGTCGCAATGTCAATAACAGTCCAAGCGCTTCTGCTGAAATGCAGGGAAAAGAATGGATTGAACAGTATCGCGATTATACCATACGCCCAGATCCATTTCTCTTGCTTTGTCTTATATGCCAGCCACGCCAGATAGACCCCCGAAACGAAAACAATAAATTTCAACAGCACGAAAAAATCATAAGGCCAGCCGTTGAATCCGGCCAGCAAGAGAAATATTGATGATACGGCAATGATTGTGTTTTTTTGTTTGTTTATTTTTCTTTCCTCTTGCGATTTCTTCTCTAAATATATTCTTGCTTGTTGTTTGTACTTGTCTACTAATTGTCGGAATTTTTTCATTTTTTTGTTAGTAAAAAGTGTATTTTCAGCGCATTCGTTTTTAGGAATGGCTAAAAAAAGAAAAAAATTTGAAGAGCTATATGCTTCTCATAACTGCGAAAAAAATTATAATAATTTCCATAACGGACTAAATAAATATCATTATAGTAATGAAATATTGATTTTAGGCAAAAAATCTTTTTTTGTAATGAGTCTGCATCTTTTGGATTAATTTCTAAAATTTTATCAAAACAGATAATGGCTTCCATATAATCTTTTAAGCAAATAAATATATTGCCCTTATAAAAAAGTGCGTCTCTGTTTTCAGAATTAATTTCCAATACATTATTGAAATAATATTCAGCTGTATTTCTGTACTCCTCGGGGTTATTAAATGCTTTAATGCCATCTCTCAATAATTCCCGCTCCTCATTTCTTATCAATAAAAAGCCTTTTTTAATGCAAGAAGCTGCCTCCTTGTATTTTTTTAACTTAGCTAGGCAAAAACTTTTGTTATAAATTGTTTTAGCACGATCAAGATCAAAATGATCATCTGATTCCAACGCATTATTAAAATATATTAAAGCCTCTTCATATAATCCCAACTTAGCTTTGCCGATGCCTTTACAGAAAAACATATACCCATCCATCCTATTGCCGCCAAGTTTTTCATCATAATTAGGATCTAATTTTAATGCTTTATCGTAGTGAGTTAAAGCTTCATCATATCTTCTTAAAAACATTAAACAGAGTCCCGAAAAAAACAATGTATCTTTATTCAAATTATCATTAAGAGCTACTTTTAAAGCCTCGTCATAATAAATAAGAGCCTCTTCGTATTTTTCAGAGTGAGCTAGCGAGCCGCCAATATTATGAAGACTAACCTTTTTATCATATAATGCGCCTTCATGTTTGGGATTAATTTCTAATACTTTATCATAAAAGATTATGGCCTTTTTATATCTTCCCAAATCGAATAAACATCCTCCTCTTTTGTAGAGTTGTTTTTCTTTCATAAAAATTCTTCCAATTAACGCTGTCATTTTCTTGAATCGTGTTGTGATTTTTTTATTATAGCGAATTTCCAAAGATTTATTATAACAACCTATGGCTTCATTATATTTTCCCAATTTTGACAATTCATTTCCTCTTATATAAAGCTCAAGTTCTCTTTGCATATTATTATTTTATACCAACATTCAATGTTGGGGTGGGTTAATGATTATGTTTTTTGCTTTTTCATCTTTCAAAACGTTTTGATAAATAATGATACGGTATAGATTAAAGTCCATCCCAAAACGAGTGCAAAAAAAGATATGACAAGCTTATTATCTTTATTAGTTACTTTCAGAATTTGAATACAGGTAGCGAAAAATGCAGCATTAGCATTAAAATAATGAATTGATTCAAATATAGTACCTAAGATTGCCGCAGAAAAGAAAATCCAAATAAAATATTTCCAATTTTTAATATGACCATCTCTAAATATAAAAAAGCCGATCGCCATAATAACCACAGCGGCCAACCAGTAGGCCAATAGAAAAGATATTATTATTTTTAATATAAGAAACAGCATATTATAAATATGTTAAAATAAAAAAGACCATAAAAGAACATCATTTTTCTATTTTCTCATTTACTTTTTCCGCTACTCTTTTGGCTATTTTCTCTAGAATTATCATAGCATTTTTAGCATCAACATTGGCTTTATTCATTGTCTCATGTATGGTGTTTTTCAACCTTATCGGATCAATTTCTGCGAATTTTGTTAATTCTGGAAAATATTTAAGGCTAACTTTTTCGCCCAAAATAACTATGCATTTTTCCGGCAACAGTAATTCTTCGTTATGCTCGAGCTCGTTCTTTTTCCGACTTATAGACATAAATTTTCCAAACCACTTTTTTATTTTCCTTGTTGTATAAGATTTTTCTTTTGCTTTATATCTAGATTCCAATCTCAAAACATCTTTTGTTATTGCCCCTATTTTTTCATTGCAATTCCCTTCCATACTATTCAGACTTTCTTTTAATTCATCAATACTGAAAACAACATCAAAATTGTATTTTTCAAAAGATTTTCTTAGGGTTCCCGCAAGGCTGGAGACACTTTTTCTCATTAGCTCTGTGAACTCCTTTATTGCTTCTTCTTTGTTGTTTGAATATTCTTCTGAAAGTAATACAGAAATCATTATTCCATTATTCATATCGTGGTAAAGCAAAGCATTACCGATATTATATTTTGTATTGCATTTAGGGCAGATAGCCTGGTTGATTTTTCCTGTTAATAAATCATCTTTGAGGTTCGGAGCCATACTGACATTAATAGAGTCATATGTTGTCGCTGAAAAAATATTGCCACACTTTACACACTTCATTTCTTCACAATTGATTTGCGTCATATATATGTTCGCTTATTTATTTATAGCATTCATTTTTGGCCGCAGTTCTTCTGTTTTGCAAAGCAAGTATCGTGGTAGTTGTATAGATGGAATAACCATATTTTTTAGCGATTTTTATAACTTCTGCTGATTTCTTTTTGTAGGTCGCATCAGCAGCGTCCAAGCATTTTTGTAATGTTGCACTTGCCGTAGCCTGCTGTTGGGCTTTGGCACTGGCTTTCTGTCTTGCTTCAGCGGCAAGTTGTTTCTGATTTGCTGCGTCCGATTCTTGCGCCGCCTGTTCTGCGTCAGATTCCTGCTGCTTTGCTGTTTGCATTTGTTGCAATTCTTGCGACACTTTTTCCCGATCTATTTTTTCCTGTTGGATTTTGGTTTCCATCTCTGATCTAACCAGATCCACGCTTGTCTTTTGTTTTTTTGGCAAAAAAATAGCGACATAATAAACACCGCCAATAATCAAAGCCAGTATTACAAGAGCAGAAGCCCCAAGGATAATTCGTTTTCGCATAAATAAAACGACCTAATTTAATTAAGTCGTCGAGGGTTTCTCTTGAGAGGACGCCCGACGGATACCACACTCAAGAAAGCACCGAAATGCTCCAATCGCGTACGCCGAGCGCCCACTAAAGATCACGATTGGAACGAAAACAGTATATTTTCGGTGTTTATTTTGAATGTGGTATCGTCTAAAATATAACATCCAAAAACCCCGTATGCAAGCCAACGACTTGATTTTCCCCCATATTTAGGCTAAAATAAAGGAAATTAAGATTAAAATTATGAGTTATAGCAAGATAAGTGAAGCAAAGTGGGCACTTGTTGCAATACTGCAAAAAATATCGGATATTGTATTAGTTAATCAGAAATTAAAATTTAAAGCTGATAATGGGAAGGAGTATGATGCATATTTTATCAGTAATTTTTTTCTTCTTGATAGCGTCTTTTATAGTATTCAGAATAGTATTTTTAAGGACATAATAGAAAATCTTAAATTGGATAAAGCCATCAGAATAGTTGAGTTTCAAGAATTGGAAATTTTTGATTCATTTAATGATGAAAAGCAATTTTTAGAGTATACAGTAAAAGCAAGCAAGGAAAATCCAAAGCTTTCCATAGAAGAAATACAAAATCAGTCAGAGTCCCTTTGCTGGTTTATTGTCGATGATTTCAAAAAAATAAAAAGAAAAATAAAGGAATTAAAATCTGATAAAGTTTCACCAGAAACCCTTAAAAATAATTTTGAAAAAGCAGTTCAACAGGAAAAAAGAGATGAAAATGTTTATGAAAAAAAACAAATAGATCCTAATTTCATAGTTAAAAAAGGAAAAAATTATTTTTTGGGAGAAAACTTAATTCATTTTGGAGAAAATACTCAATATAAAGATCTATTTGATATTATCTATTCCGATTGCTTGCAAGAAGATTTTGTTTCCTATGAGGATATAAATAAAAAGCTAATAGAAAAAAATTGGAAGGATATTCCAAAAAAGAAAATAAATAAAAGGATACAAAACTCCATAACAAATGGTATATTCAGATTTTCAAAGATTGATGATAAAAAAATTAAAAATAAATTGTCAAATGGAAAAAAGATATTAGAAATTATTAGAGGCAAAGGCATAAAATTTAATAACAGATAGAAAATATTCTATCGGCTTACATTGGCTTGTGGACAACTCGTTTCTGGGTTGTTTTTTTGTTTTTCTTAAGCCAACTTTTTTTAGAGATAATCCAAGAAAGTATTTAAAAGTGCTTTATTTTGATGCGACCATAGAGATAGATAATTATTAAGATGAATCTCAATGGAAGAACTCGCAAAGGAAAATGATGTTTTCCGAACCAGCGATTTGGCACTTTGTGCCGCACTACAGCTCTACGGCCACCAAATCGAAGCGATGGACAGGAGCAACGCGGAAAAGATCGTGTTCGTCATCAAGCGGGATGATGAGCTGGACAAACTGATCCAAGCCTTCTGGTCGAGGGGCTTGAGCGTCGAACCGGTCGCCTACTTCGAATCGCTGAAGCTGGTTAAGTCGCGAATATACCAGCAATAGGATGGTCAGCCAGCAACTCTTGAAGGAACTACAGGAGATTATCAAAGAAGAATACGGGCAGGATCTGGAAATGGAAAAAATTTCCCAGATCGGAAACGGCCTCGTGGGCTACTTTGATTTGTTGGCAAAAATGCATCACAAAAATAATCAAAATAATGAAGATGAATATGAAATACAAACCGCCGAGATTCAAGGATAAAGAACTACTGAAAATTTTCCCCGAAGCGGAAGAAATAATCCCTGAAAAGATTCAGGAATACAAAGACGCCATCCAAGCAGAAGAAAAGAAAATCCAGTCCTGTTTGAGTGAAATTTATTCATCCGGAATTGATTCTTTCTCCGCGTGGATGGCGGAGGAAATGGTAAAGATATTCTTATTTCCCGATTTACTGGCGCTGGACAAACAGCTCTTGAGGCTGCGGCGGTTCCAGCCGATTATCACTCCCAGCAAAAATTCCAACGCTCTTTCGGATGAGCAGATTGAAATAGCCCGAAATTATCCAATTGAGGAACTGGCTCAAACCAAACTGGATTTGAGGCCGAGCGGAAAAAATTTTGTTTCCCTTTGCCCCTTTCACGACGAAAAGACGCCATCATTTTTTATTTTTCCTAAAGATGGCAAATTCCACTGTTTTGGCTGTCGGGAGCATGGCGACGTAATCAAATTAACTATGGCATTGCATGGGGTCGCCTTCAGGGACGCCGTAATAATGCTGCAAAATTAATATGTCGATTAAAAAAGAGGAAGAGAGATTCGAAGGGATCAAGCAAGAAGCCCTGTCCGAAGAGGACTTAAACAAAAGCTTGAAGCCAATCAGTTTGAATGAGCTTTTTTCTATGGAATTTCCGGAAAACAAATGGGTCATTGAAAATCTGGTTCCGTACCAGGGCATAACCATTATTTCCGGCGCTCCGGCGAGCTACAAGACATGGCTGATATTGCAAATGGCTATCGATATTGCGAGTGGCGGAAGTTTGCTTGGCCAATTCAAGTGCGAGCCTCTCAAAGTGATGATCATTGATGAGGAAAATCACCTGCGGCTCGTTCAGGAGAGATTGAGACTGTTGGGCGCAGACGCAAAGCTCCCCATCTGCTTTTTGTCTCAAAAGGGATTTCTGGTCTCAAAAAAGAATATGCTCGAAAAAGTGATTGAGATCTGCAAGCAAGACGAAATTGATGTCATCTTTATTGATTCACTGGTGAGAGTAAATAATGCCGAAGAAAACGATGCTTCTCAAATGTCGGAAGTATTCCGGCAGATCAAGCATTTTTGTCAAAACGGAATAACCGTTATTCTCACTCATCACGAAAGAAAGGAGGGTGTGATCAAAATTTCCGCTCAAAACAGGCTTCGGGGATCATCCGATATTTCCGCCGCCGTTGACGCTCACTTGGCCATCAAAAGAGACAAGGACGATAAATCAAAAATCATAATCGAACAGGCCAAACTTAGGATGGCCAAAGAAATAGAATCGTTTGAGGTTGCGATCAGAGAAGTTGAGGAAAAAATGGAATTTAGCTATCTGGGACAGCATTCCGAAGAAGCCAGCAAAAAGGAAACAGCAAAGGAGATAATCAAATCCGTCCTTGAAGAAGAACCAGACGGACTATCAAGGAGCGAGTTGTTCCAGAAAGTGAATGAGCTGGAAAATATAGGAGACAAAAGTATTCGGGAAGCCATAAAAGAGCTGATAGCCAGTGAAACAATTCTTGAGAGGCAAGGGAGCAAGAACACGAAAATATGCTCCTTGCCAAAATTTCACCAAGAGGAATCGGCAATCCAAGAAGCCTTAATCTAAACTGGCAAACTGGCAGTATATATATACAGTGCCAAATTGCCGGTTTAGAATCGAAAGGTGGCAAAATAGTGAGAAATGGTATACAATATAGACACTTACCCAGCTAAATATCCGAAGATTTTATCGTCCTACTAAATGGGCGGTTCTGCCAGCAATCTTCGGAAAGTTGGGTAAGTCAGAACCGTCCTTTTAGTATCTAAAAATTAATTCAAAATTATCATGAACAACGCAAAATGTTTGATCTACGCCCGGGTATCATCAAAAGAACAGGAAGACACGGGCTACTCTCTGGACGCACAAGAAAAACTGCTTCAGGACTATGCCCGCAAAAACGACTTTGGAGTGAAAAAGGCTTTCCGGGTTTCAGAATCAGCCAGTGGAAAGCAAATCAGAAAAACTTTCAATGAGCTTTTGAGCTACGCTGATAAAAATAAAATCTCTATCATCCTTTGCGAGAAGATAGACAGGCTCACCCGCAACCTCAAAGATGCGGCCAGCGTCAGCGACTGGATCAATGAAGACAGCAAAAGAGAAGTCCACTTTGTGAAAGAATCTTTCATTGTGAATAAAAATACTCGCGCGCACGAAAATCTCGTTTGGGATATGAAGGTGGCCATTGCCAGATTTTATACCAACAATCTTTCCGAAGAAGTGAGAAAGGGACAGAAAGAAAAGATTTCGCAAGGCTGGCTTCCAGCAAAGCCCCCCGTTGGATATAGGACTATCGGCGAAAAAGGACACAAAACTCATATCATAGACGAATCATCAGCTCCTTTAGTGAGAAAGATGTTTGAGCTGTACTCCAGCGGAAATTATTCTCTCAATGCCTTGGCGGCAACTATGCATAAAGAGGGCTTGAGAAATAGAGAAGGTGGCACAATTGGGAAAAGCAGGATGCACGAGCAACTGTCCGATCCATTCTATTATGGAAAAATACGCTGGAATGACGAAATTTATGAAGGACAACACGAACCGCTTATTTCCAAAGAGCTTTTTGAAGCAGTTCAGGCAAAACTTATTCGAAATACCGACAATCCACAATACAAAACTCATCTACCTGTGTTCAAAGCCAAAATCAAATGCGACGAATGCGGCGGAATAATAGCTTGGGAAACACAGAAAGGCCATTGGTACGGCCATTGCAATCATTTTCGGAAATGCAGCCAGAAGACATACGTGAGACAAGAAAGAGTGGAAGACCAGCTGTTTCCTTTGTTTGAGGGCGTTGCTCCAAAAAATGAAAGAGTTTTGGGCTGGCTCATCAAAGCAATGAAAGAGAGCCACAAGGACGAGATCGATTATAATACCCAAAAGCGAGAGTCTTTCAGCAGAATTGTCCGAACAGCCGACAAGCGGATCGAAGAAGCGTACAAAGACAAGTTGGACGGCAAAATGCCAGCAACCCTATGCGAAAAGGTCATGAAAGACACCGCGAAAGAAAAGGAAGCGGCCATTGAGGAACTGAAAAAATTGAGTAAATCAAGAACTGCCTATTATGAAGCCGGCTTTGCCATTCATGAGCTCGCGTTGAAGGCGAAAGCTGTTTATGAAAGCCCGAAAGCCAAACAAGACGACAAGCGATTGCTTTTGAGCTATGCATTTTCGAACCTTGCGCTAAAAGCCGATAAAATAAGCCCGAATTACACCTTGGCCTTTGAATTTATGGCTGAATGGATGCCAAAGCTAAATAGGACTTTCGAACTCGAAGAAATAAGCATAAATAAAGCAAAAAAAGGCATTTCTGCCTCTCCTTGTCCTGTCTTGCTCCCGGGACAGGATTCGAACCTGTAACCAATTGGTTACACTTGTCCTAATGTTTCCAAAAGGGGTGGACTATATCATTGTCTTATCCTAGTAAAAAGGACTTAGACATTTTGGTATCTAGTCTCTACGGCGCTCCCCAACGTTGTGTTGGAGTTCCCACGGTGTTCGCGTACCCCTCACACATTGTGAGCGATTTAGCCTTCACCGTTATCCCAAAATTTTTCAACCTAAGTTTCCTTAGGAAGCTGCGAGACGCCGCCGTGAATTTCTCTGTGGCAATTTGCGCAAACAAGAATGCATTTGTCAGCTTCTTTTTTGACCCTACTCCATGATCTGGTCAATCCGTCAGCGGACAAACCGAACTTTTTCTTTGAATCACCTGCGTGATGCAA
>JAPLXD010000037.1 GCA_026396255.1 Candidatus Moraniibacteriota bacterium | reverse complement strand
CAGATAATCAACGTTTTTGAGGTCGAGATCGTTCGTCCTTAGGGGATTTCGGTAATATCTCATCCGCAAAAAGCCATTTTCTATTTACAGCTCAATGGGCTGTAAACAAGATTATGGCTTTTTTATATGAAAAAGACCCCCCAAGGGTCTCTTCATCTGTTCCATGTTACATATTTTGTGTTTCATGAACTAATAATCCCTCAACTTTTCCGCGAGGCCTGATTCGCGGATTTTATCGAGGGCCTTCGCTTCGATCTGGCGGATGCGTTCGCGGGTGACGCCGAATTCGTGGCCGACTTCTTCGAGGGTATGCGTGACACCGTCTTCGAGGCCGAACCGGATCTTCAAGATCTTCTGCTCGCGAGGAGTGAGATCTTTCAGAACTTCGATCACATGGTCAGTGAGAAGCGTCCGCGCCGCGTTTTGGTGCGGCATCACCGCTTCTGTGTCTTCGATGAAATCGCCCAAGATCGAATCATCCTCGCTGTCCCCGACCGGAGTTTCAATGGAAACCGTTTCCTGCGAAATTTTCATGATATGGCGCACCTTTTCCACCTCAAGTCCCATTTCGGCCGCCACTTCCTCGGGAAGAGGATCCCGTCCCAGGTCTTGGACAAGCCGCCGCGTCGCCTGGGTGTATTTATTGATCGTTTCCACCATATGCACCGGAATGCGGATCGTGCGGGATTGATCCGCGAGAGCCCGCGTAATGGCTTGGCGGATCCACCAGGTCGCGTAGGTGGAAAATTTGTATCCTTTTCGATAATCGAATTTCTCCACCGCGCGGAAAAGACCGATGTTGCCTTCTTGAATCAAATCCAGCAGTGACAGATTGGCGCTCCGGCCGACATATTTTTTGGCAATCGAAACGACAAGGCGCAAGTTGGCTTCAGTGAGCTTTTGCTTGGCCATCAAATCTCCTTTCTCATTGCGCTTGGCCAGACTCACTTCTTCTTCACCCTTGAGCAAAGGCACCCGTCCAATCTCGCGAAGATACATCTGGACCGAATCCGAGGAGACATCATCCAAATCGAGCGGAACATCCATATGCTCGACCTTCTTGTCCAGTTTCTCGGCTTCTTTTTCGATCTCCGTCTTGATGACCTCGTCCGAACTGATAACTTTGACGCCCGCGAGCTCCAATTTTTCATAAAGTTTTTCGAGGCCGGAAACATCCGTTTCCACTTCCGGAATGACGTGGAGAATTTCATCCTCCGTGATAAAACCGCGCTGTTTTCCGATATATACCAGCTCGTCGATAGGACCTCTTTTTTCAGCAAGAATATTTTCCTGCTTTTTCTTCGGAGCACGCAAGGCTTTTTTCAGGGCTTCTTTTTTCTTGGAAACCGAGCTTTCTTTCTTGCCCCTTGAAGCAGGTTTTTTCTTAGCAATTTTTTTCCTTGCCCGCCGAAGAGGAGGGTTGGCAGCTTTTTTGGGTTTCTTTGTAGCCTTTTTGATTTTTTTCGAAATCTTCTTCACAGTTTTTTTCCGCACAACTTTCTTCACCGCTTTCATCGGTTTTTTGACTTTCTTGCTTTTCTGAACTTTGGCTTTCTTGGTTTTCTTCTTTTTGGGCATAATTAGTTGAAAAACATATTTACTGTTTCAAAAAATATTAATTCTCCTTTATTCCCTCCATCAGCTTCTGGAATTTTCCCATCAAAAGCTTGGCTCCTGCCTTGTCGCCGGAGGCTTCGGCTGACCTGATATCCTGCATGACGCGAAAAATTTTTTCTTTGCGTCTGTTTCCCTTGAGCCGTTCGACATATCCGTGCAGCTCGCCGATGGGATCCAATTGGTCTCTCCCGTTGCCGAGCTCTCCGCCGAATCTCACTTCTGTTTCAAAGACTATCTCTTCGAGAAGTTTTCCCGTTTCATAATCAGAAAAAAGAGCCTTCACTCTTTCAAGGCTGAAATTTCCCAGATCTTGCTTGATTGCATCCAGTATAGCCCTTTCTTTCTCATTTTGGAAGTCCCCGACATCTATCCGTGCGATCTCTTTGCAGCATTCTTTTGGGAAAGCCAAAATGATTCCCAGGATCTTTTCCTCCAGGCTTTTCTCGTGATTGATTCCGGTCTCCTGATTCTCGGAGATCGCCTGGTTTTTTTCGCCCGTTTTCGATTTTTGCAGAATATCAGCCAACATTTTTTCTTCGGTACCGATGCGCGAAGCCAGGAGCTTGAGCCAATGGGACTGCTCGACTGGATTGGAAATATCTTTGATCACATTCAGAAGCTCTTGGGCAATTTTTTTCTTCTCAACTGGTTTTTTCGGGTCATACCGGGAAAATATCTCTTTGAAATAGTACTCCATGACACTGCTGGCGCTTTCGACCGCCTTTTTCCAGGCTTCCTGATTTTCTTTGAGACTCTCCGCCGCGTCTTTTCCCGAAGACAGGAGAATTATTTTCACATTAAGATCATTCTCGAGGCAAGTCTTGATGCTTCGGCGCGCCGCCGCTTGCCCGGCCGCGTCCATATCAAATCCCATGCTGATGTTTTCGCCATAGCGCTTGAGAATCTTCACCTGGTCATCCGTCAGGGCTGTTCCTGATACGGCGACGGTATTTTCGAATCCCGCCTGATGCGCTGCGATCACATCCGTGTTTCCTTCAACCAATACTGTTTCGTTCTTTTTTTTGATTTCCATTTTGGCCAAATTGAGGCCATAGAGAACCTTGCCTTTATCATACAATGCCGTTTGGGGAGTGTTGATATATTTCGCGTTTTTTTCATCTCCGCCTGGCGCGACCCGGGCACTATACCCGATCACTCGTCCCAATATATCTTGAATGGGAAACATTATTCGATCGCGAAAACGGTCGTAGTAGCGATCATTAGTATTGTTCATTGCTCGCTGATCACTGTTCGTTGTTTTTTCTACTAAAAGCCCCGTCTTGTTTATCTCATCAATTGCATATCCCTTCTTCAAGAGAAATTCGAGCATATTCCGCCATCCGTCCGGCGCATATCCCAAGCGAAATTTTTTGATGCTTTGGTCGTTGAGTCCTCGCTCACGCAAATATGACAATATTTTTTCTTTACCCCTTCCTTCCCACAAATTTTTCTCGTACCACTTCGTCGCCAGCTCCAAAATAGCAAACAATCTCGCCTTATCATCCCTTTCGCCCTTATTTTCCCAATTTCCCTTTTCAAAGCGTTTGAGTTCCACTCCCGCTTTGCCGGCCAGTTGTTCGAGGGCTTCCCGAAAGCCGACGCCCTCAAGCTCCATCACGAAAGAAAAAACATCTCCGCCTTTCCCGCAACCGAAACAGTGCCAGCTCCCCCGCTCTTCGCTCACCATAAAAGACGGACTTTTCTCATTATGAAAAGGACAGAGAGCTTTCCAGTTGCTCCCTGCTTTTGTCAGTCGTATGTATTCGCCCACCACTTCCGCGATATTCAGGCGATTTTTTATTTCGTCGATTTCCGGTGAAGACATTTCTGCCTATCATATTAGCAAAATATCCCAAATAGGCAAATTTTTTGCTTTTTTGCACAATTTCCCCCAAGTTGTCTACTAGTACTCCTTTTCCTGATATTTTTTTCACTTCGCATCAATCATCGTGAAACCGGTGTCCATTTTATCATTCATGTCCAGTTTCTCCACAAGGCTCCCCGGGAAATATTGGCGAATATGGTTGATATAACCGTCATCCGGGTTCATCAGAAATATTTTCGAAGGGGCTTTGAGCGTACTCAGGTCGACATCCGGTTCGACAAACACGACATTGTCCGCTTTTTGATAGGTGAACAATTTTATCACTTCCGCCGAGGTCTGCAGTCCGTCTTGCATTTTGATTCCCGGCCCGTTGTCGACAACATACTTCGGCGTGCCTGCCGGCAAGCCGTTGATATAGCGGGACATATTGAGATATCCCTCATCAAAGGCTCCGTGGACGTCCGCGCTCCCGCCCCAATCGACAAAATACATCCGCACTGTCCAGATCCCGCTTCCGACAATGAGAACGATTAGCAATGTCCAAATAGCCTCTTTGTACTTTGCATATTTCGCCTTCTCGGCCCATTTGAAAACCGCCTCAAGTGAAAAGGTGGCCAGAAGAAGCGCCACCGGCATCGTTCCGATGCTGCGCAAGGCGTGCGGAAGGCCTTCAAAACTGATCGCCGCGGGGAGGATCATCACGAAAAACCAGGAAAGAAGCAACGCGACCAAAATGAAACGTTCGCTTCTTTCTCTTGCCCGGATCCGACGCCAAAGAAGCCAGAAAAATTCATATATAAAATAGACAAGGCCGGCAAGAAAAAATATTCCGATCGTCGGAAAGAGTTCCGGCCAGGGAGGCAGATTTTGCCTCCAGTTTTGGTCACCCCAGAAATTGAATTCGGCCAGAGTCAGGCCGAAACTTTTTCCAAGTGTGAGAAGCAGATGACCCTGATTGACTTGGGGATTGAAAACGGAAACCTCGCTTGTCCGTCCGCTGAAATGATTGGGATGGATATAAAAATCAGCCAGCATCGGAAGCGCAATAATTGTTGTTGCAACAATAAAGGCCAAAATCTCTTTCCAGTGAGTGGTCAAAAATCTTTTGCGACTGATCATGAAAGCCGCCAAAAGCACGACCAGGATAAGCGGCGCGATGCGAAAAGCGATATAGGTGTGAAGACCCAGGCCGAAAAACAGCCCGGCAAAAACATAGTCGATGATTTTTTTCTTCTGGATGCCGCGGATGAGGAAAAATATCGACCACACCAGCACAAACGGCAGCATGATCGCCCGAAAAGAAATGCGGCTGAAATTGATCGCCCAAAAAGAGGTGGCGGTCAAAAATCCGGCAATGAGCCCGGCCCGCCGGCTCGCCAAAAGTTCCTCACCGAGCACAATCATTCCGAGGACTGTTAGCGTCCCGAAAAAAACCGACCACATTTTGAGTGTGACGACGCTGACTCCGAACAAACTGAATCCCAAAGCGATGAGATTCATGAACAGCCCCTCGCGCCCGTTGTTGTTCGTGTAAAATAGCTGCCAGTGGTGCGTGGCGTTCGCCGTGATCGCATCAATTCCGTTCACCGATTCGTCGGGATAGACTCCCGGCGGAAGCGTACTCAATTTATATGTCCGCAAAAAGAGCGCTCCGACCACAATGAGCGCAGCCAGAAGGATATACAGCCTTAAGCTGATGTCTCTCCTCGCCGCCGGCTTGCTTTTGATTGCTGTTTTGACAGCCGGCTTGCTTTTTGTTTTTGTCGTTTTTGTTTTTGGGGCCATTTTTTTATTTTTCAAAATTATTTCTTCTATAATCATATGCTATCGGAACTCTTTTGCCAAATTGCGTTTGTAAAAAATTGAAAAAGCCCAGCACCGCCAGGCTTTAGGAAATATTACTTTATTATATTTATCTTTTTCAACTTCAATTTCCCGTCATAAATTCTTTCATGCTGGCAGCGCTCGCCGCTTGGCCGGGAAAACTGGTGAGGCCGAGTTCTTCGGACATGAAGCGCAAGGTATTTTCTTGTTGATAGACCGTCGAACTCGAATATCCTTTCTTCACGTCCGGTCCGACCGCAACCCAGACCGTATGTCCGCCGCCCCTGGTCTTGTCGGAGCTGGCCGATTCGTCAAAAGTGATGATCAACAGTCCCCCTCCCGGAGTATTGAAGTCGGAATTCTTGACCAGCGGATCAATATTGGTTTTGAGCCAGTTGTCAAAGCAGCTGACATTCGAGCAGCTATGCGCGTTGTCAGAATTGTTCGGAACGATGAAAGAATAGTTCGGCAGATTGTGATTGGCAAGATCTGCCGCGAATTGGCCAAACGGCACCAAATTTTTGGCCTGGTTGCTGTTCTCGCGGACATCGGAATAGTAGGACAAAGGATTGTGATGCTGGGTATAGCCATTCGTATCTTTTCCGGTGTATCCGACCGAGGGCAGATTTTCCGAATATTCTTTCCACGTTTTTCCGACTGCGATGAGGTGGCGGACGATGTTGTCATCCTTGACTTCGTCCGAAAAGCCGTCGGAGGTCGAAAAAAGTTGCCCACCCGTCAACATGAAATAGTTTCCCATTGAGGGATGCACATTGCCATAATATTCTTTGGCGTAGGCATAAGTGTTCGCCAGCGAATTGAGGTACGGCATATCCTGGGTATTGCCGATGATCTTGCTGTAGTTCTGGTTTTCGCCCATCACGATCAAAACGCGCTTTTCCTGGCCGTTGGATGAAGTTTGAGACGCACCAGCACTATTGTCGGGAGCCGGAACCGAAACACCGCCTGCATTTCCGCTTGATTCTCCCGGCGTGACCGATCCGGAAAAAGATGGGAGATTGGGCTGATTTTTCTGGACGGAAGGAGCTTGATCCGGTTGGCTGGCCTTGTTTTTTCCAACAAATGCAATTGTTGCAAAAATGGCGCCGCCAAGAATCACCAGCGCGATGATCAAATAGAGATATTTTTTCTGCCTATTCATACTTTATTATAGTAATTTGTCCTTGGCTTCATTTCAACTAGAAGTCGAATGAATTGATCAGCTTGCCGTCGCCTGAATACAAAGACATGTTCATCTTTGCCCCGGAGACGGTGACGATGGCATATATGTTGCCCACATAAGAATAATCGGAAAGTTTTGGAACCGGTATGGCGTTTTCGGGCGCATCAGTATTGCCGACAATAAATTGGTAAATACTCCCAACTTTTTTCCGGGTGAAAAAGTGCTCGTGGCCGTTGATCACGGCCGTCACATTGTTCTGGACCATGATTTTCCACAGCGCGTCTCTTTGCCTGGTATCGGCATCCAGACTTTTTCTTTTGAATTGGCTGGTGGGAAAAGCCGGCTCGTGAAAGAGGACAAAGGTGTGCTGCAGCTTGTGCGCGGCCAAATCCTGCTCAAGCCAGAGGCGTTGTTCCAAATTCACCGCTCCGCCGCGCGGTTTCTCGGTGTCGAGAACCACGAAATGGGAATTTTGGAAATCGAAAGAATAGGCTTGTTTCTGAAAATCCGCCGGGCCGTTGGTCGGCAGGTCAAATTCTTTTTGCCAAACATCGTCGGCGAGGCTTCCACCCGACCGGTCATGGTTGCCGACCACCTCGTATGTCTTGGAAATGAGCGGTGACATCGCCGTCTTCCAGTCGCTATAACTATTTTCACAAGACGAAGTGTCCCCGCATTTGAAAACCAGATCCCCGACGGCAAAGACCATATCGACATTTTGTTTTGAAATGGAATCAACGGCCTTTTGCAAATTTCCGCTGGCCGGGGAGTCGTCAAAAAGTTTTGTATCCCCGATAATGGCCAAGGAAAAACCGCCTTGGATTTTGCTTTTTTCCGGCGGCGCGGCAACCGGAGTTTGGTTTTGAGCCGCATCTGGTATGTTTCCTGTCACCACATCTGCGATCAATGTTATGACGCCTTTGAAGGAATGCAAGTCCGGTGAAGCAGGCGAATTGGCCGCGGGCAAAGCTGTCTTTTTTGTTTTTTGGGGAGATCTGAAAAAAAACAGCGACAAAACAATGATCGCCACGATACTCAGTATCAATATGGCTACCCTCTTTTTGTTCATTTTTTATGTCAAAACAGAATTAGCCGGCTCCGGTTTCTTTCCGATCAAACATCAATTGCTTGCCGGATTGCTGTTGGAAGTGTCCGTGTTGGGAGTGTCGGAGGTATTGGAAGCATTATCCGTACTGTTTTGGTCCGTTCCGTTGGCAGGAGCGTTTTTCTTGGACTTGGTCTTGGTTTGCGTCTGGGTTTGGGAACTTTGCGTTTTTGCTTTGGCTGTTTTTTTTGCTTTTTTCGAGTGGAAGAACGCAAACGCCCCGACGACCACGATGATGACGACTATGACCGCGATAATAATGTTTTCTTTCTTCATGTACTTCATAAGTTTAGCACGATTAGTTCTTATTATGTAGGGTAAAGTTCAATTTTTGAACCT
>JAPLXD010000046.1 GCA_026396255.1 Candidatus Moraniibacteriota bacterium | reverse complement strand
TGGACAATCTCCCGCTCCTCAATTGTAAAATGTTTGTACATACTTTGATTTTACATCAAAGTGTTGCACTTACTTGTTGAACTAGCCGTAAATAAGCCAAAATCACCACTCTTATGTCTTTTTGCAATCATTCCTGAAATTAAACTTCAACAAATGCTAATCCAAAATCAGCACTTCTTCCCCACCCGGTTTGATTTCTTCTTTCACTTTGATCGTCAAAGACAAAACCGCGCCCACAATCAAAATGACAAAGGCATACCAGAAGACGGTCCGATAAGATTCGATCTGCGCTTTGAGGATGATGAGCGACGTGAATCGCCCGACGAAATTCGGCGTATACGCGTGAAGCGAACTATAGCGCGCAATCTCCAAAACTTTTGATTCGGTGGAATTGCTCAAAATTGTTCCGAAAACTGCGATCCCGAACGCGCCGGCAATATTTCGCGCGAGCACCAGAATTGACGAAGCCACTCCAATTTCATTTTGCGGCACAACCGTCGCAATGATATTTGTCCGCTGGGCCATTCCGAAACCGATTCCAAAAGCCATCACCGCCATCGGGAAAATAATATTCATCGCGTGCCAGCGCGCATCAATGCTGGTGAAAAAGAAAATGCCGATCGCCGCGATCAGAGTACTTGCCCCGATAACATACCTCGGCTGCACCTTTCCCGTGAATGATCCGCCCAAAGGAGCCGCCAAAATAATCATGAAGGCCATCGGAATGAAAAGATATCCGGTCTTCGTCGCGTCATAGCCGAGATAGGTCTGGGCAAAAATGGGAATCAAGAAGACGCTTCCCATCATTCCCATGAAAACGATGAAGTTGTTGATGAGGGTATTTGTGAAAACACTGTTGCGGAAAAATTTGAAATCGACAATCGGTTCGGGATGATTGCGCTCCACTCGGATGAAAAGTGCCAAAGACACAAGCATCACGAAATATGAGACCAAACTTTCCCAGCTCGTCCAGCCCCAGCTCATCCCCTTGTCGAGAACCAAAACAAGCGAAGCGAGAGACACGCCCAGAGTGATTGCTCCCCACCAGTCAAAGAAAATTGTCTTTTTTTCGGAAACGGATTCCTTGATATAGGTGATGGCCATGATGATTCCGATGATTCCGACCGGAAGGTTGATGAGAAAAACAGAGCGCCAGCCGAAATTGTCGATGAGCGGCCCGCCAATGAGCGGACCGAACACGACCGCCGCGGCAAATGAAGATGACCAAATCCCGAGGGCTTGAGCCCGTTCTTTCCCGGAAGGAAAGGTGACCGCCAAAATCGCCATCGCCGTGGGATAGTCAGCCGAACCCGCAATCGCCTGGATGACGCGAAAGACAATAAGCGAACTCAAATTCCAGGCAAATCCGGCCAGCACCGAGCCAAAAATGAAAATTCCAAATCCCCAAAGGTATACTTTTTTTCGGCCGATCGTATCGCCCAATTTTCCCCAAATGGGAACGAAGATTGCGTTGGCGAGGATATAGGCCGTCGCGATCCACCCGGCGGAAGTCACGGTGATCCGATAGTCGGAAATTATTTTCGGCAAAGCCAAGTTGACGATCGTTTGATCCAACCGTCCCAAAAAAGTGCCGACAATGACGGTGATGAGTATCATCCAGCGATACCGGCCGATCGTTGATTTTTGTCCGTTATTGTCAGCCATCACGCAAATATACTACTTATAGATCCACATTTTGGCCGACATTCCGTTTTTGAGTTCCGGATACTGGGAAAGATTGAAGCGCGCCTTCACATTGAACTCGTTTTCCTGTCTTTGGTCGGAAATGTTGAAAACAACATCCGACGCCCGCGAGGTCGGGCTCACTTCGTCAATGATGCCTTCATATTGCTTTGTTCCGAACGCATCCACTTCAAAAACCACTCTTTGTCCGATTTTCACGTCTTTGAGGCCTTTGTCTTCTTCAAGCCGGCCAACAACTCGCAAATCATCAGGCTTGATCATCGTCACAACTTCCTCTCCCGGATTGAAATATTTTCCGATCGAATCCTGCCGGCTGATCACGAGCCCCGCGTCTTTCGACTTCACCAATTCATTCCCGACTCTTGCCACGACATCACTGGCAGAAATCTGATCTCCCTCTTTCACAAACAATTCTTCCAAGATTCCTCCAGACTTGGAAGAAAGCATGATCTGCGGCGCATCAATTTCCGATTTTTCTACATAAACGCGCTTTGATATGGCATCGACATAGACCAAGCCGATGAAACTTGCGGCGACAGCAAAGACAACCAACGCAAAGATCATTATCCGGCGGGTCTTTTTTTCGCCTTTGGTGGTACTGTGGCTGTCCGCGATTTGATTGTTTTTTTCCTGTTCCATATTGTTAGAATTTTAATATCTTATCCCCTTCCACGAGACCCGAAAGAATTTCAACTATCTCGTCGGAACCATACGCTCCAACTTGCACATCTTTCTTTTCAGGAAGACCGCTCGACATCACCATCACATATTTCTTTCCCGCGTCCGAAAAGACCGAACTTTGCGGAACAACAATCGCACCCGCTTGGTCGGATATTTTGATGTTCTCCGTTCCGGTCATTCCCGACTTGAGATTGGATTCCTGCCCGGAGAGGTCAAACACGACCTTATACGAAGAAACTCCGTTTTGAACAGTTCCTGCAGGATAGATGTTCTTTATTTTGGAATCCAAGGTTACTTTGTTTCCATCAGCAGAACTCAGAGTGATCTCCGCTGAATCGCCAACCGCGATTTTTTTCACATCCAATTCTGAAACAAAAGCATCCGCTTCCAAATTAGCGCTCGTTGCAATTTTCATCACCGGACCGGCTTGAGAGACCACTTCTCCAACTTCGATGGTTTTGTCCGTGATCATCCCGTCCATCGGAGCCGTCAGGCGCGTTTTCGCCAAATCCAGATTGGCGGAAATTACTCTTTGATTGGCCGCCTCAAGAAGTGCTTCCTTGGAATCAGCACTGGAACCAGCCTGATCTTTGGTTTCTTTTTGGGCTTTTACGTCATATTTTTTCGCATTCGCGTTTTTGAGACTCTTGAGCTTGGCTCCCTGGATATCAATATTTTCTTGAGCTCCCTCGAGATCGGCTTGGGCGGCTTTCTGCTCCGCTTGCGCTTCCCGCAAGGAAACGACATAATCGCTGTTCACTTCTTCCGCCAGCAATTGGCCCGCTTTCACCTTGTCTCCCACAGAAACATAGATACTCTTTATTTTTCCGCTGTTTTCAAAAGCAAGGTCGGTATCCACCGCCGGCTGGAGCGTGATATCCGCGGCAATTTCACTTTTGATCGCGCCCTTTTGCACTTCAAAAATCCGGGTTTCGGAAAAAGCCGGAATCCGCGTGAAATGGAAGGCTGCCCAGACTGAAACTCCGATCAAAGCCACTATGGCAACGACTATGAGTGCTTGACGGTTTGATTTCGCAAAATTTTTCATAATATTTCCTGAAACAATGATTACTTTGACTGCTCGTTTTCTTTTGCCAGTTTTTCCAAAATCGCCAGCAGAGATTTTTTTTCCGCCTGGGTCAGCCTATCTATCCTCTTTTTGGCTTATTCCATCCTTTTCTTCAAAAAATTCGCCAGCGCCCGTTTGCCTTTCGGAGTGAGAGAAATGGCCGTGGTTCGCCTGTCTTTCTTGTCTTCCGATCTTTTCACCAATTTTGCTTTGACCAAATCGTCCGTGAGAGACGTGGCTGAAGGCGGCGCGATGAAAAGATGGCTTGCCAGGTCTTTCATCAGCACCTCTTTCCCCTCCTTGACATGCCACAAAGCCTCTATTTGAAGGATGGAAAGTCCGTCCGTCCGTCCGCAACTTTCAAGACATTGCTTCTTGATGGCCCGGCCCATATTGAACATCAGGGATATGATTTTCTCGGCGGTTGATCTTTTTTTCATAATTATGTTTTATTGTCTAACTATTAGATAGTCTAAGTATCTCAAAAATAGCATCCCATCATTTTTTTGTCAAGGGATGCCCGGCTTGCCCCGCTTCAATTCTGCGCAAGAATCACTGAAATCAAGGACAGGGAGGCGAAGTCCCGCACCAAATTTTTAATAAACCTATCTTTAGGTAAGATACTTCGATAATTTCGGTGCGGGACGAAGCCGTTTCGCGGCAAATATATTGAAATTGGCAACAATTATATGAAATTGAGGCGGGGTTGCGCGGTTTTGAAAGGAATTGTATAATGAGGATGTAATACAAAAAGACAAATAAAAAGCAGCTGTTTTGGAATAGGGGGATTTTTGATTTGACCATATGCCAAAGCAGCCGCACGGAAATAAATGCCAAAAAAGAAAACCAAGGAAATTGACAAGGATCAAGAGCTCCAAAAGATCGCCGCGATTCGGGAAATGATCGCCGGCGCCGAACGGACAATTGCGTCCGCGCGGGCTATGCTCTCCCAAATCGAGGGCGTCTCGGTGAAAAGAGCGCCGAAAATCGTTTCTTCCGATGAAGAAGGTGAAATTGTGGAGGGAGTTTTTGACGGACAAGTCATGATTGGAACCGACGGAAAGCAATATCCCATCCCGGCCAACTACGCTTCAAAATCGAAGTTGGTCGAGGGTGATATGTTGAAATTGACGATAACTCCGGACGGTTCTTTTGTTTATAAACAAATCGGCCCAATTGAGCGCAAGCGCGTGATCGGCATTGTCAGTCAGGACGATCTTGGAAACTATGTCGTCATTGCCGAAGGAAAAGCCTACCGCGTCCTTCTCGCTTCGGTCACCTATTTCAAAGCCGATGCCGGCGATGAAGTGACCATCGTCATCCCGCGCGACAGCGAAACTGTTTGGGCCGCCATCGAGAATCTGGTGAAAAAAGGAGTCATGAATGAAGCGTCCTTTGGCGGATTCGAAAATGATGTCCAGCCAGAGGAAAAAGTCGCCAAAACAATGGAAGACAATCTTGGGCGTGATGGCCGCTTGGAAATCGACCTCGTGGACGAATGGACACCGGATGTGGACAAACTTCACAGCGAACTTGGAAAATCAGCTATATAATAAAGCTTGGCTTTGAGGAATTCCGCCAACTTGTTTGGCGGAAGGAAAAAGCCGAGCTTTGAAAAATATAAACTAATAATCAAAACAAAATATGCCAAACACAACCTGCGTTGGAGCGCTTTGCCAAAAATACCCTATCCTCCCCCAATTCGCAAAATTCGTGATGATTGGTTTCATGAACTTTTTCATCGACCTCGCGATTCTGAACCTCTTGATGTTCGCGAGCGGACAAAGCGCGGGAATATACTATACGGTTTTCAAGGCTATGTCTTTTCTTGTTGCCGTCATCTTCAGCTATTTTTTCAACAAGCGCTGGGCTTTCCGGGACAAGAAGAAAACCGAGCAGGGTCGGCAATTCTCACAGTTTCTGTCGGTTAGCGTTGTCGGGATGATCATCAATGTGACAACCGCGACACTGGTGGTGATCTATATCGCGCCAGCCATCAATTTCGTGTCGCTATCCGGCCAAATGTGGGGAAACCTCGGCGCCGTCGGCGGCGCCGCCACCGGCCTCATCTGGAACTTCCTCGGCTACAAATTCTGGGTTTTCAAGAAATAATATAAAGCTTGGCTTTGGGGAATTTTGAGAGCTATGCTCGAAAAAGGAAAAAGCCGAGCTTTGAAAAAGATTGCGCCAAAAGCGTGATTTTTTTATTTTTTTTCAAAGAGAAAAGGGGTAATCCAGTTGATCTGTACCCCAAAAAGTGGACACTCTAAAAAAGAGCCTGTCCACTTTTTAATTTGGTATAATGTAATCAATTAACAAAAAAATATGAGCAAAAGAATTTTTACCCAGGAGCAGATTAGGGAGCTGCTGAAAAATCCT
>JAPLXD010000040.1:1163-27150 GCA_026396255.1 Candidatus Moraniibacteriota bacterium | reverse complement strand
GGCCGTGGGTGAGGAACTCTGTTTTCCCTTTACGCTGATGACGATTCCCTCAAAAACCTGGACTCTTTCCTTCTCTCCTTCCTTGATTTTGCGATGAATTTTGACTATATCCCCCGCCTTGAGGTCGGGTCTTTTCAAAGACATACGAACTTTTGCGTTGAATTTCTGAACTTTTTCCATTTTATTAGAAATATTAGGGTTATTGTTCCAAAAACAAAAACTGGCTTCTTGAAAGCTAATTCATATTATAATTTTTTCCCAAAATCGTCAAGCTGTCGGCAAAAGGTTTTTACTTAAGCAAATACAACCTGAAAAAGAGATGTTTCACGAAAAGAGGCGACTGTTTCACATGCACTTGACTTTCGCCTTCCAAAATGCTATACTAGTCCGTTAGGTTCTGAAAAGGGCTTTTTTGTTTGCCTGAAGTAAAGGCCTGACCCCGGCACTATGCCTGAGGCAAGTGCGGGGCAAGCATTAACAATTAAACTATTCTAATGCGCAAATTGGCAATGCTGATTCTGGTTGCGATTGTGTTCTCAGTCCTGCCTTCCAGGGCGGCTGAAACAAGTGGAGAGACAAACCAAAGCGCCATACAAACATTAGAAACCAAAAATACGAATACCTTGAGCGATAACTTCCTGGTTGCGCTCTATACGCCAAGAGTTGGAAATGGGCAGTTTTCAAAAATGTATAAAAACAAGCTGCTTTCAGGAAACTTCATGTTGCCGAAGGGAAGCTTCGTTGTGAATGCTTCGGCCTATACCGCGGCTGCCGATGAATGCGGCAAATCAGACGGAATCACGGCCAGCGGCAAAAAGGTTCAGGCAAATCATACTCTTGCCTGTCCCAAGCAGTACCAACTCGGAACGAAAATTGAAATTGACGGTATGGGGACCTATGTCTGTGATGACCGGGGTGGTGCGATCAAGGCCAACCACTTTGACATCTATATGCAGACCAAAAAGGAAGCCTTTGCCTTCGGACGCCAGAATCTTGTCGCAATGGTAGTTGAATAAAAAAATATTAGAAAACCCCGTCTCTCAAAGGCGGGGTTTTTGCTATTGCGTCGGGATCCTTCGCTGAGCTCAGGATGATTCCGCTCGAGCGGAATCATTTGATAATTTTATCCACGATCCCGTACTCTTTCGCTTCCACTGCGCCCATGAAGTAGTCGCGCTCGGTATCTTCTTGGACTTTTTTAATCTTTTGTCCGGTGTGCTTGGAAAGAATATCATTGAGGCGCTCTTTGACGTGGACAATGTGTTTGGCGTGGATGGCCACATCCGTGGCTTGCCCCTGCGCGCCGCCCATCACCTGGTGGATGAGTATTTCGCTGTTCGGGAGGCAAAATCGTTTTCCTTTTTTGCCGGAGGCGAGGAGCAAAGCTCCCGCTGAAGCAGCCAGACCCACGCAGATGGTTGAGACATCGGCTTTGGCGTATTGCATTGTGTCATATATGGCGAGCGCCGAACTGACAGACCCGCCCGGAGAGTTGATGTACATCGTGATGTCGGCTTTCGAGTCCTGGCTGTCGAGAAAGAGCAGCTGGGCAATGATGGCGTTGGCCGTATGGTCGTCAATCGGCCCGCCGAGAAAAATGATCCGCTCTTTGAGAAGCCGGGAATAGATGTCATACGCCCGCTCGCCATAAGCGGTTTTTTCAATGACGGTGGGAATGAGAAATTGGTTTGTTAGCATATTTTTCAAAACATTCAATGTTGGGGCCGCCCTAACATTGAATGTTGCTAAAGACTTTCTAAAAGCTTAAACACTTTTTCATTTGAGATGATTCCTTTGGCATAGCTGTACAGCCTTTCCATATCCACATTTTTCTCCATATTCGGCACACTTTTGTAGTACGCTAAAACCCTGTTCATTTCTTCCTCAACCTCGCTTGAAGGAACGCCAATTTCCTCGGCCTTGGCAATTTCTTTGAGGATGAGCGCTGCTCGCACCCTTCTTTCGGCTGTTTCTTTCCAACCTTTGGCGATCTCGCTTTTTGATTTTTTGATATTTTCAAGATAGGTTTCGAGCTGGAGCCCCATCGCAGCGATATTTTGTTCGAATTCAGCCATCATCTTTTCGAGTTCCTGATCAACGAGCATATCCGGGAGCTCAATTTGGCTTTCCGCGGCAATTTTCTCGATCGCTTCGGCGCGCCATTTTTCTTCGTTCTTGTTTTTTTGTTCCAATTCAATCCCTTCGGCGAGGTTTTTTTTGAAAGCGGCCAGATTTTCGAATTTCCCGAGGTTTTTGGCGAACTCATCATCGATTTTAGGCAATTCTTTCTCTTGCACCAGACTCATTTTCACTTTGAATTTTGCGGGCTTTCCAGCAAGCTCTTTTTGATGGTAGTCTTTTGGAAAAGCAAGTTCAAATTCTTTCTCATCTTTCTCTTTCATCCCGACCAGTTGGTCTTCAAACCCGGGAATGAAATAGTTTTCGCCGATGGTGAGCGGATGGTTTTTGGCTGCGCCGCCTTCGATCAGTTTTCCGTCAGCAAAGACTTCAAAATCGATCTCAACCCGGTCATCTTTTTTTGCTTGGCGCGCGACAGTCACCAATTTTGCCCGGCTTTTCTGGATAGCCTCAATTTCTTTCTGGATCTGCCCCTCGGTCACTTTTTCCGCTTCTGGTTTTTTGATAGTCTTTACGTCTTTGCGATAGCTTGAAAGTTTCACCTCGGGCATCACGGCCGCGACAGCTTTGTATTCAAGATCGTTTCCAACGGCGATTTTGGTGATGGTGATTTTCGGCTCGCCGATCGTGTCCAATTTGTTTTTTGTGATCGCGTCAACATAGGTTTTCTTGATGGCGCGTTCGGCGCCGTGCGCCAAAATTTTTTCGGCGCCGACTTTTTGCTCGACGACATTCCGCGGCGCTTTTCCGGGGCGGAATCCGTCAATTTTGAGATCTTTTGAAAGTTCTTCCGCGGCTCCGTCGATGAATTTTTGAAACTCGGCGGTCGGAACTGAAATTTGAATTTCGACTTGAGACTTGGGCAGTTTCTTTATTTCCATAATGCTATACGAATTTTCTAAAATTATTTCTTAAATTTTTCTTTATACAATTCGACACTTTTTTTAACGGTTTCGATTGCCTTGTCTTTTCCTTCCACGCCTTCGATTGTCACAACCTTGTTATCGATTGATTTGTAGGTTTCAAAAAAATGCTGAAATTCTTTGATTGAGTGCGGATTGATATCAGACAAATCTTTGACATTGTCCCAGCGCGGATCTTCCACGGGAACAGCGATAATTTTGTCATCTGAATCACCGCTATCAGTCATGTGAATAACGGCGACGGGACGGACGACCAAAAGAATTCCGGGATGAATAGGATAGGTTGCCAGCACCACAACATCAAGTGCGTCGCCGTCTTCCCAATATGTTTGAGGGGCGAAGCCATAGTCGAACGGATAGTCTTGGGAGGTTTTCATCGCCCGATCGAGTTTAATTAGTCCTGTTTCTTTATCAATTTCGTACTTATTTTTATTCCCCTTAGGATTTTCAATTATTACGTTGAATTCTTCAGGGGATTTTTCTCCAAGGGAGATGTCGTGCCATAGGTTCATAGTTTTGGTATTTAAGTTTTAAAATATTATTTTTCTTCAGTTTCTTTTTTCTCTTCTTTAGTCTCTTTTTTCTCCTTCTTCTTTTTTCGCTCCATCCTTCTTTTCTGATTTTTCCTCGATAACCGATTCAGCCTTTTTCTCAATAGTCGTTTCAGCTTCTTTCGTTTCCTTGCCCGCCATAGCTTCAGCGTCGGCGGGTCCTCCCACGACATCGATTTTCCAGCCGGTCAGCTTCGCGGCCAATCTCACGTTTTGTCCTTGTTTGCCGATGGCGAGAGATAGCTGGTCAGCCGGGACGGAAACGCGAGTTTCTCTTTTCTCTTCATTGAGCTCCACGTGAAGAACTTTCGCGGGTGAAAGGGCGTTCGAAATGAATTTCGCGGGGCTTTCATTCCATTCGATGATATCAATCTTTTCTCCACCCAACTCGTCAATCACCGCTTGCACGCGTGTCCCTTTTTGTCCCACGCAAGATCCGATCGGGTCGATGCCCTCTTCGCTTGATGACACGGCGATTTTTGTGCGTGACCCGGCTTCGCGCGCCATAGCTTTGATCTCAACTGTTCCCGCGAAAATTTCCGGAACTTCAATTTCAAAAAGTTTTTGGACAAGCGACGGATGGGTTCGGGAAAGGATGATCCCCGGTCCTTTGGCGTCGGATTCAACTTTCATCAAGTACACCTTGAGGCGTTGGCCGAGGCGGTATCTCTCGCCTTCCACCTGTTCCGACGGAAACAAAATCCCGGTTGATTTTCCAAGATCAAGGAAGATATTCCGTCCTTCAATCCGTTGGATGACGCCGCTCAAAATCTCGCCTTCTTTCTGCTTATACTCTTCGTACATCGAATCACGTTCGGCTTCACGGATCTTTTGAATGATGACTTGTTTGGCGGTTTGAGCTGCAACGCGTCCATAGTCGTTTTTAGCCTCCAATTTTTCTTCGATGATATCCCCGACTTTGACATCTTTCTTTGTTTTTTTCGCCTCATCCAACGTCAGATCTCTTTCCGGGTTGTAGCGCGGAATTTTTTCCTCGCCCTCCGCAGCCTCGGCGAAGGAGGGTTCTGGCCTTTCTTGATCTCTAACTTCTGTTTCTTCAGTCTCATCTTCAAAAACGCGGGTGGTCTCATCGACAATTTCTTTTACGAGATAGAAATCGGCTCCGCCGGTGACTTCGTCAAATTCGGCGCGGATATGCTGCCCCCGTCGGCCATAATCTTTTTTGTACGCGGCTGCCAGTGCCGATTCGATTGCCTCAATCACTTTTTTCTTGTCGATCCCTTTTTCTTCGGCGATTTGCGCGATCGCGCTTCCAAATTGACCGAGTCGTCCGGTTTGCGATTCATCATCTGCGATAGCCTTTTTCATTTTTTTTGGTCTGGCCATAATAATGTAGTACGTTAAAATTAATATAAAATGCCCGTTCGCACGGACATCTCGGATCACTTCAGGTGATTACAATATAGCGAACAATTATTTTCTTGTCAAATAATAAAAATCCTCCGCTGGTATGCGGAGGATTTTTGAGGGATGACTTAGGGAGCCGGATTTGGAGCAGGAGCCGGATTCTGGTTTTGGTTCTGACCTGGTCCGATAGGAGTATTGGGCGGGACGGGCTGCTGGTCGCGCTGAACAGACTGATTTTGCGGAGCTTCGCCATTCGGATTCTGTCCGCCCGTGGTTTGATCCAATCCGTCCAGCGCATGTTTTCCGGCTTGAAGGTTGGCAACAATCTTTTTCACATCCGCGTTATCCGGATTCAACTCGGCAATTTTCTGGAATTGTTCAAGTGCCTGCTTTTTGTTGTTCAGCTTGTCATAAGTGAGCCCGAGGAAATACATCGCATTGGAATAGTTGCTGGCCAGCTTCACGGTGCTCTCCAAGGCTGTTTGGGCTTGGTCATACTTGCCGGTCTGGTAGTAGAGGACGCCAAGTTGGAAGGAAATACCTGCATCCTGTGGATTCATTTTTTGGCTTGTTTCGAGCTGCGCAATAGCCTGGTCTGTTTCACCCAGTCTTTCCAAGGCAACGGCGATCATGAATTGAGCCGGAATATAGTTGCCCTTGAGTTCAACCGCTTTCTCAAAATTCTGTTTGGCAAGAGCGATATCTTCCTTGGCTTTGTCGGAAAGTGTCGGCTGAGTTCCCTGCTTCTGTTGGGAGGCGTTTTTCGCGGTTTCGAGGTCCGCCATAACGAGATAGATCTGGCCTATTTGATAATAAATCGAAGGATCCTGCGGACTGACCTTGAGCGCGGCCTTGTAATTGTCGAGAGCCGCTTGATCAGCGCCATCTTTTGATCCGATCACATTTTGGTTGATTTGCGCCAGCTGGACCAAATTGTCCGGATTATTGGGGTTCAAGCCCACAGCTGTTTTCACCTGATCTTCCGCGGCAAAATACAAATTGCTGATGTCCGCCCGGTCATTTTCAGACAAATTTTGCATACCTTTATCGGAAATTTTTTGGTTCAAGAAGGCGAAGAGAGCGACAGAAAGATTTCGGTGATACAAGTCGCGGTTTGGATCCAAGTTTACCACCCGGTTCAATTTGGAAATCAGGTCTTCCACTTTGGCGCCTTGAGCGTCGCTGGCGAGAGTCTGGTTGTAGGCAACAGCGGCCACATACTTCTGCCCCTCGAGGAAGATCAGGGAAATAAAGCCGACTATGATGAGCACGAAGACAAATGAGAGGATGAGTGACAATCGAGGAGAAGATGTTTCGCTGATGAGTTCTTCTTTTTTGCCAAAGACGATTGCAGCGAGGGTGACGAAACCGGCGGTCAAGATCCACCAGGAATAATCGAGAGTGATGTTTGAGGCGTAGAAGAAAAGGGCAATAGTCAAATAGACCCAAGCGGCCGTGATGCCGATCAATGTATAAACTCCGCTATCTCTTCTCTCAAATATTTTGACGAGGGATGAAAACATATGCACCAGCATTGCTCCAATCAAAAACAAGAGGGCGGCAGCGCCAAGAAGTCCCGTGGAAGTTGCCAAGGTAAAGAAGCGGCTGGCAGCCTCATTGAATTTTACCGACCAAAAATCGGTCTGATTTATTTCAGTCGGTTTTCCCTGGAGATAGTTGAGATCGTAATTTGAAAGCCCTGATCCAAGAAGAGCCTTGTCTTTCCAAGCTGTTTTTGCGACATCAAATGAAGCGCTTTGAGAAAGACCGACTTCGATCGGAAGCTGAACTTTCATGATGGATCCGGATTTTCCGATCAAAGTGCTGAGTAAAACAAGGGTCAAAATTACCATGGGAATAATGAGAGTCTTGTTTTTTTCTTCATTTCCGCTTGAAATTATGGCCAGACCCAAGAGAATAGCCATTCCCACGAGGAACATGATAAGACTGGTACGGAAATTGATGGAAATCAGAATAAAGACGAAGATCAACGCTGAAAGGCCGAGGAGAGTCTTGATCCAGAAGGGTCTTTTCTCAAGCATCGCAGCAGCTGTCAAAATCAGGATAGCGCCAATGAAAATAGAAAAAGCATAGACGGATCCGACTGTGTTGAAGGAATTTTGAGCGAAAACCGGATTCTTGAAGATGAATTTTCCGAAAATTTGCAATATTGTATATATTGAAGCCAGGAAAGATGATCCGATCAGAATGAGAACCAGATTGCTGATCTTTTCACGGGTATTGAAGTTGTTATTGACTACCAAGAATACGGCAATCAAAGCAATAAACGTTACCAAAGAAAGGCTCTCGGTACCCAATCCTCCCCACATACTTTGGTCGCGATATACGGAGAAAACCGTACTCAAGGAGAGAACGATCAGGAGAAGCAGGACAGGGACCAAAAGGAAATTTTTTTTGATCCGAATCCTTCCCTCCCACGCCAGCTTTCCAATCCAGGCGAGAAAGGCAATGCCGCCGAGCAGCACTAGCAGAACCTGCTTGTTGAGCTCCAAAGCGCTTGGTACATTCGGGAGGACAAAGAGAGGGATCAAAAAGGTGAGGAGATAGACTGCCCCGGTGATAATCCAGTCCATTATTTTTGGCGCGGTTGCGTTGCGCCGACTAGCCGGCTGTTCCGTGCTGGCCAGTCGCGTAGCTTGATGTTCAGGCATTTGCGCAGCGGCTTGTTGTGTCATTCCTTCGTTTGGTGTTCTTGAGGTAGGGCTGTTGCCTCTTCTCAAATCAATTTTCATTTCTCTGTTTTGTCCGCCCAAGTTTTTTGACTCGCTTCGCGTATTTTCAGCGTTATTTTCGCTAGACAATGAACTTAGGCGGATGAATTAAGATTAATACTTTTTGATTATAGCAGATTATAATTCCCTGTCTAATTTTCTTTTTTGCTGAATTATGCCGTAATAAATTATCAATGGCAGGGCGAAAATAAGCATGCCTTGTTTGATGTCCCAGAGGTAATGATCGAAAAACGAAATGACAAGGAAAGAAAATACTATACAATAAAATAAATATTTAGTCAATAGAGGGTTTTCTTTACTGGCGTCATCGCTTAAATTTGTAAATAGGAAGGAAGCGATAAGGAGAGTAAATAAAATAAATCCAACGATACCCAACTCGCTAAATATCAGAAGATAAACATTATGCACCGGTTGATATTGCCAGGCTTCTAAATCCGGGTGTAATTTATGTTCGTTCAAAATAAATTGTCCCATACCGATTCCTCGGATAGGACTGCTCGAAATTGTTTCATATGAAACATGCCGGTAGAGCTGTCTTTCTTGAAGCGATTGATTTGAAAAGAAAGAAGTTGTATTCAACAAAGCAATAATTATTAAGACTAGAAGAATGGTCAAAATAACTGGAAATTTATAATAGTTTTTAAATCTTTGAACCAAGTTTCGAGTATAAACAATCAAAAAAATATAAATTAGTAATCCAAAAAACAAACCCAGGAAAGCCGAGCGCGAAAATGTCAAGAAAAAACCAAAGCCTGTCGCTAAGAATGAGAGCCAAAGAAAACTCGTAGGAATAAAGCTTGGGATTGTTTCATATGAAACAATTTCTTTTTGAAAATCTCCCGTCGCTGATGTCCCCACTCTTGGCTTCTCGCTATGCTTTCCCACTGATTTAGAAAGAAAACGTCGAAAAATAAGTTCAGCTACGATCAAGAAGAGCGGGATAATCAAAAATCCCGCCAAAATGTTCGGATGAGGGAACGTTCCATAAGCCCGGATATGTCTTTCCCCGCTGATAATAATCTTTGCTACTCCATTGATATTCGGACCGAGGATGCTTTCTCCAAGAAAATGAAATCCCAAGGAAGCGTTGTGGATAAACTGTGCAATTCCCAGCAGAGACTGGAAAAGGCCGTTCAAAACAAGGCCAAAAACGGCTATTTTCAGCCAAAGGCTGTTTTGGAGGCACTTTACGGCCACGGCGGCAAACAGTACGATTTCGGCGAGTGTCAGGAATCGACAAATAGCTATAGGCCTGTATTGAGACCAAAATATTGATAATCCAGCCCAGGCAAGAAAAATTAGCAGATATAATGTTTCACGTGAAACAATATTGCTGTAATAATTCCGTATTACACTTGACTTATTTCGTATTACGTTTTCTAATGATGAATTAGGGGCTTTCTCTTGTCTAAATTGACTAATTAATAGTTTTATATTATAAATAATTATTGTTCCAATCATCAATAGATCCGCCCAGCCGAAACTTATTGTCATATACTCATTGAATCCCCCGTTGAGAAAAGAATAGGGTGTCAAAAAAATCTTGCGGACATTAAAAGAAAAGGTCAGAAAAAAAACAACGATCAGGATATTTTCTGCGTTTTGCCAGAGCCAGGCGCTTTTTTGTTCCACGCTTACCATAGGTACAGTTTAGCATGAAAAGATTGGCTAAAGAACATGTTGCACATTGATGTGCTCTATGGTACAATATTTATATGAAGCGACCAAGTGTAAAACAAAAAGCTCTAAACTTAAGAAAGCAAGGAAAGACATATCAGGAAATTGCAAGATCTCTAAAAGTTTCACTGCCAAAGAGCACTTTGTCATATTGGTGTCGTTCAATACCTTTACCGAATGGCTATGATAGAAAGGTGCGTGAATACAATTTATCAAACCTAGGGAAAGCTAGAAAAGTAGCATTGCAGATTCAGAAAAAGAAAAGGAAAGATTATTTGGAATTGCTAAGGGGTCGTAATACTCATCTCGCGCGATTGATTAAAGATCCCAATATTGCCAAGATTGCTCTCGCTGTGTTATATCTTGGAGAAGGGCGAAAAAACATTAAAAGGAGCTCTTTGATGTTTGGAAATTCAGATCCGAATATTGTAAAATTCTTTCTTGATTTATTGAGAGTTTGTTACAATATCGACGAAAGAAAATTTCGTTGTACTGTTCAGTGCAGGGCTGATCAAAAAATTGAAGAACTGGAAAAATTTTGGCAGAATGTCACCAAAGTGCCTCCATCTCAATTTTACAAAGCGAGAGTTGATCCGCGGACTGTGGGTAAAATATCAAAAAAGCCGGAGTACAAAGGTGTATGCAGAATTGATTATTTTTCAGCAGAATTATTAATTGAACTTTTGCAAATCGGTGAAATAATTCGCATCAAATAAATCTGGGCCGTTGGCGCAGTTGGTAGCGCGCCTCGATGGCATCGAGGAGGTCACCGGTTCAAGTCCGGTACGGTCCACAGCTACTTGTCCTTGTAGTTCAACGGATAGAACAGTCCCGTCCTAAGGGATTGATGGGGGTTCGATTCCCTCCAAGGACACAAAATTATAAAATTTATGAAAAATATTACAAAAAAGAGAGAATATGCGAATTATAATGTCGCGATGAAAATTCTTCTTAGTTACAAAGAGAAGTATTTGTTTCTTGTGGATTCATCGGGGAGAAAATATGATTTGCCGGGAGGAAGAATTGATAATGTCGAGCACAATGTGCCGCTTGAAAAAATATTAGAAAGAGAAGTGAAAGAAGAACTTGGGAAGAACCTGAAATATAAATTAGGAAATCCGATTTTTCAATTCAGGAGATATATTACGAAAAAGGATACCTACGTTTTTATAACTGTATATACAGCTGAATATTTATCCGGGGATGTTAGGCTATCAGAAGAACATTGCGAATTTAAATGGGTTGCAAAAAAGAAGCTTGATATTAAAAATAATTTATTTTGGAGTAGGGAAGAATATGATGCATTTAAAAAGTACTTCCGATAAATATTTGGCGCAATTTTACTCGGCTCGGTCTTTAGCGAAGGCCGTTTTTTTGATTTTTTAGCTATTTTGATTTAAGTTAAGAGTATGATCAGTAAGATTCCCAAGCCCATCATTGAAATTATCCAGAAACTCGAAGCGGCTGGCTTTGAGGCATATGTTGTGGGTGGGTGCGTGCGAGATTTGATGATGGATGTGGAACCGAAAGATTGGGATGTGACGACGAACGCCAAGCCGGAAGAGGTGATGAAAATATTCCCCGATAGTTTTTATGAAAATCAATTCGGAACGGTTGGAATTAAATCAGAAGTCGGAGTTGTTGAAGTGACGACCTATAGAATAGAAAGTAAATATTCCGACAAGCGGCGGCCGGATAAAGTGGAGTTTGCGAAGACTCTCAAAGAAGATTTGAGCCGGCGAGATTTCACGATCAATGCGCTGGCATTGCGGATTACAAACAAGAGCCCGGCTCTTTCCTCCGCCTCATCGGCGGATTCTCCAGAGCCAGGCTCTTATAAGATCATAGATTTGTACGGTGGCCAGAAGGATCTCAAAAATAAAATTATTAGAGCAGTAGGGAATCCAAATGAGCGGTTTGATGAAGATGCATTGCGTATGATGCGGGCGGTGCGGTTTGCCGTGACTCTTGGCGGGGACGTGAAAATCAAAAGAACAGATGGGCCGAGGAAATTGAGCAAGAAAATGCCTTTTGAAATTGAGGAAGAAACCAAAAAGGCGATTGTGAAAAATGCGAAGAATCTGAAGTTCATCGCGCTTGAACGGATACAAGATGAATTGAATAAAATAATGATTTCAGATTTCGCGGCCGAAGGAATCGAACTTCTCCGTGAACTAAAACTGCTCCAGTATATTATCCCTGAACTCGAAAAAGGATACGGCGTGGGACAAAACCGGCATCACATATATACCATTTATGAACATTCGATTTTGGCGCTCAAAAATTGTCCGTCATCCAAGTTGGAAGTGCGCCTCGCGACGCTGTTTCACGATATCGCGAAGCCCGAAACCAAGAGAGGTGAGGGCGCTTTTTCCACTTTCTATAACCACGACCATGTCGGGGCGCGGGTGGTTGAGAAAATTTTGAAGCGCTTGAAATATTCCACGGATGTCATCAAGAAAGTACGGCTGCTCGTCGACAATCATATGTTTTATTATAACGTTGAAGAAGTCGGCGCTTCGAGTGTGCGGCGGTTGGTTCGCAAAGTGGGGCTGGAAAATATCGATGATCTGATCGACGTGCGCGTGGGCGACCGGTTGGGGAGCGGCGTACCGAAAGCCGTGCCATACAAATTGCGCCACTTCAAATATATGGTGGATAAAATTTCGAGTGATCCTCTTTCGGTCAAAATGCTCAAGATTGATGGCAATGATTTGATGAAAGGATTGAAATTGAAAGCCGGTCCGATGCTCGGGGCGATCCTCGATGTCCTGCTTTCGGAAGTGATCGAAAACCCCGAAGAAAATAAAAAAGAAATATTGCTGAAGCGGGCGAAAGAATTGTGCAAAATTGATCTGTCGAATCTCCGCGAGATGGCGAAAGAAAAAATTGAAGAAAAAAAAGAAGAAGACGACGAGGAGATCAAGGCTAAATATTACGTAAAGTAATTGCATGTAACACGAAGCATATAACATGTAACATAAGATCTTAAAAACTTGTGTTTCATGTTTCGTGTTATATGTTACATGATTCATGGCTTCCCAAATCGCGCATGTCATCTATGCCCAGAAATATCTGGAAAAAAATCCCCGCAAGGGCGGAGAGTTTTTCATTTTGGGGACGCTTTTTCCGGATCTGCGTCGGGTGGCCAAAGGATTGGTGCGCAAGGACACGCATATGCGCTTTGAAAATATCAATCTTGATTTCAAAGGAATGGATCTGTTTGATGCCGGATGGAAATTTCATCTTTGGTGCGATATGCGGCGGGAAGAAATTCTCAATAATTACGATTTCTATTCTCTGAGGGGAGCGGCTGCGATTGATCCGACAGCTAAGCTGGTTGAAGATGAATTGGTCTATGATAAATACAAGAATTGGGAGAAGCTGAGATATGTTCTCAACAATCCACCTATAATAAAGACCAGTTTGGATGTTTCACAAGAGACTATCGAACACTGGTATGCGATTTTGGCCAAGTATTTCCAAAAAAAACCGGATGACAAAACGATGAAGATCTTTCTCTCAAAACAATCTTCCCTTAAGGGAGAAATCGCCGAAATCATTGACGGAGTGCGAAAATTGCGGGAGAATCAAAAGGCGACGGAAATCCTCGCTAAAGTTTGCGAGGAGATAATATAACCCCAGCACTATGTCGCTTTTGCGACAACTACGGGGCAGGCGGGCTTGTAGTGTATCGGCAACATCCTCCAGAGGCGGACAGGCGCGCGACGCGCCCCGCACCAAAAATATCGGGCTGTGGTATAGTGGCATTACGCACGATTCGGGTTCGTGTAATCCGAGTTCGATTCTCGGCAGCCCGAAAACGATATTTTGGTGCGGGGTGAAGGTTCGTGTAGACTGGGTTCGATTCCCAGTGTCCCGACGATAAATTTAATCCATTTGAGAAATAGCCGTGAAATTCATCATCGAAAATCCAAAGGCGAGTGTGGCGAATTTTTTTCGCCGGGCAGGGTATGCTTTCCAAAAACAGGACGGTGACGAGATGGCGTTCGTGCGAAAACTCACGCACCAGCCTTTTCCGCGGTTTCATCTTTTTGTGAAGATCGCTGATTACAAATTTCAGGTGAATTTCCATATTGATCACAAAGCGGCCAGCTATGACGGATCGAATATGCATTCAGGAGAGTATGGGGAGGATAGCAAGTTACTGAATGGGGAGGCGGAAAGATTGAAAAATTTAGTAGATTAGAATAATTTTTGGGCCTGTAGCTCAATTGGTAGAGCGCTACATTCGCATTGTAGAGGCAAGGGGTTCGAATCCCCTCAGGTCCACCATTTCCGATTTAGCGCGATTTTTGTTTCGGCGTTTTCGGTTTCGGCGTTCGTTTCGGCCAGAAAATCCCAGGGGATTTTGAAATCAACGGCGAGCGTTCGGGCGGAAATTCGGCGGTTCGAGCCGACGGTTTTGAGAAAATTTTTCATTTCGGAAAAATTTTCCTGGCACACGATATTTTTGGCTTGGTTAGCTTCGATTATCCAGTTTCGCGTGAGTTCGAGCCAATGATTTCCTTTTCGCTCAAAATCGGATAATTTTTCTTCCAAAGTTTTCTTTTCGTCCATGAGGGCGTTTTTCTTTTGCTGAAATTCAACGACTTCAATTTCTTCATCGAGATAGACATCCATGAGACGATTTATCTTTCTTTTCACTTTTTCCAGATCATTCTTGATATTTTGAGCGAAAATTTTCGAGGAATTATCTCGTTCTTTATCCCAAGCGGAAACCTTTTCAAGATATTTTTCCTTCCATTCATCCGGCAAAGAAACTTTTTGACATACTTCTTTCACTTGCTTATATAATTTCTTCTCCCGCAAAAAGCCGTTATCGCATTTCTGAACCTTACTTTTTCTGGTGCAGCGATAATAGACAAATTCCAACCCGCTTTTTTTGATATGCTTTTCGGCGGTTATCATATATCCGCAATGCCCGCACCTCGCGAAATTCTTGAAAAGAAAATCTTTCTTTTGCTTTTTGCGGGGCTTTCCGTTGTCAATCATCGCTTGCTGGATTTTGTCAAAAAGTTTCTTGGAAATCATTGGCTTATGCGATCCTTGATAAAGTTCCCCTTTGTATAGAAAATTTCCGTAGTAGAAAGGATTTTTGAGAATGTCTTGGATAGTGGACAAATGCAAAGGCTTGCCAGTTTTCGCAACCAAGCCAAGAGAAAACATTTTGCTTTGGATTTTTGACAATGTATAGTTTCTCGTCGCAAAAGCCTCCAAAGCTTGTTTAACTTTACGAAAAGTCCTTTTATCCGGTTCAATTGTCCGCAATCTCGGCTCGTTGAAATATCCGCTTGGAGCTTTTGCGGGAAGTTCGCCCCGTCTCAATTTTTGCCTGATTCCTCGCAAAATGTTTTCTCGCAAATTGTCGGTGTAGTATTTCGCTTGCCCAAAGGCCACAGAAAGCATAAATTTGCCTTGTGGGGTGGCTTCAAACCAGAAAGTAGGGAATTTTAGCGCTTTGATCTTTCCCGTATCCACAAGGTAAATTATTCGCCCTCCGTCAATCGAGTTTCTAGCAAGTCTGTCGGGATTCCACGCTAAAATTCCCCCTGCGTTGCCTTTTTCGATTTCGGATAACATCTCATTGAAAATTTCCCGGCCCGGCTCTTTGGCGGTCTTACTTTCGTAAAATTCTTTTACCACAAACAGACTATTTTGCTTGGCAAATTCCCGCAGTTCCGTGAGTTGGGCTTCGATAGATAAAATTTGCCTTTCCTCGTCTTCCGAAGATTTTCGGCAATAGATGAAATACTTGATCATTTTTTTATTTGAAAAAGGCAACGCTACACCGACAATTTGTTTTTTCGTGTGCCATTCCCGCCTTTGGCGGGAAACAAAACCATCAATTAATTCCGCCGAATTTCCGCCCGAACGCTCGCCGTTGATTTCAAAATCCCCTGGGATTTTCTGGCCGAAACGAACGCCGAAACCTTGCTTCCGCATTCGGCAGAGCCGAATTTTCAAAACGGAAAATTTTTCTTTCCTTTGAAAAAAACGGGGGGCGCGAAATTTTGAAAAAAATGGAGGAAAAATTTTCGGTTTTGAGCTCCGATGAAATCGGAGGCGGAAGCAAAAAGAGAAAAAGGGGTTAAAATTAGAAAGTTGCCCTTGCCCCAGCCCAACCCATGCGCGGGCAACGCATTGCTCCCTAATTCTTTACTGTTTTTTATTTTTGGTGTAGCATCAAAGTAATAGAAAAGGAATGGCACTAATACTTTAATTCTACTACTACAATATAAGTATGTCAAATATAACAAAAAATTTAAGGAAGCTAAGAGAAGCCAAGGGATTATCCCAAGAAAAATTGGCACGATTGGCTGATGTTGCCAATAATACGATTATCAAAATCGAAGCTGGTAAAAACCAAAATCCAACGCTTGATACGCTCAAGAAAGTTTCCAAGGCTCTTGAGGTGAGCGTTGACGAGTTAATTAAATAAATTTCAAGTATGTTTAATTTTCTTAGAAAGACAATAACCTGGGGCGAAAACTTTCAGGAATTCGAAGAACAATCTGCTATTGCGAAATTAGTGATTTTTAAATACCTGATGTATACCTTTAAAGGTCATCTTGAAAAAGAAGATTTCAAGAAAAATATTCCAGATGGAATTAATAAGGATGTTATAGCAGGTGCAGTTCTGAAATATTTACTACCAATAGAAGATTACAAGGAAAATCAAAATATAGAAAAACTTACAATGAAAGATCGAGAAATGATAGAATATAATATTCCCAAATGGGCAGACCATGTAATGCAGGGAGTTGAGTTTGCTAACTTGGTAGCGGATACTCTTAATATGTACGGGGCATATCAGGGGTATGCATACTTTCATCAAAAAGGGGGAGTTTGGGCGATTGAGACAGCGGAGGGCAAGCGGGTTGGCAACATATTGAAAAAATATGCGGATAAAAACAGAGAAAGTCCTACGCCAAAATCATATAGTAAAGAAATAAAAAAATGGATGAGATGGTCGGATGCCATCAATGAAAATAATTACAAAGATCATTTTGATTTTTAATTTTAATAATATGGACAAGGCATTAAGAAACGCCATTATAGCGGGCATTATAATTATTGCTATTTCGTTTGGCTATTATTTAGTTGTCTTTCTCCCCAAAAAAGAAGCAATGCGATTAGAGCAACAGGGGCAAGTGTCATCGGATAATTTAGGAAGGACACTTCAAGACACATCACAGAGTCAAATAAGTGATTCTTCTGTTGATACTGCTGAAAGTCATCAACAGAAGAAGGATATGGAGCTTGAATATGCTAAAGAATCATTCAAAAAAAAGGAAGATGTTCTCGATAAAGAAGCATTGATTGCATCGCTAGCGAAATCTGGATGGGAATTAAAATCCGATGGTGTTACATATGGCTCTATGTCTAATCAGGCGCTCCCTTATTATGCGAATGAGACGATTGTCTTAGAAGATCCACAAGAACAGACAAGCCGGGTGGAGCACGAACAATTATTTATTTACGATAGCGAAAAAAACGATTGGGTACCAGTTGGTGTTAATAAGAGAGAGTGGGAAAATGGCGAGTTCATTTTCAAAGATAACGAAACGATGTGGACAAGAGGCAATGATTGGAAAGAATTATTTATTAAAGATTATGCTCCCCAAAACTGGAGGTTAAAAAAATGATTTCATAATTTTTAAATGCATCCAACTAAACGCGAAATTTACAACAACATAGGAGAGGATTTGTTAAAGAAATGCGAAAATATTACAAACTAAAAATGTCTTACTACTTACGATTAAGTATAATTAAAGGAAATAGATAATTAAGCAGTAATAAAATGTTAATTTAGCTGGCGTTGTTTAAAGAAATGAATAAAACCAACATTTCAATAGCATCGGATCGAAATTTTAATCAGGAAATGATCGAACAACTAAAAGAAAAGTACCCAAATACAAAATTTGTGTTAATGGCACAACATGAATTTGATCATTTTTCAATACTCTCTATCACAATAGGTTCACTACAATTAATAGCTCAATTGGTTAATCTAGCCATTAATATAAAGCGCAAGAATAAAAACTCTAAGGCGGTTATTGAAATTCGTTTGAGGAATAGAAAGTTGAAGATTGATTTAGACGACAATAAAATCAATGTTAATAAGTTAATTGAAAAATTTCTTGAATCGGCGAAAAGTGATTAATAAAATACAGCTAAAAGAAATCGATATAGCAGAAAAACTAAAAAATCTTTTTACTAATCTAGATAATTATCTAATTACGGATCTTGATAGAATGATTTCGATTGAAAAAGGCTGCATGGGTGGTTTTGGAAGATTGAACTATCCAATGATGATGACGATTTTGGCTGCTATGGAATTATTAGGGCAAGTTTTGTCGATAGATGAAAGAAGATGTAGGAGCGCATTTAAAAATTTTTGGGAATCTTTTTTTATAAAATACGTAAAAGACAAAGACAAATATAATAATTCAATGCTCGCTGATATTCTTTACGGTTGCGTTAGAAATGGCTTGGCGCACTCATTTATGCCAAAATCTAAAATTTACTTAACTAAAGCTGGCACTAATGTCTTTTCTAGAAGAAATGATGGTAGACTTAGCATTGATGTTGTAACTTTTTATGAAGATTTCAAAATTGTTTATTATAAGATAAAGGAAGGCCTCTTTATCAACGAAACTCTAAAATCAGAAAATTATTTGATTGGTTATAATAGTCTGCTTCATGATATGAAAAATGAAATTAATAAAGTTGAAAATTATCTTAATAGTAAAAATCTCCCCGTAACTCAAACGATGGGATCTCCGGCGCATGAAGTTTCCTAGATAGTACAAACGGAGAGTAAATTGTTGTGCGCGAATGGGCGGAGTGGGTCAAGCACAGCTTGCATGTTTAAGCCCAGCCTACTTTAGACATTAAAAGCTAGAGTGAATTAAGGAGGAAGATAAATCATGACAACGATTAGAAAAACTGAGGGTGGAATTGAATATCTTTTCGGTTTGCTTAAGGAAAAAGCAAAAACTGTTACTCGTGTCGCTTTTTGGAAAATTCCACACAAGAATACACAAGAAGATATTTGTTTAAAAATTGGTCGTTATAATAAAAATAGTTTTGCGCCAGAAACTCTTGAAAATACAAATCCAAAAAGTGAACTAACTTTAGATAACGAGGAATTTCAAAAATTGCTCAAATTTTTGTCGGACAATTATGAGCCGTTTAAAAAAGGAATTAAAAAGTATATCCCGCTTAACGAAAAATTTGATCAAAAAAGCATTGAACATTTGAAGGCAATTTTTGACAATCCCGATAAACAGAAAGTTTTAGATTTTATAGCAAAAAATAATATACTGCCAAATGATTTAATCGCAGGTTTACAAAGTCAAGCAAGAATTAACGCCGTCAATGAGTTTGAAAAAATGCTCGGGCAGAATTTAGTCGAGCAAAAATGGCAGGAATGGTTGAAACAAAATAACTGGGTGCTCGGTAGTGAGTTTGTTAGAATTCTAGACGAACGAGAAATTGATGCTGCAAATATTACTGATTATTTAATGCAAGCATATGACGGGTTTCTTGATATTATTGAAATCAAGCGACCAGAGGGCAATTTGCATTTTTGGGCAGAATCTCAAGATCATGGGAACTACATTCCTTCGTTAGAATTAACAAAAGCAATTACACAAGCAACAAAATATATTTACGAAGTAGAACGTGAGGCAAATAGTGTTAAGTTTTTGGAACGAGTTGGAAATGTTAAAACCATAAAGCCTCGTTGCATTTTAATTTTTGGCAGATCAAATGACTGGAATAATGAGCAAAAGGAAGCATATCGTATTTTAAATTCTAGTTATCACAATTTAACAATAATGACTTACGACCATGTTTTGCTAAGGGCAAAAATAATTTTAAATATTGACGAGGTAATAAATACGGAACAAGATATAAAAGAGATTAGAATTGAAGATATTCCATTTTAAACCAAAGGGAGTAATATGTTGTGCGCGAATGGGTGGAGCGGGTCAAGCACAACCTACATATTTCCCCCCGTTTTTTTCAAAGGAAAGAAAAATTTTCCGTTTTGAAAATTCGGCTCTGCCGAATGCGGAAGCAACGGGCGAAAGACAATCAGAAATCAGGATTTTGTTGAAAGTGAGTTCTAACTTTTTCCAACAAACACCACCGAGTCTTTTGGACAATTAGCTTCCGCCAAAGGCGGACAAGCAGCTTCGGCCGTAGGCTGATCCGCCTCTGGCGGAGGTTAGAGCGAAAGTAATATGTTTTATATTTATTTCTTGAAAAGTCTTAGGAATAAAAAGATATATACTGGCACAACCGAAAAACATCCGAGTGAAAGATTGGAGGAACATAATTCTGGATCGAATAAATGGGTCAGAGAGAATAAACCATTTCGTTTATTGTATTTTGAAGAATATATTTGCAATGCTGATGCTTTCAAGAGAGAAAGATTTTATAAGACAGGAATTGGAAGAAAAATTAGAAACGCAATAATAAAAGCAATGGACACAGCGGACAATTAGCTCAGCTGGTTAGAGCGCTACATTCACACTGTAGAGGTCGGAGGTTCGAGTCCTCCATTGTCCACATTTTGCAAAAATCGTCTTTATTCGGCTCATCAGCCAAGTACTGATAAGGCGTTTTATACGATACTTTAGCCAATTCTTGATTTTGGAAAGTAGCGTTCCAAAGTAGGATTTCTAGAAGTTTTCTTTTTCGTTCTTCTTTGGCAGCTAAAAACTCTTTAGCCGCATTGTTGGCTTCTAAAAATACCTTTTTTGTTTGTTCCAAAGTGGATATTCCTCTTTGGATTTTTAGGTTCGTGGATTTTAACTGAACGGTTAAGTCGTTTTCCTCTTTTTGCATTTCACCCGATTTGGCACGATAGACCTCGCTCGCGACATTGCCCTCGCAATATCCGTTGAGGAGGCGTTCCTGCTTGGTTTTAAGCGTCTGGAGGCGACTGGCAAGATTGTCGCGAGCGATGATCAGATAGTTTTTTGTTTGGTTGGTTCTAACTTTGGCGGCTTTGTAGGCAATTTCGACGAGAGCCGGGTTGAATTTCAAATCTTGGAAATTGTCGGCGAGTTTTTTGTCCAAAGTTTCAGAGCGAAAGTATTTCTTGTGTTCAGTGCAGTTTCCTTTTCCGTTGGTGCAGTAATAATAGCGATGCCCCTTTTTCAGGGTTGCAGTCAAAAGACAACCGCAGACTTCGCATTGCAAAAATCCCCGCATAGAAAAAAAGTGCTTTTTCTTTTTGCTATGATGTTTTCCTTGAAGCACAAATTGCACTTTATCAAACAGTTCTTTGGAAATGATAGGTTCGTGATTGCCTGAATAATCTTTTCCGTGCATAAGCATAATTCCGTAGTAAAAAGGATTGTGCAGCAGTTTGTGAATTTTTCCTTTGTTGTATTTTTTGCCGCTTCTTGAGTGAAAACCGTCTTGAAACAAAATGTCGGCAATTTCTTTCATTCCATAGCCCCCGGTTGCGTAAAGCTCAAAAGCTTTGCGGAGGTATTTCACTCTGCCCTCGTCAACAACTATGCCGCTATCTTGGTTGAGATACCCGAGCGGTGCTCTGCTTGGCCAGCCTCCCTTTTCCAGTTTGGTGCGATTGCCTCTTTTGACATTTTTCGAAAGGTCTAAAATATATTGATTTGCCATTCCAAACTCAACGCTGGATAAAAGCACATTGTCGTCGGGTTTGTAATCCCTGTCGTTCGTTTTGATTTGTTTGATGATTCCTTGCTGCAACATCCATTTGATCATTCCCTCGTCGGCTGGATTTCTGGCAAGCCTATCCAATTTCCAGCAAAGAATTGCATCCGCTTTCCCGTCTTCAATGAATTCAATCATTTCGCCAAAAACTTTGCGTCCCGGCTTCTTGGCGGATTTTTCCTCGCGAAAGATTTTAACAACTTTCAGGTTGTCTCTCGCGGCAATCTTTTTCATCTCGATTATCTGGCTTTCGATGGATTGCACTTGCCGGGTTTTTTCTTCTGTTGATTTTCTCGCGTAAATGACACATTTCATAATGATAACAAACTACAGAAATTATTTGATTATGGCAAGCGGTAAAGGGAATACTTGAATTTTCCGATGTATTCATTTTCACAATTTTTTTCATAAACGGGCTTCAAACCATTTTTCAATCCTCCAATGATTATTTGGGCATTTTCTCCGATTATCTTTGTTGGTTGTTTGAGTCCTTGGCTGGAAAAATATGCTTTTTGTCCGCAAAGCCGAGCGTCCCCCAAGCTCTTGCTCATATATTTGCACACATACGAACCGACATTTTGAATATTGTCTGTTTTCTTTATTTTTATGAATCCGTTTCCCCATATTTTTTCCAGTTTCTTTTTGGGGATATACGGCAAATTGTAAAAAATGACGTGATAGTGTACTCTTTTGGATTTGGGCTGAAATTCAATCACTCCCGAATAAGCGAGGGTATTTTTACCCTTTCCCGTAAAATGATAATTAAGACGTTTCAAAAACGCAGTGAATTTCGGATTGCCCTTTTTGCTTTCCCGGATGTCGTCTTTGAAAGTCAGGGTCAAAAAGACGGGCGGAAAAACTTTGCCGCTTGGCTTGCGATAAATTCCGGCGTTGGTATTGATAATCCGACGCAGGGTTTTCTTTGCTCGCCAGTTGGAAAGCAAGCGACTTTTGAGCGTATTTTCTCTTTTCTTGGTGTTTTCTTTTTTTGATTTATTTTTTTCATTTTTCTCTTCATTTTCTTGATTATTATTTTTATCACTATGATAAACCATATGCTCATATTCATATGTTTCGATAATCTTATTGCAGATAATTGCTTTTTCTTTTCCCCACATAAATTTCGTATTAAGTGTGATAGTTATCGAGTCTTACTATCGGATGATTGCGTCCGTTGCCTAACGGCAACGTCCGCCCTCCTCCGATTTGTTAAGCCATAAAAATAATTCACCCAAAGAATCCAAAAACTCATCGGCGGTTTCAGAGGAAATCGTCAAACCGTGATATTTTTCGAAATACCAAATCATTTCGTCTTGGAGTTCTTGGCTGAATTTTTGCGACATAAAAAAAATGGCCTTACGATTTTGTAAGGTCATTATCCGCTGATTGGTTTCCGCTATTTTCCCCGTAATCTTCCGGGGAACGCTAAATTTGCTTTATTCCAAATACTTTTCGTTTATTTTCACCCAGCCGGTTCTGCCGGATGTGAAATCCAAAAAGTCCTCAATCCCGCTTGCTTTTCTGACTTTTTCTTGTATATCTTCACACGCACGATGATACTTCCGCCAAGCATCCTTTTTTCTTCCGTAGTCGTCCTTAAAAGTTTCCCACGCTATGTCCGCATAATCAAATTGACGACCGATGCCGTCATCGAACTCATCTTCGGAAGTAAAAATGTGTTCCATGACATAATGAGCGTTGCTTTTTTGATTTTTGAGAGTCATTTTTATTTTGAACTTCTTGAAATACAAAATACCTGTTTTAGAGATAAACTCTAATGATAAATCTTCGCCGTTTGATTTTTGAATCGGCCGATTTTTCTGTTGCAGAATATTCATACGTTTCGCCACGGCGTAATAAAAAGGCTCAAATTTTTTTGTAATGGCGATAGATGTTCCAAGAAAAGAAGTCAGCCAAAAATTTCTTTTGAGATAACCCTCTTTGTTTAACGTGCCGACAATATGAATCAAATCATTATTTGAAACATTTTTAGTTTGTTTATCTTTTCCCCACATCACAAAAGCATTGTCCCGGGATGAACAAGCTATCCTGACTTCTTCCAACACTTCAAACAGCATTTTTATTTCTGGTAGCCGCATTTTTTCAAGATTGTATGCCATATGGATTGATTTATTTTAGTAATCCATACTAGCAGAAAAGCAAAGAAAATCAAATAGCAAATCGTCGCCCTAGTGCTGTAAAGGTCGCTTCGCTCTCTTGACAGCGGGCGGAGAATTTTAGCCTATTTATGGGGGATTGACAGATTGACTAAATAGGTATAACATACTATGATTTAAGACTTTCAATGAAAAGTCTATCAATCAAGGAGGAATATATGGTTAAAATTCAAAAAGTATGCTCTTTCACTACATCAGGTTTGAATCCGGTGAAGCTGGTGAATTTGGAGGCCATCGAAGCATTTCTGGTGCAGGCCGGAGAAATGCTGAAAATTAAAAATGCCAGCGACAACGTCTTTGTGAGGGGAGCGGTCTTAACCTCGAAAAAGAACAAGGGCAGAAAGTCCATCGTTGGGGGTATAGTGAGCGAAGATACCTCAATAATAATCGACACCATCCCGGTGGAAAGGACATTGTGTCTTAAAATTTTCTATGACAACGCCTTGCGGAATTTTCCGACGGACGTTCGATTTGAAATCAGGAACACCATCGTGCAAACCTTTAAGCGATGATGGGACAGTATAAACGGTTTTCACAAAAAGCCACCAGCTTAAACACTGGTGGTTTTTTTTATTGGCAAATCTCTAGCTCTTGTGTATTATAACAATGTTGGGCTAGATAAGTTCCAACTTGGTTCCAAACAGCCCACAAAATAAATAATCTGGAAGCGTGGCTGAGTGGACGAAAGCAGCAGTTTCGAAAACTGCCGTGTCAGCAATGGCACCGGAGGCACGCCCCGCACCAATTTTGGTTTATCAGTAAATCAAAAAATGGAGAGTTGGCTGAGTGGACGAAAGCGGCAGTTTCGAAAACTGCTGTCCTGGAAACGGGACCAGAGGTTCGAATCCTCTACTCTCCGAAATTGAGAAAATTGGTGCGGGGTGAAAATCCTCCCGCTTCCGCCAAGATATAATTTAAGAATGAGCCGTTAAAAAACATATGAAATTGGATAAACTTGCAAAAGAAGTATTGCATGATTTGGTTCCATTCTTACCCGAAGGTTATGTATTGACGGGGTCTGCCGCGTATACATTACTGGTTCCAGCGTTATCGGATAAAATAATTAAAGATGTTGACGTTGTTGTTTATCCCCTGCAAGATTCTAACGATTTGGTTGATAAGCGAATAACAGATAAGTTCTACATAAATCAGGCTGTTTGAAACAAAGCGCGGTTTTCAGCTTAGTTTGATCCACAAAAAAATTGGCTGTTGGGTAGATATTTTTCCCAGAAAACGAACGCCAAGATTCGTGGAATTAAATGCTGATAATAACCATAAAATAAAGCTTCATAAAATCGAGGAGATAGTATATGGGCTTTGCTTAAGTACGCTGGAAAAAACATACGAAAAAAAGTCTGTCAAAAAGGATTCGATTGACAAACTAAAACGACTAGCACCATATGTAGATTTGACGCTATTTGATCAACTAGTAAGTGAGAATATTGACCAAACAATGTACATGACATCAGCCTTCGACAGCTCAATAAATACAAGAGGAATAATCGAATATGTCATCAACAATTGTCAGCCGTTCACCCCTCCCGGATACAAACTTGATAATTATCCCGTTGACCAGACAACAACGTCAAATGGTTTGCAAATGGAAGATTTGGAAACTTATAACCGGGCAATGAAACAGCATCTTGAATATTTAGAAAATTTTAATAGGGTCAAAACTACCTGAAAATATCAATGTTGCAAAGCAAGGTATGTTCCAACTTTGTCCCAAACATACCGCCAAGAAAATTTCCTTCAGAAAAGAAGGATTTTTCTTTACCCCCACACCAAATTACAATTCGATTATTTCCATTCGAAATCGACCCGAGAATGCAAATTTATTTGGTGTGGGGGTTTACATAAGCAGAAATTGATGATAAGTTTAGAAATGACGAAAATGCTAAATTCAATCATTCAGAACAATTTGGGAATCAGCGTGATTGGAGCGGTTGTGGTCGCGGTTCTTCTTTTGGTCTGGAATATTTTTTTGCAGCTCAATGTGAGCCGGATGAGAAAAAACCAGGAGCAACTATTTTCCGGGAAAAATGGAACAGATCTCGAAAAAATCATTCTTGAACACAGCCAAAATCTCAAGGAGCTCGACAAGGATATTCAGGATCTTTTTGGAATATCGAACAAAATCAATGATCTGGCGAACCATTCAGTTCACAAAGTCGGAGTTATTCGCTTCAATCCGTTCAAAGATTTGGGAGGCGACCAAAGTTTTGCGATTGCGCTTCTCGATGGGCAAAGCAGTGGGGTGGTGATTTCGGGCCTGCATACTCGTGAAGGAAACCGGGTTTATGCGAAGCCCGTTGAAAAGGGAAAGGCCGTGAAACATCCACTCACGGATGAGGAAAACGAAGCGATCAAAATGGCGGAGGCAGGCGCGGAATCGATCTCACAGAAAGCCTAAAATTATTTATGGAAGAAACTGAAAAGAAAAAAGTGAAAATGCCGTCTCGCGTGACCGTGAAAAAATACGCGGAACTTTTGGGTTTGGGAATTTCCGATGTCATCAAGGAGCTGATGAAAAACAAGATCTTGGCGACGATCAATGATGAGATCGATTTTGAAACGGCGGCGATCATCGCGTCCGATCTGGGCTTCGAAGCGGAAGAGGATATTGAGGCCGGCGGACAAGGGGCGATGACATTGGAAAAGCT
>JAPLXD010000040.1:0-1107 GCA_026396255.1 Candidatus Moraniibacteriota bacterium | reverse complement strand
TCGATCATGGAAAAACGACTCTTCTCGATACGATCCGGAAAACGTCCGTTGTTGAAAAAGAGGCGGGCGGAATTACTCAGCACATCAGCGCCTATCAGGTGAAAAAGAAGGGGGAGTTTATCACTTTTGTGGATACTCCTGGCCATGAGGCATTTTCAGCGATGCGTGAGCGTGGCGTGAGTCTTGCCGACATTGCCATTCTGGTCGTGGCGGCGGATGACGGAGTGCGGCCGCAAACAGAAGAAGTGATCAACTACTTGAAAGAAAAAAAGATTCCGATGGTGGTGGCGATCAACAAAGTGGATAAGCCCAATGCGAATATCCAGAGGGTGAAACAGGAGCTGGCTGATCGCGAAATCATGATCGAGGATTGGGGCGGGGACGTCGTAGCGGCGGAAGTTTCAGCCAAACAAAATATCGGCATCGATGAACTTTTGGATATGATCTTACTGGTTGCCGAGGTGGAGAATCTCAAAGCGGACTATAAGAGGTTGCCGCTTGGAGTGGTTATTGAATCGCATCTTGATCCAAAGAAGGGAAATATGTCAACGGTTCTCGTGCGAACTGGAACGCTCAAGGAGGGACAGGATATTCTGGCGGGTTCCATTGCCGGAAGAGTGAGAAGACTTGAAGACTTCAGGGGAAAGCAAGTCAAAGAAGCGGGTCCGTCGACACCGGTGACAGTGATCGGGCTCCATGAGCTTCCAAATACGAACGATGTTTTGCAGGGCGCGGTTGATTTGAAATCAGCGAAGATTTCGCAAAAGGAAATGCAATCAAGCGGTTTTGGCGGAATGAAAAAATTTGACGCGCAAACTTTGAACAAAAGTATTGAAGACCAAAATATCAAAAAAATAAACATCATTTTGAAAACGGATGTGCAGGGAGCGCTCGAAGCTATTGATCAAATCCTTGCAGCAATCAAATCAGATGAAGTTGGCATAAACTATATCCGCCAAGCGGTGGGTGATATCACCGAGTCTGATGTGAAACTGGCGCAAACTTCGGGTGCGGTTATCTTTGGGTTCAATATCCAGCCGACAACGGTGGCGAAGCGGCTTGCAGAGATGAACAAAGTCGAAATCAAAAGCTATAAGGTCATCTATG
>JAPLXD010000061.1 GCA_026396255.1 Candidatus Moraniibacteriota bacterium | reverse complement strand
TTTAGTAATTTTACCTTTGAAGTGCAACACCCATATACTTTGTATATGAAATACACACACTTCAAGCAGAACGAGCGAGATGAAATCGCCATCCTACTGAAGAAAGACTATTCCCTGAGAGACATCGGACATGCTCTCGGGAGGAACCCGTCTTCAGTAAGCCGTGAAATCAAAATCAATTCTGTGAAAGGGATCTATGATCCCAGAAAAGCCAGAGGCAAAGCCTACGTTCGTCGCCAAAGATCCAAATACCAGGCCATGAAAATCAGGCAGACACCGGGGCTTGAGGAATATGTGGCAACTAAAATGGAATCTTACTGGACACCGGAACAAATCGCGGGGAGATTGAGAGCCGAGCGCGGAGGAACTGTCATTTCCGCAAAAAGCATCTATGAATACATCTACAGCCCTTACGGACAGCACCTCACCGGATATCTCACTTACAAACAAACTCACAAAAGAAAAGGAGCGACCAGAAAGAGGGGTTGGGGCGCGGGCATCAAAAACCGCGTATTCATTGACGATCGACCGGCGGTTGTGAATGAGCGGACGAGATTCGGAGATTTCGAAGCGGATACCCTCGGAGCCCTCAAAGCCGACAAAGAAATACTGACCGGAATAACCGAGAGGATGTCTCGCTTCTTGATGCTCAAGAAAGTGTCTCGTTTGAAATATACTGTGGACGGATTCAAGGAATTGTTGAATCCGCATCAAAAGATAATTCAAACCCTGACTTTGGATAACGGAGTGGAAAACCAACGGCATGAAGAATTGAAAATTGATACATACTTTTGCCATCCCTACTCCTCTTGGGAAAAAGGTCAGATAGAAAATTCGTTTCAGAGACTGAGAAGATTCATCCCCAAGAGAAAATCTATCAAGGGTTATTCTCCCGAAAAGATTTCTGCTATCATGGATATCATGAACAACACTCCCAGAAAATGTCTTCAATTTCGCAAGCCCGCCGAAGTTTTCAATGAACAACTGAACTTAATCCGTGATAATCAGTGTTGCAGTTGAGGGTAAAATGTACCTTTATTGCCAATGTATTATTATACTCCCAAATCAAATATTTGTCCAGCTCATCGGACTATTATCCTTTATATAAAGCAAATTATAAGCCCAATTCCCGCAAAATATCCTCCGGAATCGGGTCTCTTTTGGGGCTCACCCCCGGATACCGCCACGCGCTGATCAAGCGAATTTTAGATTTTTGATTTTGGATTTTTTTGGAAATTGGAAATTGGGATTTGGAAATTGCTCCGCGAGAGCGGAGCTGGTACATCGCCCAAATTTCCTGCGACCAAACTCTTTTCCCGTCTTTTGTCCGAAGCGAGGCGGGCTGCATGACCGCGATCGTATTTTTCACGATTCCCTCTTCCGTCCTCTGCGGATTTTTCACCACGCGCAAAATCCGCTGGGCCGTGAGGCCGTATTGTTTCATTTTGAACGCGGCGTGCTGCGTCCATTCATATTTTTCCGTATTTTTCGGAATCTTGAATTGCATAAAAAATATTTTTTACGGCAGGAGCAGGGTTGCACCCTGCTTCGCATATTCCTCTATATTTATAAACAAAAGGAGCAAGGTACAACCTTGCTCCTGCTCAATAGTTAAATATCCATCCCCCGCAGGCGCTTCACGCGCTCGGCGATAGGCGGATGGGCCTGCCCACCCACCAATTTTATTTCAGTTACTAAATCCTTAATATTTTTATGCGACATCAATATCTCTTAACCTTTTTACTCTCTCCGAAATTGGTGGGTGGGTGGAAAAAAGACTGGAAACTTTTTTCCCCTTAAAAGGATTGGCGATGAAAAGATGGGCGGTCGCTTGGTTCGCGTGCTGCATCGGCGTCGGGTCGGCCGAAATTTTTTCGAGCGCGCGGGCCAGCCCTTCCGGATAGCGCGTAAGGAGCGCCCCGTCCGCGTCCGCCAGAAATTCACGTTTTCGCGATATCGCCAGCTGAATAAGCATGGCTGCGACGGGAGCAAGAATTGAAAGAATAATGGCGGCGATCATCAATATAAGCCCGAGCTGTCCTCCATCTCTGTCGCTTGATCTTCTTCCTCCTCCAAAAAAACTCCAGCGGCGGAAAAATCCGGCCAGGAGCGCCACGAAACCAACCAAGACCACAATAACTGTTGAGAGTAGTATGTCCTTATTTCCGATATGAGAAAGTTCATGCGCAATCACGCCTTCCAATTCCGGCTTCTCAAGTTTTTCGATAATCCCAGTGGTGAGACAAATGACGGCATGCTCGGCATTTCGTCCCGTCGCAAAAGCATTCGGAGAAGGATCCTGGATGACATAAATTTTCGGGACCGGAAGACCGGCCGTGATGCAGAGATTTTCGACAATATTATAAATTTCTTTCCCACTTCGTCCGAGCGAAGGCGAGGCGAGCGCATTCTCGCGCGTCACCTCCTTGGCTCCGCTCATCGCGAGCACTATCTTGTCGCTCCACCAATACGAAGCAAAACTCATCACCACGCTGAAAATCACCGCAACCGCCAGAATCGCATAATTGTTCATCGCCCCCGCGAAGACATATCCTATCCCAATCACAAAGACCAAAAAACCCAGGATGTATATCCAGGTTAATCTTGTATTCTTATCTGCCTGGTCATAGATAGTCATGTAACTTGTAACATGTAACACGAAACATAAGTACGCTTCGAATTACTATAATTTATTTATTGTACCCCATAGCATCGCCCCTATTTCTTCAGCTATGCTCAATAATTCTTTATACTCTTTTTCTCCTAAATATTTTCTTTAAAACGAAAAATAAACAAGATATTTGCTTTCTTTCAATGATCCGTATGAAGTTTCAAGAAAGTTCAATAGAACTTTATTTCTACAGCGAGCATAGCCTTCAATGTAGTTGAGAATTACAGATAAGGCAGCTCGCCTAAGTTGTGAAGTTATTCCAAATATTTCTGTTTTTGGAAAATATTCTGTACAGTCATAAACTTTGCTAACATACCTATCCATCAATAATTTCAGCCTGCGATGAAAATCATTTCCACCCTCCATCTATTTTTGTTACATGTTACATGCTTCGTGTTACATGCGCTAACACTCCACCTTGACCGGCTCTTTTTCTCCGCCTGCTGCTTCAAAAAATTCGCGAGCAGAGAATCCCAGCATGCCGGCGAAGACATTGTTGGGGAAAACTTGAATTTTGGTGTTGAAGTCACGAACGTTGCCATTGTAGAATCTTCGCGAAGCTTGAATCTTGTCTTCCGTGTCGGTAAGCTCTCTTTGCAGTTCCAAAAAGTTTTGATTGGCCTTGAGATCCGGATAGGCTTCCGCCACCGCAAACAAACTTTTGAGAGTTTGCGAGAGGGCGTTTTCCGCCTGCGCCTTGTCTGCTGCTGATTGCGCACCCATCGCCCGCGTCCGCGCTTCCGTCACTTTTTCAAAGACCTCTTTTTCGTGAGAGGCATAGCCCTTCACCGTGCTGACCAAATTTGGAATCAGGTCATAACGGCGCTTTAGCTGAACATCGATATCGCTCCAGGCTTCGTCCACTCGGTTTTTGAGGCGAATAAGACCGTTATAGACGGCAATCGCCCAAATGACGAGAATGGCAATTATTCCCAAGATAACCCACATGAACATAAATTTTTAGCTTAATGATTAATTATAATGAATAATACGCTTTTCAATGATAAATTATTGACCGTTATTTCTTTCCAACGCTGTTCTCACCATCAATCTGGAAAAAGAAACTGATTCTTTCATCGCGTCGGCGGAACTGGAAAGATAATAGTCCGCTTCCGATTTGACATTCGTGATGCCGTTTCCTTTTTCGTCGCTGGCTCCGGCTACAGTGCCTTGAGTCTGGTTGAAACCGGCTAACCTCGCCAAATCCCCTTTGAAGAAAACAGCCGCTTGGAAGAGTAGGAAGAATAATAGCACCGCTGCCAGCCCAAAAGCAAGCTTGGGGAAAAGTAGGCTGGACAGGCTTTTCTTTTCCGCAAAACTCGGGGAAAATACATCTTCCGATCTTCTGATCTCCAAAAATTTTTCGGGAGCCAGCCTTTCATTTATATTTGCTTCCCAATATCCCTTCAATTTTTTTTCGGAAGATATTCTCATATCACTGAACCGGTGAGCTGGTTTTCCGGACAGATTCGCCGGACTGATTATTCTTATCCGAGATTTCAAATAAACCTCTCGAGAAAAATCTTTTTCCGCAAAAACGCCTAGCCGATCTCTTCGATTCGACACGCCTAGACGCGATACCGGCGAAGCGGACCGACGAGGAAGAAAATCCATCGGCCTAGCCGATATTCGTTCGGGCAGCATTTTCCGCCGCTTGGCCATTCCCGTAATTTTGACTTTTATCTCTGAAGTCATTTTAGGCAAAGAATAATCACTGACATATTCCTTGATATTTCCCGCAACGGTGATGTTTTTCTTTTCTTCCACGAAAAATTCTGACTTGGGCGCAGTTTCCTTTTTCACTTCCAGGATTAAATCG
>JAPLXD010000029.1 GCA_026396255.1 Candidatus Moraniibacteriota bacterium | reverse complement strand
ATACGCAATGGGAATCGTGCAAATATTTATTCATACCCCAAGGTTAGCACGACGAAAAGGATTTGGGGAGCGCATCCATCCCACGAGCTTACGCTCGGGGATTTAGAGCGCGGTTAAAGCCGATCTTCTTCAATATCTTGATAATTTCATCAGCATCTTTCCATTTTTTGATTCCAATTGATATATCAATGATGCCCTTGCCTCCAAGACTCTTAACCGCCGTACTGCCGATATGTTCGATTTCCAGTTTATTTGCCGATAAACACAAAATTTTTCTTTTCATTTATTCGAAAAGTTTTGTATATCTGCTGGAATAAGTTTTATATTTAAACACCATATAAATATATTATCAATAAATAGGCAAACTGCAGCTTCCTAACATCCGATGTTGGGAAATAAAAATCAAGGCAGAACCCAACACGGTTTTGCCTTTTTTCTATAGAAATATTGCACAACCGAATTTACAATAACTATTGTAAAAAAACACAATGTATCTTCACAGATATTCGATTAATTTTGTAAACTTTTCAGATAGTCTCTGATTCTATTGCGATCTTCATTCTCCTTTTCTCCCTTGAAATACATCTCGATGAATTCAACTCTTGAATTGTCACAATGAAAAGCATAGATAATTCGTATGCCGCTCTTCGAACCACGACCTTTCAAAGCCCTACAGGCAAATTTTTTTATTTTGCAAATTTGAACTTTTTCAGTACAAAATCCCTGCACAGGAAAAATGCTCAGATTATTTATTTTTCGTATGTGATAAAGTTCTATCGCTGCAATCCTTGCCAGCCCTAAATCTTTTTCAAGCGTCTTGAATTTTTTGAGCAATCTTTTGAAGTCTTTTTGAAATTCCGGCGTTTCGCCGTATTCAATTTTGCTCGTCATAGTTTCTCACGGAGGTCTTCGGAGTACGGTAGAATACGGCCTCGTAATCAAGCGGCTTATTTTTTTCGGCAATGAGCCAAGGGGTATCTTCGTGAGAATATTCACTTAACTCCGTAGCATTCTTGTCGCCCAATCTTGCCAGCACTTCATCAATATGACGCAACTCCCGTGCGTCTTTTAGCTTTGTTAAGTCTGGTTCGCGAACTGGTAAATATTTTCGTTGCGGATAATCAAAATATTTTCCATCAACTTTCATGACTTCACCGTTTTTTATCATCTCATCGACAATGGTTTTGAATTCAATCGGCGTAGGCCCGTAATGGTTTTTGATATATGTTGCACCGATCAGTTGCTCCTCAAACTTTTCATAAAAATCGAAATCAATGAAGTAAAGAAGTTTGTAGAGAACCACTTCGCCGACATTCGGTTTGCCGCCGACCTTTGACAAAACATAGAGTAAAACTTCCTTGAATTTTTCGATATTTTTTTGAGGGACACTGATTCTAATCCCTTTTCTTTGCTCTTTCGCGTTTTTCACTTCCGCCTCTATCTCGATTTTTGTGGAAAATTCCCTGCCTTGAAGAAAGTCATTGAAAGAAATGCCAAAAACATCCGCTAGCTTTCTCGCTTCAGAAAGAGTTAGATCCTTCTCATCTTGTTCTATTTGGTTGTAGGTTGGACGAGAAATTCCAAGTTTAGACGCCAAAAAATTCTGAGAAAGATTGCGTTTTTTACGTTGTTTTAAGATAAAGTTGCCAAGCATATTTGTTATTTATATTATAATAGTTGTATATTTATTTGTCAATATATATGTAAAATATATTGACAATAATACTATAATACTCCTAATTTATCTGTTTTCTTTCGCAATAATATGTCTATTCGCAATTCTCATTGACTAATCCCTCATTTCTTGTTATCATCTGCTTTGTACTGACTGATTCATGGCCCCATCGTCTATCGGTTAGGACATCAGGTTTTCATCCTGAAAAGAGGGGTCCGACTCCCCTTGGGGCTACTTTTTTAAAATTCTCAAAAAACGTTCGCAATTTATCGGACGTTTTTTGATTTTAACAATCATCTCCTTTATACTGAACCTATGAATATTTTGGCCATTGAAACATCTTGCGATGAGACGGCGGTGGCGCTGATTGAAGCAAAAAACAACAAATTCAGAGTCATTGAAGATTTTGTTTCTTCGCAGATCAAAGTCCATGCCCCTTTCGGCGGCGTCGTGCCGAATTTGGCCGCCCGGGAGCATCTCAAGAATCTGCCCTTGCTTCTTAGAAAAATTATTAAAAAACATAAAATCACTTCCCCAGATATCGATTTGATTGCTGTCACGCAAGGCCCAGGGTTGATTCCGGCTCTATTGATTGGTACGAATTCCGCGAAAGCCTTGGCCTATGCCTGGAAAAAACCATTGGTCGGCGTCCATCATATCGCGGGGCATATTTACGCCAACTTTATCCAAAGCTCGGCTTTTCCCTTTCTCGAGCAGAGCTCTCGAAATTCCTCAAAGCCAAGCTTTTTAGAATTTCCGATTTTAGCCTTGATTGTCTCCGGCGGGCATACCCAACTCATCCTGATGAAAAAGCATCTGGATTTCAAGATTGTTGGAGAGACTTTGGATGATGCAGCCGGAGAAGCTTTTGACAAAGTGGCGAGAATTTTGGGCTTGGGATATCCCGGCGGACCAAAAGTCGCGGCTGAAGCCGCTAAAATTTCAAGTTTTCCCCCTACGGGGGATCACCCGCAGGGTGACAATTTTCATTGAATTTTCAATTAATTAATTTTCCCCGCCCAATGTTGAATTCAAATAATCTCAATTTCTCTTTTTCCGGGCTCAAAACAGCTGTCTTATACACAGTCAGAGACAATCCGAAAATTTTAAAAAATAAAAAACTGAAAAGCGAACTCTGCGCCGAGTTTCAACAAGCGGTGATTGAGGTGCTGGTCGCCAAAACTCTGAAAGCCGCCAAAAAATACAGTCCCAAAACAATCATGCTCGGCGGCGGCGTCTCGGCTAACAAAGAATTGCGCAAACAACTGGGTGAAAAAATAAAAAAAGAGCTTAAAAATACCAGATACCAGATACCAGATACCAGATATTCTCTTGACAACGCCGCCATGATCGCCGTCGCCGGATATTTTCAATATAGCTTGGCAAAAAACCCGCCAGGGGCGAGGCTCGCCAGGGGCGGCAAGAAGAAATTTTCAAATAATTGGAAAAATCTGGAGGCCGACGCCGGTCTTGAGCTAAAAAAATGAAAACCATCATCAAAATTATCCTTCTCGCCATCGTTTCCGCAGCTCTCGCGATTCTCGTTGAGCAACTCGTCGCCGCAGTCGTGAGCGCTTTTTGGCAGAGAGAAATCATTTTCGAATCATATATGCATTTCACCTGGTTTCTCGCTTTTTCAGCCGTCGTCGAAGAAGTCTTAAAATACTGGGCGGTATATTTTGTGATCCGGAAAAAATTCGGTTTGGAAAAAATCAAATTCGTCATCGCTTCCCTCTTTTTGGGCGCCGCCTGGGGAATTTTTGAAATCGGCCTTGTTCTTTTTTCCGACCAAAAAGTCCTTTCCGCTTTTCGGTCCGGAAATCCGCAAGTCTTGTTTTCCTTGGGAACTATCGTCGCGCTCCACACTCTCACCGCGTTTTTGATGGGAACGTTCATATCGTCAAATGACAGTTCGAGAAAATTGAGGCACTTTCAAATCCTCCTTTTCCCCGTTCTCTTGCACGTCCTTTTCAACTTTTTGATCATCCAAAAAGGCAATTTCACCGATTTTTTGACAGTTGCCTCTCTTGCCATCGGCTATCTCGCCGGACTCATTGTTTTGGCCTTCAATTTCAAAAAACTTGCCTAATCGCGAAACTGGTTATATACTGAAAACAGCAAAAATCATTAGTAGCCAAACAATCCTATGAAAGAAAAAAAGTCATTTTTCGAGCGGCTCACCGGAACCAGAAACATCCCGGAGGGAGATTCATACCGGGAGCAAAGCCATTCCTTTGGTTATCAGCCCCAGCAGCCTCAGCCGCCGATGGGAGGACAACCGATCCAAACTCAAGGCTTCCAGCAAGAAGAATATGCCGTTGAACCGACCGCACCGACAGCGGCTCCTGCCGAGCAGTCCGACGAAAATTGGGGCGGCGATTCGGAAGGCCAGCTCACGATTGACGTCTACCAGACTGACGCTGAAATCGTCATCAAGTCGACCATCGCCGGCGTGAAACCGGAAGATCTCGACGTTTCGATCAACAATGATATGGTGACTATCCGCGGCGACCGCAAAAACGACGAGGTTGTTGAAGGCGAAAATTATTATTATCAGGAATGCTATTGGGGAACTTTTTCCCGCTCGGTCATCTTGCCGGTTGAAGTCATCGCCGACAAAGCCGAAGCGGCCATGAAAAACGGCATCCTCACTATTCGCCTTCCCAAAGCCGACACAACGAAGAGCAAAAAAATCCAGGTCCGCGGCTTCTAGCCGAAAAACATTCCAATTGTTTCACAAAATTTTTGCTTCACTGGTGGAGGAGAACCCCTCCTCAATCCGCACCTTGTCGAACTTGTTGATTTTTCCTTCAACCGCTTGGGCAGCCGATTGAGAAATTTGAGCATCGTAACCTCGGGATTTCTGCCCGAAGAGAATCTGGAAAGAACGCAGCTGACAAGATTGCTGCAAAAGTCGTATATCCGAAGGCTGACTTTGGCGCTCAGTTTCAATATTTTCAATCCGAAGTTGTCTGATCGGTTTGTGAACACCCTGTCCCTCATCATCAACTCCGAAAAGATTCTGCGTTGTGTGGCGATAAAGATGAGCCTTGGCTGCTTCAATTTCAAGGATTCTTTCAGAGCTCTGGATAGTGCTTTCAAGGAAACGGAAAAACGGACATCTTCGGTGATAGAGCCTTATCTGGTAATCCCCTTTTGGCAAAGATTGCCGGAAATATTTTCTTCAACGGCTTGGTCGCGAGAAAGATATCGTTTCATGGACAGCCGGGTATTTGCTTGGCCATGCGCTTACGTCGTGGACAACAAGACCAACTGGCTGAGAGTACTTGAGCTCAATCCTATTTCTTTGGCAATTCAAGGCCGGGCAAAAAATCTCAAGAATCTGCCTCTCTACAAGTATGATTTCTGCGCAACAATTTTTTGGCCGAGCGAGAGAAACAGACATGAGATATCTATCAGCGCGGACGGCGTATTCTACCCAAGATGCTGTTTTGCCAACAACGGAATCCAGCTCGGTAAACTTTCATCCACTTCGATTCCCGAAGTATTCAAAAGAAAGAAGCAATTCCAAACAAAAATGTTGCGCCTTCTGTTGACTGACAAAAGAGAATACACGCCGGAAGAGATGTGCGACATCTGCAGAAATTTCAAAAAAACTCATTTTGACTTTTAGCAAAAAGTTGACCAAAAACCCCGCCGGGGGTTCCCATGTGGAACCCTCGGCATTTTTTTACTAAATTTTCAAATCCATTTTCCGTAATAACTTGTACTCGTAGCGTTTTTAAAGTATTCTAAAGACAATGAAACTCCATATTTTTTTTACCCCTACACCAATCCTTGATGTTTGCGGTGATAAGTTTAAATTCAAAATATATAAATTGAGATTGGTGTGGGGTTTTGTTGCCCTAATTTTTGCGCTTGCCCCTTTTGCAAGTCATGCCGAGGAAGTGAATCTCGGCAATTTTTCCATTGATGAAATCCAAAAAATCACGGGCACGCCGATCAATTTCCACGTCGCGGATAAAACAGTTGTCGCGGACAAAACTGCGCTCGCCGGCTGGCTCAAGATCCGCCCGGCGCTTCGGACAAGCGCGAACTACTCTTCCGAAGCGGAAAATATCAACTTTATTCCGACCGATGATCCGGCGGCAAAAATATATTTTCGCTTCTTGGATCTTGAGCGCGGCCGCAGCCACATCCGCATCTCGACGAGCCTCGCCCTCGATACGGACCAGCTCAAAAGCTATTTGGAAAAGATGAAAGGAGACTCCCGAGTCGAGGCCACCGACGCAAAACTATCCTTCACGGGCGGAGCAGTGAGCGCCTTTTCTCTTTCGAAAGACGGATATGAGATCGACACGGAAAAAAGTTTTCAGGATATTTCGAAATCTCTCACCGAAAATCCGCTGACAAAGGATATCACCCTGGAAACGAACGCATTGAAGCCGGACGTGATAAGCACAGACCTTGATAAATACGGCATTAAAGAGCTGATCGGGGAAGGCGTTTCCAATTTCCTTCGCTCGCCGCAAAATCGGATTCACAATATCCAAGTTGGCGCTGCCAAGTTCAACGGCGTTCTTATTAAGCCCGGCGAAGAGTTTTCTTTCATCAAAACTTTGGGACCGGTCGATGAGTCTACCGGATATCTGCCCGAACTCGTCATCAAGACCGACAAGACTGTTCCTGAATTCGGCGGCGGCATGTGCCAGGTTTCCACGACGATGTTCCGCGCCGCGCTCAATTCCGGCCTTAGGATAACCGCCCGAACCAATCATGCTTATCCGGTCGTGTATTATAATCCGCAGGGTCTTGATGCGACGGTCTATATCCCCAATCCCGACCTGAAATTCGTCAACGATACGCCCAACCATATCTTAGTCCAAACCCATATCGCAGGAACGCAGCTTTTTTTCGACTTTTATGGAACCAGCGACGGGAGGCAAACCAAGATCGATGGACCGACCGTCCTCGAAAAAAATCCCGACGGTTCGATGAAAACGGACGTTTTTCAGGTAGTCTCCGACGCAAACGGAAATCTCATACGCAAATCGGAATTCAAAAGCAACTACAAGTCGCCCTCCCTCTTTCCGCACCCGGGAGAAGAGAAAATCACCGAAAAGCCGGCGGATTGGTCGCAGAAACAATGGAAAGCCTACAAAAAAGCGAACGGGGTGTAAATAAATTGACTTTTTGCAAAAAATATCTTATACTCTTCGAGTGTGATTTTATTTTGGGAAAGGGGTCGGCCCGCTACGCCGGAGCATTAGCGAGGCGAGGAAAACGGGAGTTTTCCCGGGGTGGAAGTATTGGCGCTGCTTGGTTTCAAGGAGGAACGAAGTGACGACGTCCTCGTAGTTTCCCCCTACGGGGGATCACCCGTAGGGTGACAACAATAATTTAAAAACATGTCTCTGTAGTTCAATGGATAGAACGAGGGTCTTCTAAACCCTAGACCGAGGTTCGACTCCTCGCAGGGACACAAAGATGCGCTGTTAGCTTCCGCCAGAGGCGGACAGGCAGCCGGGAGATACAAGCGCTGTTAGCTCAGTTGGTAGAGCAGGGGACTCTTAATCCCAAGGTCGCAGGTTCGATCCCTGCACAGCGCACCAAAAAATAATAGAAGTCTGTATAGGGGCGGGTATCGTTCAATGGCAGGACATTGGGTTGTGGTCCCAAGAACCTGGGTTCGATTCCCAGTACTCGCCCCCGTGTAGATTTCAAGAAAGAAACACGAAGACGTCCCGGAGCGGGATGTTTTTGTTTTGTTTGACCCAAAGACAATAAATAGCTACAATAAAAGCAATCTTAGCCATAAAAAAACATATATGGAACAAAACCAAACTAGCCAAAAAACTATTCTCATTGTTGAAGACGACACTTTCATGGGGAGTTTGCTCGAGAGAAAGTTCAAGCAGAAAAATTTTCAAATTTTGCGGGCAATGAACGTGGATGAGGCCAGAAAATTTGTCGAATCAGGACCAATCAGCTTGATGCTGCTTGATATCATCCTCCCCGGGACAGATGGCATCACTTTTCTCAAAGAACTTCAGTTGAATCCGCAATTCAAAAATATTCCCGTGATCATCACTTCCAATTTGGGCAAGGAGGAGGAAATCGAGAAAGGCATCGCCGAAGGAGCCAAAGACTATATCGTCAAAGCCCATACAACTCCCGGAGAAATCGTCGAAAAGGTTGAAAAAATTCTTGGAATATAATGGAGCAAGAAAAAAACAAACTTTCAAGTCAAAAGTATATCTGGGTGATCCAGATTGTTTTCGCTGCCGCTATCGCTGCTTTCGCATTTCTGAACTATATCTCAATTTCTTCCGCCGCCCTTCTTTTTTTCGTCTTGGCCGTCAATTCAGCGGCTTTCGCCCTTCTTTTTTCTGATTATAGAAAAGGATTGGAGTCCTGCAATGTGGAAACGGAACAAAAATCAAAAAAGATAGACGAATTTGACCAAATCACCCGCCAGCTCGTGAAACGTGAATTGGAACTCAACCATGCCAATCAGCGCCTTGCCGAACTCGATGTGGCAAAATCCGATTTCGTTTCTGTCGCCGCCCACCAATTGCGCACTCCCCTCACGGGAATCAAATGGTCCTATACGGCGCTTCTCGATCCGGAAACAGGACCGCTCACCGCCGAGCAAAAAGAGATTTCCGAAAAGGGACTTGCCTCGATCAGCAATACCATCGATTTGGTCAATGATCTGCTGAACGTCGCCCATATCGAAGAAGGAAAAATGAAATTTGAGATCAAGAAACAGCCTATACTTCCTATTTTTAAAAAGGCCGTCGAAGGTTTCAAGCTGATCGCCGACGAGAAAAAAATTGTTTTAGCCATGAAAATTCCGGATGAATCCGGTTTTCCGGACGTGAATATTGACGCGGAAAAAATGGAACTGGCGCTCACGAATCTTTTGGACAACGCGGTCAAATATACGCCGAGTGACGGAAGAATTGACTTTAGCATCAGTCAGGAACAAGGGCTCATTCGAATAGTCGTGCAGGATAGCGGCATCGGAATTCCCAAGGATCAAAAGAACAGACTTTTCTCAAAATTCTTCCGGGCGGACAACGCCACGGCTGTCCAGACCTCCGGTACCGGACTTGGGCTTTATATGGTGAAAAAAATCATCGACCGCCACGGAGGAAAAATCATGGTGGACAGCACTGAAGGCAAAGGCACCTCTTTTATCATCACTATTCCGGAGGTTTCAGCGAAAAAGAGTTAGTATAAAGTTTTCAAAATTTATTTTCCCCAACCAAAAACCCCGCATCCAGCGGGGATTTGTGGTTTTTTCAGGATTATCTTCTAATCTTGCAATTCCAATTGGGATAATTGTCACCTTTATAGCGATTATTTTCCCATTGAAGGGGCTGCAGATTATTCATATCATCTGTCCCTCCAAGAGCTACCGGTTTAATGTGATCGATTTCCCAGCCCCACCCCTCTGTTTTTCCATACTTATCGCGTTGCATACTAGCACCGCATTTGTCTTTTCGAAAATTCGAGTAATTGGGTTCAATTTCTCCTTTTCTCCAAACAGACTCGATCGTGCTTTCATCGAAAGTAGAACCATCGCGCCTAGTGCTATTATTCCTAGCCATATTTTTGCTAAGTAAATTTTTTTGATTAATCCCGTCGACATCATGGCTAACAAAACCATCGGAATAGCTTAATTTTACACCTACCCGCTTTCTTTTGTCAATATTGTTAAGACTTACGGCCTGTGGATAACTTCTTGTCTAAAATTTGACAATGGTGTAAAATAAAATTATGCATAAATTGCAAGAAAAATTGTTGAAGACAATTAAAGACAAAAGCCTATCGGGAATGACCCTCCGCGAGATTGGAGAATTGATTCATGAGAAATCTGCTCAAAAAATAAAACATCATCTAACCCAATTAGCAAAAAAGGGATTTATTATATACGATTCGGCAAATCGTGTAATAAAGAAAGCACAAACGATTTCAAAAGAAGGGTTTATTTCGCTTCCTGTTATTGGCTCTGCCAATTGCGGACCAGCGGATATTTTTGCAGACAATAATACTACGAGTTATTTAAAGGTATCCAAAAAACTTGTTCCTCGCGGAGGAAAGCTCTTTGTATTGCGCGCCGAAGGAAATTCTATGAATCGATCCGTTATTAAAGACGGAAAAAGTATTGAGGATGGAGATTTTGTAATTATCGATGCTGAACAAAAAAATCCTGAATCTGGTCAATACATTGTTTCAATAATTGACAGAATGGCAAATATAAAGAAATTTATCATGGATAAAGAAAACAAAAGAGTGATCCTTAAATCTGAATCGACGCAAGACTTTCTCCCAATATTTATACACGAGAATGATCAATATCAAATCAGTGGGCGAGTACTTGATGTAATAAAAAAATAAAAAAATTGCAGTTTCATATTTGTTTTATAACTAAGATGAACATGATTACCATTTCACCTCAACAAATAAATAAAGAGCTTTCAGTATACTCTTTTTCTGATATCGAAACTGTGATGGTCAGAAAAATACTGCGGAATGCACACATCAGAACAGTGAGAAATCGCTTGCTGTTTAATATTTTGAATAGAAAAGTTAATGAAGGTGTATCCTTTTGGTTTGATACAAAAAAAGTTATCCCCGATCTTGAATTACTTGAAAAATTGTATGAATTAAATGTTACTGAAAAAGATAGAAAAGTTAATGGCTCCTACTACACTCCGACGAACATAGTTGCTTATATCATAAGGAATACGCTAGGAAATTTAGGAACAGTCTGTGATCCCGCGTGCGGCAGCGGTGCGTTTTTAGTCGAATCAGCAAAATTTATGAAAAATAAATTCAATCTTTCTTATAAAGAAATTTTCAAAAATTTCATCTTTGGCATAGATATCTTGCCAGTAAGCGTAAAAAGAACGAAAATAATGCTTTCTTTGCTCGCTCTCTTGGACGGTGAAGACAAAAATTTTAGTTTTAACCTTTATGAAGGCGACAGTCTTGTTTTTGACTGGAAAAGAATTCCTAGTTTCGAGGGATTTGATTATGTAGTGGGAAACCCCCCTTATGTAAGAACAAAAAATATTAGGGCTGAGGTAAGAGAAAATATTAAAAAGTGGAATACTGCAAACTTCGGAAACACTGATCTTTATATTCCATTTTTTGAAATTGCCATGGAAATTACAAATAAAAGAGGGAAAGTGGGTTTTATTACTCCAAATACCTATCTAACATCTTTTAACGCAAAATTGGTACGTGAATTTTTGTCTTCCAATTGTTTTTTGCGAAAAATTATTGATTTTAACGGTTGGCAAGTATTTGGAGGAGCAACAACTTATACATGCATAACAATATTAGACAAAAACAAACAGGAATATTTTGAGTTTAGCTTGGTTAATACTCAAGAAAAACTTGCGAACCTTGACGGGCTCACATTCAACAAGGTTAAAACAAACTCACTGTCTGGAAGTGAATGGAGATTACTTTCAAAAGTAGACGCGGAAAAAATATTCAAAATCGAAAATACAGGCTCTCCATTATTTAAGTACGTAAACAAATTTGTGACGGGATTAGCAACTTTAAATAACGACCTCTTTTTGGTTGATGATAATGATGGCAAATTATTACGGAAAGAATATAAAGGAAAGATTTTTCTTATAGAACGTGGTATAACCAAAAAAATAATTAAACCAAATAGAGTAAAAAATAAAGTAGCGCTTGCGAATAACAAAGAAAGAATTATTTATCCATATACCTACGGAGAGAATGGCCGAGCAAAAATTTTGTCAGAATTGTCTTTGAAAAAAATATTTCCAAAGACATATGAATATCTCTGCGCAATTAGAAACGATCTAAAATTAAGAGATAAGGGAGGGAAAAAATACGAAGCATGGTATGCATACGGAAGAACGCAGGGATTAAATAATTTTGGCAAGAAAATTATTCTGCCAATGATGGATAATAAACCTTCTTTTATAATCGTTGAAGAAAAGGACTCTCTTATTTATTGCGGTTATGCTATCTATCCTAAAAAGAAAGAAGACTTTCCGATTCTTGAGAAAGTCTTAAATTCGAGTGTGATGTGGTTTTATCTAAAAAAGACCAGTAAAAATTATTCCGGCGGGTTTAAATCGTTTGCGAAAAATTATGTCAAAAATTTTTCAATTCCGGATTTTTCCGATAAAGAAAAAGAGAAACTGTTAAAAATGAATGATAAAAAACAATTAGAACTTTTTCTATTGAGGAAATACCAGCTGGTTTAATTATTATTATTTTTCATCAGGGGAAAATTTCTTTCGATATACTTCTGCAACAGCTTATCAAAAAAATTATCTATTCTTAAATTTTCCAGTGTTGGAAAATTTTTGTCTATTGTAGGCGGATTCTTGTGGAAATTCACTTTCAAATACGCGATTTCCTCGTAGTGAGCTTGGGGATCAGAACTTTTTTGCCTGCCGGAAATTAAAGCAAACATTTTTTCCGCCCTGCCAAAATCAAAACTTTCCTTGTTATTTCCAGGTAAGATACTTTCCGTTGGATGAAGATACAATAAACCGACGACGCAGAGCGGATACCGCTCGTGCAAGGCAGAAACATCGCCCACTTCCATTTCATAGTAATTGAGGAAATTCTTACCCAAAGAACTCATTTGACTTCTAACGCCAATTACAAGTAGCGGACCCGATGTTGGGTGCACAACAGCAACATCAATGTCTTTGAATTTATGGCTAGTAAGCACCTTTATTTCTCCTTTCGGCTCCAATTTGCCAGAAAAACCGCGATCTTTGAGTTCTCTGATGCAATATTCGTGTAGCTGTTTAATAAAATTCTGTCCTCGGACTGCTATCATTGGATCAGCGAGAAAGGTCTTTTTCATCTCCGAGAGAATTTTAGCAAGTTCTTTTTGATTATAAGCCATAATTAATTTTAGCAACAAATTAACCTTTTTTGCAACTTTATTTGCCCTCGTCAGGATTCGAACCTGAAACGCTTGGTCCGAAGCCAAGTGTGATATCCGTTTCACTACGAGGGCGTCGTCGCTATCGCTCCTCCTTGAAACCTTGCGGTTTCAATACTTCCATCGCGGGAAAACTTTCGTTTTCCCGACCCCTTTCCTGCGCCTGTCAGCGCTCACGCCAAGATAATCTAACAAAAAATGACCAAACGGTCAATTTTTTCCAAGATCAGTCCTTTTAGAAATTTTCCGGGAAGAAAACATCCCGCCCCTTGTAATAAGGATAACTTTGAAACTTATCTTTTCTGTTTTTCATCAAATCGACCATTTTCTGGTATCCGGCTTTGTTGAAAGAAAATTGGGCTTGTTCGCTGATATAGCTTTGTTTTTGGTCTTCGCTCCAATCCGCTTTCCAAACGAATCTGTACCAGACGAAGACGCAAAAAGACGCCGCCGCCAAAAGCGCCATCATAAAAAACCATCTCGCAAAGCACGTTTGCGTTTTTTTGGCTGCCATAGCCACTCTTTCTTTGCTGGTTTCGGGTGAAGGATTATTTTGTTCCATTGGTATAAACTCCTATGGTTAGGGTTGATTTTATATTCTTGTTCTCCCCTTCCGCTCCGGCTGGCCCCGCCGTTGGCGGGGAAGTCGACGCAACTTCGCTTCCGGCCGCTTGGACTGTCTGGCTTTTGGCCACGGGAGCTATTTGAAAATTATAAACTTGCGCAAAATAGGGCATATTTTCCAGCTTGGTGAAAAAATCAATCAGGGATCCATATTTTCCGGAAAGCTCGATTGAAAATCCAAGCTGATTTGAGAAATCCGGCTTGCCAGCTTTGGCCTGGGCCGCCTTTTGTGCCTGATCTTCTTGCTGGATATCTTTTGCGGACGACGCATCGGATTCTTGGGCAACCGGCGCCTGGGCGGATTGGGACTTCATTTTGGAAAGATCCGTCACGCTTATTTTGATCTCATTTCCGGTCTCAGCGGCAATGGCCTCCAGCGTCTTGAGAAATGGGACGGCGTTATCTTTGTCAACAAGCATGACTCTCATGTCATTTTTATTTTTTTCCACATCGCCAAGTTCTTTTCCCATTTCAAGAATTTTTTGGCTCCTCTCTTGACGGATCAAAGAATCCAATTGTTCTTTTTGGATATTATCGGACATTTCTCTGATTTTCCCAAGTTGCAAAAAGAAAGCCAGCCAAATCAAAGCTCCCGCGAAGACCGCGGCCAAAAGGCATATTTTTTTGTCTATTTTTTTGGGCATAAATTGGCTATTTGCGGATCAAATAATCTTGAGGAACGGTGAGTGCCAGATCGAAATTGAAATCGCTGGAAGCCACCAAATTGGAAATATCAACGGAGAATTGAAAGCCCTCCGTCTTGAGCTTGTTTTGAAAATTCAGAAAATCATCCCTTGTTTTTGCAAAACCGGAAATTTTGAGCTGCGGACCGTCGGCGGAAAGCTGGTTCAGGCGGATCCCTTCCGGGCTCAACTCCGAAATTCGCACCAAAACCCGCGCCCAATTTGGAATATTCGAACTTATTTTGGAAACTTTCGCCACTTGGCTGTTTGTATCCTGAAAAACTTTTTCCAGCTGGTTTTCCTTTCCAGGGCTTCTGGAAAGCGACGCCTCGCTCGATGCTTTTGCCGCTTGATACTCAATATCGAGAACCATCTGCATGAGATAGAGGACGGAATTGACAAGCAAAAGGATCGCAACAAAAGCAAAAACCATTTTCAGCGCGAAGCCGACTTTCTTTTCCTCCCTCATTTTCTCTTTTTGTTTGTCCGGAAGGACATTGATTTCAATTTTCATAGTCAGCGCCCCGGAGAGCCAGTCCTGTCGCAGTCGAATAGGACAGCAAATCTCGGGATGAAATCTTATAAGGAAAACTTCTTATGTCAATTTGAGACAAGGGGTCTCCGATGGCAATTTCCATTTTGAGCCGGCTGCCCAAACAGCTGGAAAATTCGTGAAGCATTGCCCCTCCCCCGGAAAGGATCACTTTTTCCACCTTGTCGGAGCTATTGATTGATTCCGCGAAAAAGTTTATCGATTTTTCGATTTCTGATGCCAAATTTTCAATGAGCGGATTGAAAATTCTATAGAGCACGTCTTCGTTGGCCATTTCCCCCAGGCCAAATTTGAATTTGGTTTCCTCCGCTTTTTCCCAACTCACTCCAAGCTCCTTTTGAATGGCTTCCGTGAAAGTATTGCCGCTAAGAGGAATGCTTGAAGTGAAATATGGGATCTGATTTTGACAAATGGCGAGGCTCGTATTGTCCGCCCCAATGTCGGCGATCAAAACCGGCTGGATATTTTCCGCCTGCCCGGTGAGGCTTCGAATCGTTGCCATAACATCCACCTCGACGGCCAATGGAACAAGTCCGGCCAAGACCGCCGTTTCATAATACGCATCGACTATATTTTTTGGAACCGCTACAACCAGAATTTCCTCTTTTTCTCCCTTGGAGCCAATGACTTGCCAGTCAAGATAGACCTTGTCTACGGAAATCGGAATGTTGGCTTCCGTTTCCCACTTCACGGCTTCCCGCGCTTCCTGGACAGTCATTTTCGGGATCTCAATTGTTCGGATGAAGGCCTTCGTTTCGGGAATGGAGAATATGACGTTTTTTGTCTTTATCGGTTTGGGCTGGGCCGATCCCAAAAGGATCCTTATTTCTTCTGCCAATTTTTTCGGATCAATGATCTGTTCCGACTGGACGATCCCGCGCGGCATCATTTTTTTTCCGCAAGAAACCAGACGAAACTTGTTCCGTTTTTTTTCGAGATAGACCGCCTTGACCGAGCAATTTTCGATCTCAAGCCCGAAGGCTTTCGGTTTCAGTCCGAGCAAATTGTATGTCAGGAGATTCATAAATAGATATTCAAACTCAACTTATCTCATTATACACGAAATTATTTTACAATCACATAAGATCCCTTCTGATATTGCCAGGAACCGCCCGGCCCGCTGGTGAAATTCGCATTGATCAATCCGCTATCATAGAGCAGGGTCGCGCCGCCATCCATGGTGATCTGCTTGGCCGTCACTTCTTTGAGCGCGGAACCCCCGTTGAGATGGACATTACCGTCCTGGGCGACAAGCGCGACCGTGCCCGCCCCGCCGGACAAATATATCGCGTCATTGCCGCTGCAGCCGGACGCGACTGGGCAAGCGCTAGTGGTAATGAGAAACGGATAACTCCCGGGCTGGCCGGAACCGGCGAAAGACGAACCTCCGGTCAAAGAAACATAGCCGTCGTTCACAATAACTCCGTTGCTGGTGCCATAGCTCGAAGCGAGCACGATCTTTCCTCCGCCCGTCAGTGTGATGGTGCCTTTCACATAGAGCGTTCCGGAAACCGTCAGCGTCCCCCCGCCGTCAACCAACAAATTTCCGGTGATGACTTTGGGTCCGAGCGTAGCACCTGCATAGTTCACATGATAATCCCCGCTGATCGTCCCGCCCGCCGCGGCGTCATCTTTCCAGTCTTGGATGTTGGCATCGGAAAGCGGCATTGGCTGCGGCGTCGGATCGGGTTTCGAAACATCACAGGCCTTGTTGTTGTAGGTTCCGGCCTGGCAATATATTTTTCCGGTCACCGAAGCTCCTTGTACCGTATGTGCCCAAGCATTGTCCGAACCGGTTGTTCCCACATATACCCCGCCGACATAAGTATTTCCTCCAATGATCGAAGTGCTGCCGCCCAAGAAAATTTGGAAATATCCATCCAGTCCGGCGGGAGTCGTGTTTGACCAGCTGGAACTGTATTGTCCGATTTTCCCGGTGCCGTTGGCGTAGCCGTTGTTGTTCGCCCCAATGATATAATATTTTGAAGAGCTGGCGGAAGCGTCCAGAACTATCCAATAGGTTTGGTTAGGATTCAATACCGGCGTGGACGGCATAGTCACCGTCACCCAGCCAAAATTTGCCGTGACATTGGATGCGGCAAGGGTGCCGGTCAGCAAAACATCGGTGCCCGGACTTCCGGCGTTGTCGTTCACTATTCTCAAAGTGATGTTCGCAGGCGAACCGACTTTTTTGATATAAAACTGGACATTGTTCATCGGCTCTGCCACTGAAGTTTTGAAGCTTTGGGCAAAATCCTGGGTTCCGGTGGCGTTGCCGAATGTGACACAAGTCGAACTTGTGCATGAAGAAATGGGTACTGGCGCGGCATTAGTCTGATCAGCCGTCACCCCGGGCAGATTGGCCGCTGTGGCGCTCCCGGTGATATGCACGCCTGTCGTCGCCGCGATACTGCCGTTCGCATATGCGTTTCCGTTTATCGTCGCGCCGCCGGTCATCACAAATCCGCCGGTGCCGGCCTGCACTCCATAGTTGAACGCAATAACCGAATTGCTGATTGTCATTGTCGTTTTGACAATTTTTATCGCTTTGGGATTCGTGCTGTTCGGCACATATCCGGTCGCGGTAATCGTCTTGGTGCTGCTATTGACGTTTGAAACCGATACGGAAAAAGTTCCATTCCCGAGAGTCGTATTGCTTTCCCCGTTGTAGTTGGAATTGTCATTCAGTTTATAGGCCGCTTGATCAATTCCTGCTTCAGCCAATTGCAGAGCCTGCTTTTCGACTATATTTTGAGTTTCTGATTTCAAATAGCCCCCCGTATGATTCACGATAGTGGCTGAAAAAAGAAGCATGATGGCAAAAAAAACCAAACCGATCAGGATTATTTGCCCCTTTTGATTGTTGTAGCGGCCTTGCTTCATTTTTTTATTTATTTCGCAAATATATTTCTTGACGGAGGTGATAGGATGCGGTCTGCTTGTTCATAGTCATCTGCATCTGAACATCCGCATCAATTTTTTTCGCTTGCGCCAAATTGGCATTGTCATAAGTCAAGGTGAGAGCGGAAACCGAATCGCTGATTTTGTTGGAACCGGAATGCCGGCTGCTGGCCGCATCGGCTTGAATCCGCCGATAAAAACTTTTCCCGGTCAGATAAAAAACCGCGTAATCATCCTTCCCGCTGACAATATTTCCCGATCCGTCGATTGAAGGAATTTCCAGCACCACTGTGTGCGCCCCGGTGGTATAGGTTGTGCCGGAAACGGTTTGGCTGGCCAATATTTTGTCTGCCTGCAAAGCCGCATTTTGCAATTCCTTTACCGCCTCTCGGCCGGAATTGCCCAAAGCTATCTCGTTTTGTTGGAGATTGAAAAATTTGTTGTAATTGCTATAGATGACCAGAAAGGCAACCAGGATGAAAATGACAACCGCGACTGAGATCACCGCTTCCGCCAGGGAAAAACACCGATTGTCGAACCTGTTTTTTTTCATAAGATTACAATCCGCCCGTTTTGGTGACAAGAGTGGTGAGAGAAACATTCCGCAGTGGCGATCCGGCCGACTGCCGCCACTGAATCGTCACGACAACTTTTTTGGTGTTTGTATTGAAATCCGTGATGGTCATGGAAACCGAAGAATTTGAAAGGGTATTCAACTGGGAATCAGAAAAGTTGCCGCTCGTTGGCAAGGCGGAATACCCGCCGGATCTCAATTCTTCAATTTTGTTGTTTGCCACCCGCAAAGCCGTTTCTTGATCATCGGCATAGTTGACCAGATGCACTTTTCCCAAAGCTTGCTGAAACAAAACAAAAACCAACCCGACAACAAAGAGAGTCACAAGTACTTCAATGACGGAAAAACCGGAATTTGAATTTATTTTTGTTTTTTCGCCATAGGCGAACCAGCCTTTGGCTGGCATTTTTTTCATACCAATCATTTTTTATTCGTATTGCATTGCGCTAAATTTTTTCATCGAAGTTTTCGGATATGTTACATCTGGTCCATGATCGAGTACATTGGCATTATCATTGAAATGGCAAAAAATCCTACGGCCGAACCGATGACAACCATCAAGACCGGCTCAATGATCGAGGAAAGATTTTTTGTCAGCTGGTCTATTTCTTCTTCATAGAACCTGGCGAGGTCCGAGAGCACATCCACTGTTTTTCCCGTTTCTTCGCCGACTTCTACCATTTGGACAATGAGCACGGGGAACAGTTTCGGGTACGCGGCCAGTTCTTCGTGGAGGGGTTTTCCTTTCTGGACCCCGAGACCGACTTTTTTGAAGGCTTCTTGGTAGTAGCGGTTCGTGAGCGTTTCGGAAATAATGCTGAGCGACTCCGTGACCGGCACTCCGCTCTTAAGGAGAGAGCCGTAGATGCGGGCAAAACGAGCCGTGTTCACCTTCACAACAATATTTTTGATAACCGGAATTTTGAGAGAAAAAAAAGCAGTTGCTCTCTTCCCCGCTTTCGTCCGGAAAAAAATTACAATAAACAAAATTATAAATATGCAGGAAAAAAGGACCACGAGTTTGTGTCCCGCCATGAAGTTGCTGGTGCTGATTATAAATTCTGTGGTCGCCGGCAAAGTGGCTTGCGTATCGGTGAACACCGCCGTCAATTGAGGGACGACAAAAGTCATCATGGCAATTCCGATACCGATCATGACAACAAATATCACCGTCGGATAGTACATTGCGCCGCGCACTTTGCTGATGAGGGTGTGCTCTTTTTCCAATTGGTCGGCGAGAAGCACGAGAACTTCTTCCAAGCTGCCTCCCAACTCCCCCACCCGGATCATATTGACGGAAAGATCGTCAAAAACTCCGGCTTTCGCCAAGCTGTCCGCCAAAGTGTTTCCTGTTTTCACTTCCTCCTCTATTTTGGCAAGAACATTTTTGAATTTTTTGCTTTTGGTCTGGCTGGAAATGACGTTGAGCGCTCTGGGAACGGAAAGCCCTGACGAAAGCATCACTCCAAGATGACGCGCAAACATCATTTTGTCCTTGAGTGAGATCCCGGAAAAAATTTTCCATTTGTTTTGGCTTGAAATGTGCCCGAATTTTTCTTCTTCAATGATCGAAGTCACAAAAAAACCGTCCGCCCGAAGCGTCCCGACCACCGACCGGCTATCTTTTTCTTCGAGTTTTCCCGTTCGAACTTCTCCTTGGTTGTTTTTGGCGACAAATGTGAATTTAGGCATAAATTAAAATTAGTCTTTAGTTACTCTCAATATTTCCTCAATTGAAGTTGTCCCCTGGAGCGCTTTAACCACTCCGTCTTCGAGCATCTTCATCATTCCTTCTTCAAGAGCTTTTTTCTCGATCTCATTGCTATCCGAGCGCGCGCTTACCATTTTGGCGATTTCATCGCTGATCTCCATCACTTCATATATTCCGACCCGCCCCTTGTAGCCTTCTTGGCTGCACCGCTCGCAGCCGGCCGCGCGGAAAAAGTTTATCTTGCTCCAGTCCTTCGCGGCAGCGATGTTTTTGTCGATAAGATTGTTTTGGGCGGCCACAGACAAAATACGGCCGAGATCAATCTCTTTCCCCAACGATTTCAAGAGTTCAGCGTCCAGCGTGAAACTTTGACGACAATCCGGACACAATTTTCGCACCAAACGCTGAGCCATGACAATATTCACAGTCGAAGCGATGAGAAACGGCTCCGCCCCCATGTCAATCAGCCGCGGAACGGTTCCCGCCGCGCTGTTGGTGTGCAAAGTGGAAAGGACAAGATGCCCGGTCATGGCCGAGTGGATAGCTATTTCCATCGTCTCTTTGTCGCGGATTTCCCCGACCATGATGATGTCCGGATCCTGGCGGAGAATCGCCCGAAGACCCTGCGAGAAGGTGAGGCCGATAGCGGGATTCACTTGCGTCTGGTTGATGCGCGTCATTTTGTATTCGATCGGATCTTCCACGGTAGAGATGTTCACTTTGGGCGTGTTGAGGATATCCATCACGGTATAGAGAGTTGTTGTTTTTCCCGATCCGGTCGGCCCAGTGACAAGGATCATCCCATTCGGCCTTTTGATCGCCCGATGGATCTTTTCAAGCGCATCCCCCCAAAGCCCCATCGCTTCAAGCGTGAGACCCTTGGAACCTTCATCGAGAAGACGCATCACAATTTTTTCTCCCGAATAAACGGGAAGCATGGAAACGCGGAAAGCGATTCTGCGGTCGTCTTGCTCAATCTTGAACCGGCCGTCTTGCGGAAGACGATGTTCATCAAGTTTCAAATTGGAAAGAATTTTTATCCGCGCCACGATCCCGGCCAACACCGTTTTGGGAAGAGTCATCGCGTCGTGCAACATCCCGTCGATCCGATAGCGAATGCGGACTTCTTTTTCATCCGGTTCGATATGGATATCGCTCGCATCCTGAAGGATCGCATGTTTGAGGAGCGCTTCAACGATCCGGATCACCGGCAGCTCCTGCGCCACTTTTTCAAGCGAGTCGTCTTGCGAAACTCCCGGCGCGTTTTTTTCGATGATATCTCCAAATTCCGCCTTGAGGCTCTGTTCATACTGTTTGAGCGCGTTTTCAATCCCTTTTTCCGAAGTTATACACGGCGAAATCTTGAGTCCCGTCTTTTTCCGGATAAAATCGATCGTTTGGATGTCCTCCGGATTGAGCATCGCCACCTTGAGCTCCGTCCCGTTTTTTTTGAAAGCCACGACTTTGTATTTCTTGGCAATCGGCTCGGGAACAATCTGGAGGATATCTTTCGGAATGGTCTCTTTTTCGATGTTTACGAATGGAACTCCCAGAATATATGAAAAAAGCTGGCGCAGCTGGTCGCCACTCACCAATTTTTGCTCAACCAAAATATCGCCCAGTTTTTTTCCGGTTTTGACGCTTTCTTCGATCGCCGCGTCAATTTGCTGCTCATCCACCAGCCCCGCGTCCAGGGCAAAACTTTTGAGCTGTTCGTTGTCAACTTGCATTTATTTTGGTAAATTTTCCTTTATTTTTTCAATAATGTCCCGAAGACTGAAATCCGATTTGACCATGAACGTTTTTGCTCCCAAATCAAGCGCTTTCTGGACATTGTCGATTTCTTCAAGATTGGTCAGAATCAGCACCGGAATATTCTTGCTCGGACTGTTTTTTATTTCAGAGAGCACTTCGAAGCCGTCTTTTTTCGGCAAGATCAGATCCAGCAAGATCAGATCGGGTTTTTCCGTTCTTGATTTTTGCACGCCTTCTTCACCGTCGAAGGCGCTGGCTGTTTCATACCCCTCCTGGGTCAGTATCTCCACCAACGCGGACTGAAGCGCTCGGTCGTCTTCAATAATCAAAATTTTCTTTTTGGTTACTTCACTCATATTATTTTTGATAAATTATCAAGTAAATCCAACAACATGAAGATCTATACCGTGGGTAGGCTAAAATAGAAAATCGAACCTTCCCCCGCTTCGCTTTCGAACCAAACTTTTCCGCCGCAGTGCCGGAGAATGGCTTTTGCCAGATACAGCCCGATCCCCACTCCATCGGTGCGATAGCGGGATTCATTTTTCGTGCGGAAAAATTTCTCGAAAACCTTGCTGTGTTGAAAACGCGGAATTCCCACGCCCCAATCTTGGACGGAAAAGATGATTTTCCCGTCATCTCTTCTCAGCTTGATTTCAATCTTCCCCTCTTCTTTCGAATATTTGATCGCGTTGCCGATCAGATTGTCGAAAACAACCCGCATTTTTTTTTCATCTCCGCAAACACTTGCTTGGTCCATTTCGATTTGCGATTCAATTTTAACCTTCTTTTCGGCCGCCATGCCTTGAAAATCGGAAACCGACTCTTTGACCAGATCCGCCAGATTGAATATTTTTTCCTCAAAAACCGCTTTTCCTTGATCGATACGGGCCACTTCGAGAAGATCTGTCACCATTTTGAGCATCTGCTCGTTTGATTTCTTGATATTTTGCAGAAAAACAGCCTGTTTTTCCGGCAGACATTCTTTCGGATCACTTTCCGTTTCGATCACTTCCATATTCCATTTGATGGCCGAAAGCGGGCTGCACATCTGATGGGAGATGATGGAAATGAATTCAGTTTTCATGATATTCGCTTCCGCCACTTTCTCCACCCCGCGGATAATGGAACTGCCAATGATCATAATGAAAACCACCTCCAGCGTCACGCTCATCACTGTCGTTCCTTCGGAAGCGAAACGGCTGGAAACAAAAAATGTGCCGACCATAGCTACAATTGTGATAAGTCCCATCATCAGGAACAAAAAATTCGGGCACTGCCAAAGTCCAAGACCGTATTTCTTGCACGTCGTGATAAACCTGAAATCGTCGAGAAATTTTGCGAGCATTTTTGTTTTTATTCAAAGAAATAAATCTTCTGACACCTTAATTATAGCACAAATAAAGAAAAGAAACCAGCCAAATTCTCCCTCTTTCGCAAAGGGGGACCAAGGGGGATTTATTTTGCAAAGAAAAAGGCCAGCTGCACATCCTTGTGCGCACTGGCCTCGAAATTTTAGGTCTTATGATGCCTATTCTAGCCTAAACAGATCTCATAGGACCCGGTACTCCAATTTTTAAGTAAATATCCTCTAGAGATCAAAGATCTAGAGAGAAAAATCAGGACATGGAACCGAGAATACAACAACTTGGAACACTGCGGTTTGAATGGAAAAACTCCAAATGAAATGCTACGATTGTTAATAAATACGGAACCGACAAATGTCTGTGTCTAAAACATGCGTAGGCGAATTCAACCCTGAAGTGCAACACTGATAATTTCTAACGGTGTTTTCCAATTAAGCCTTTTTCTGGGCCTCGTATTGAGGCTGTATTCAGCTTCTGCAATTTCTTCATTTTTTATCATACTAAAATCCGTCTTCTTGGGGAAGTACTCCCGGATCAGTCCGTTGGTGTTTTCATTGGTGCCACGTTCCCAGCTGTGGTACGGATGAGCGAAGTATACATTCATTTCCGCTGCCGCTTTCAATGCCCGCCAGCTGCTGTTTTCCGGACCGTTGTCGAGCGTGAGAGTTTTTCTCAACTTTTCCGGCAATGCAGATATTCTCGAAAGAACGGCTTGCAATGTTGATTCGCCGGATTTTGAATTGAGTTTGGTCATAAACACGTAGCCGCTTTTTCTTTCTACTAAAGTGTTGATGCCGGGTTTGTGGTCTCTGGATTCCACCGTGTCTCCTTCCCAATCCCCGAGACGCTTTCTTTCTTCGACAACCTTGGGTCTTGCATCTATGGAAATACCTTCAAACTTCGGAATTTTTTGGGATTTTCGCAGTCCCTGGTGCTGTCGGCGTTTTCTTTTCCAGCGAAGATAACTTCTCAAATCTTCCCGGCCCGGTTTCAAATATCCGTAGCCGTCCCGATGTATCTGAGCGTAGATATACTGGTAAATTGCTTCGTGGGAAATTTTTTCTCCGAGCTCTGATTTCATTCTGCCCGCAATCTGTTCTGGGGACCAATGAAGCTTTAAATGTTCAACTACATAATTCCTGATCAATTTGTTTTTCAGTCTTTCGTTTCTGCCTCTGGAGCGTCTGCTTTTCAAAGCTTGCTCATGAGCTACTCTCGGGGTGTAGCGACGCTTTTCCTTCGTTCTGTGTCGCTTGATTTCCCTGGATACGGACGACGGGCTTCTGCTCAGGGTTCTGGCTATCGTGCGGACGGATTGTTTTTCCCAGAGGAGCTCTTGGACAATCTCCCGCTCCTCAATTGTAAAATGTTTGTACATACTTTGATTTTACATCAAAGTGTTGCACTTACTTGTTGAACTAGC
>JAPLXD010000058.1 GCA_026396255.1 Candidatus Moraniibacteriota bacterium | reverse complement strand
TGTTCAAGGTTTTCGCAATTTCGCGGACGGATGTTTTTTGCCAGAGGAGCTCTTGGATCTTCTCCCGCTCCTCAATTGAGAAATGTTTGTACATACTTTGATTTTACATCAAAGTGTTGCACTTACTTGTTGAACTAGCCGAAGGTGCAGTTGACAAAATAGCCGTTTGGGTATATAATTGGACAATTGGAGTGCCTTCTTCTCGATTTATCTAAAATATCTCTTATATAAGCCTTTATTTTGAATCTTTTTTTGTCATCCCGCACTTGATGCGGGATCCAGTTGATTTGCGGGCGAGTGGCGGAACTGGCAGACGCGCTAGTTCATCCCGCACCATTTTAATCTTAAAATCAGTTTATATATTGGGCGTGTGGCGGAATTGGTATACGCGTACGCTTCAGGAGCGTATGAACTCTGTTCTTGAGAGTTCGAGTCTCTCCACGCCCACTTTGAGAAAACGAGAAAATGGTGCGGGACAAGGGAGCTAGTAGTAGCAATACTGTGAGGGTTCAACTCCCTCCATCCCCACAAATCTAATCAATCTTCTAAAACTAGAATTAATCAAATCAAAAAAATTATGAAAAAAGTTACCAGACCGGTTGACGGAATTGTTTCGCAACCCGGTCAATCAGGAGCCCCTTCTTCTCGGAGAAGGCGAAATTTCCGTTCGCGAAAAAAAATCGGGCAAACGAATGAGATCGAATCTCGAGCACGCTCGAGATTCGATCTCGGAAAAAAAGAAAGCGCGGGAGTGGCGGCGAATTTGTCGCGTCTCAAAAGAAGCAAGATACATTCCGGAAAAATGGCAGCCGAAAACAAGAATGCTCTTCGTATCATTCCACTGGGGGGCCAGGAGGAAGTCGGCCGGAACATGACTCTTTTTGAATACGGCGGCGATATCGTCATCCTTGACATGGGACTTCAGTTTCCGGAAGAGGATATGCTGGGAATTGACTATATCATTCCGAACACCAACTATCTCAAGGGCAAGGAAAAAAATATTCGGGGCGTGATCTTGAGCCATGGCCATCTTGATCATATCGGAGCGGCTCCCATCTTGCTCAAAAAATTGAACTATCCGCCAATCATCGGACGTGATCTCACTTTGGCGCTGGTCAAAAAGAAAATGGAGGATTTTGAAAAAAACTCCGCCCAAAATCTCAAAACAATGAGAGTGAATTCAGTCAGCGACAAGATCCGGCTTGGGAAATTCGAGATCAGCTTTTTCGACGTGGAGCACTCCATCATGGACGCGGTGGGTGTGATCATCAAAACTCCGTCCGGCACAGTCATCCATCCCGGAGACTGGACGATGGACAAAGACCCGATGAGCGGAAAAACGATCACATATACTCATCTCGCGAAACTTCCCAGTCCCAGAATTTTGATGCTTGAAAGTCTGGGTGCGGTGGACACGCGTCCGGCGGCGGCGGGTGAAAAAGAAATGTACAAAAATCTCGAAAAACTCATCTCGGACGCCAAAGGCCGGGTGATCATTGGAACTTTTTCCTCCCAGATCCGGCGCATCGGACATCTCATTGAGTTTGCCGAAAAAATTGGAAAAAAAGTGGCGCTTGACGGATATAGCATGAAGATGAATGTTGAGATCGCCAAAGAACTGGGATATATCAAAGCGCACAAAGAAACGCTGATCCCGATCTCCGAAGCAAGCAATCATCCGGATAATCGCGTCATCATCATTTGTACCGGCGCGCAGGGAGAAGGAAATGCCGTCCTTTCGCGAATCATCACCGACCAGCATCGCTATGTTAAAATCAATAAAGACGACACAGTTATCTTTTCTTCCTCCGTCATTCCGGGAAACGAACGGACCATCCAGCGCCTCAAGGACAATTTGTATCGCAAAAGCGACAATGTCATTTACAGCGACATCATGGACGTCCACACCAGCGGACATTGCAACGCTGAAGACATCAAGGATATTCTGAAGCAGATCCGGCCCGACTATTTTCTCCCCGTGTATGCCAATCACTATATGCTCAAAGAGGCAGCGCGGCTGGCGCGGGATATTGGTTTCCGCCGGGAAAATATTTTTGTACTCGACAACGGGATGCCGATTGAATTTGAAAAAGGAAAAGGCAAAATCCTGCCGAGGAAAGTTGACACGAGCTATGTCATGGTGGACGGGCTCGGAGTGGGCGATATCGGACAAGTGGTTTTGCGCGACCGGCAGGTGCTGGCAGACGAGCCGAGGGTTCATCTATGTGAAGGAAAATTTCGACCTGGTGAACGCGACGAAACGGAAAGTGAAGGAGGTTGTCGCGCACGCGACCGCCAAGGATGAATCGGTGGATTGGAACTATGTGAAAGATCAGATCCGCGACACAGTCGGCCAGTTTCTCTATCAAAAAACCGAACGCCGCCCGATGATTTTGCCGGTGGTGATCGAGGTGTAGTTTTGCATGTAACACGAAACACGCAACATGTAACAATTGAAAAACCCGGGAGCTTGGCTCTCGGGTTTTTGGTTGACAAAAAACTATATATTCGTTATTGTTCTTTGAAACCAAGGATTCCTTGGTGTATAAAAAACCGATCCGGGAGGTGTACCTTGAAACTGATAAATTCATTGTGTCTGAATGCCGCCTTGTTCACGATGTTGGCGATGTTGTTTGAAGTCTACATCTGCCATTCTGAGGGCACCCTGTCTCGCTCATATGGCAAAGTGGGGATGAGCTTCTGGCGGAATTGGTCGGTCAGCATTGGAGGATTTTTGATCTTTCCTGCTGTGAACGCTCTCGTGGTCTCGAACTTGCCGGCTTTCACCAATCCCCGGTGGATACTGGCCATTATCGGCGGATTTCTTATTACTGCGGGGCTGTACGCCTTCTGGTGGAATGAAGGAGAGGGGAACAAAGGGCATATACTCTACTGGAAAAAAAATCGTGGAAATCATTGGGTAAAAGATATAACCGGAGCAGGTTGGGTGCATTTTCTTTATATGATTGTCCAAATCTCAATCCTGTTTGCTTATATCCTCAACCCCATGAGCCAGCCGGTCGTGATTGCCGTAGGCTCACTATTTGCTGCCTATGTGATCGTGGTGATTCTGCAGGCCCATTATGTACAAAAGAATTTGAAATGGTCCGCGGTTATCGGCGAGATGCTCGCCGTTGTTGCCATAACAGCAATCAAGTGGTGGTAAACTCGCCTTTCAGAGAATTTTGAGCCCTGTCTCTTGCAAAAGAGACAGGGCTTTACTTTTTTTCATTTCTCCTGTACAATTGACAACTAGTTTGGCTTGAAATGAGATCGGATCTCGAGCGCGCTCGAGATGCGATCTCGGTTTTGCACTTATGAATAACAAATCGCATCTTATCGTCAAAGGCGCGCGGGTGAACAACCTCAAAAATATCTCCGTCAAAATTCCGCGGGACAAAATAGTGGTGATCACCGGTCTTTCCGGTTCGGGGAAATCATCCCTGGCTTTTGACACGATCTTCGCCGAAGGGCACCGAAGATACGTTGAAAATCTTTCGGCCTATGCCCGGCAATTTCTGGCGTCCGTCAAAAAACCGGAGATCGAAAAAATCGAAAATCTTTCGCCGGTCATCGCGATTGACCAGAACAGCGTGAACCGCAGCCCGCGTTCGACCGTCGGGACGATGACTGAACTCTATGACTGGCTGCGAATCCTTTTTGCGCGGCTCGGCAAACCTCATTGCCCAAAATGTTCGCGGGAGCTTTCCCAAAAGACGGCTTCTGAGATTGCGGATGAAGTTCTTTCGCGAAAGCATGAAGCCGCCTCCGCTAAGGTTTCGGCGAGCCAAGGCAAAATCCAGATTGCGATCCTGGCGCCGACGACGAACAAAACGAAATCACCCGCGGAGATACTTTCAGGATTCGAGCAGATGGGATATGCCCGGGTGCGGCTCAACGGGAAAATAGTTGCGGCAACGCAGGCCCGCTTCGAAATTGGAAAAAATATGGAAGCAGATAAGATAGAAGCCGTCATTGACCGGATCACGCTCGACAAAAATTTTTCCGACCGGGAGCGGCTCGTCGACTCGATTGAAACGGCAATGAAAGCCAGCGGCGGAGAAGTGGTTGTCAGTTTTCCGAATAACGAAGACAAAAAATACAACCGATATCTGATCTGCTCGGATTGCGGCGTTTCGATTTCGGAAATCACCCCGCGCCATTTTTCTTTCAACAGTCCCGAAGGGGCGTGCAGCGCGTGTGCGGGTTTGGGAACGAAGCTGGAAGTAGACATTGACCAGGTGATACCCAACAAGAATTTGAGCATCCGCGAGGGGGCGATCAAGCCTTGGAATATCACCGGTGTTCGCAATGGCGCCGCTTCACGCCTGGAGCAGCTGCTCAAAAATTTGTCCGAAAGCCTTCGATTTTCCCTGGACGCCCCGGTGAAGAATCTCGACAAAAAGGTTTTGGACGTGATCCTTCATGGAGGAAGCGATTTTGAAGGAGTGGTTCCGACGCTTGAAAAAAAATACAAAGAGGCCAGTTCCGATTTTTCGCGGGGTGAAGCGGAAAAATATATGCTGACGAAAACCTGTCCCGGCTGCAAAGGAAGAAGACTCAAAAAAGAATCGCTGGCGGTGAAAATTTCCGAAAATTCGATTGCTGATTTTTGCGAAACCAGCCTTGACCGGCTCAAAGAAAAATTGGGCGAGATTGAGAAGATTGAAGGTATTCCCGATTTTGGCAAACAAATGGCGCGTGAGATTCTCGCGGAAACCGGAAAAGCCATCCACAATTTGTGCGAAGCGGGACTTGGATACCTCACGCTCTCTCGCAATGCCAATTCTCTCTCAGGTGGCGAGGCGCAGAGAGTGCGCTTGGCGGTGCAGATCGGATCGGGACTCACGGGAATTCTTTATATCCTTGACGAACCTTCGATTGGTCTTCATGAACGGGATACGGAAAAATTGATTGGTGTTTTCAAAAAACTTCAAAGCGAGGGAAACAGTGTGATTGTGGTTGAGCACGACGCGCAGATCATGAAATGCGCCGATTGGATCATTGATATGGGGCCGGGCGCGGGAGAAGCCGGAGGGGAGATCATCTTTTCCGGTCCTGCAAAAAAAATGCAGACGGCCGAGACGCAAACGGCGAAATATTTGAACGGGAAAAACAAAGTTTTTGTGAAAAAATCTTTCCGAAAGGGCAACGGAAAAAAGATCACGATCGTTGAAGCTTCAGAAAACAATTTGAAACGCGTCACGGTTTCGCTGCCGCTTGGAAAATTGTCCGTGATCACAGGCGTTTCGGGGTCGGGAAAAAGTTCGTTGGTGAGCGATATTGTGGGCAAAGCTTTGCGCAAGCATTTTTTCCGCGCCAAAGACCAGCCCGGAGCGCACAAGCGAATCTTGGGGCTTGAGCACATTTCAAAGGCGATCGAGATCGACCAATCGCCAATCGGACGCACTCCGCGCTCAAACGCGGCGACGTATACAGGCGTTTTTTCCCATATCCGGGATATTTTTGCTTCCCTTCCCGAAGCACGCCGGACTGGCCTCAACGCGACCCATTTCAGTTTCAATATGAAGGGCGGGCGCTGCGAAGTTTGCCAGGGAGAAGGGCAGAAAAAGATCGAAATGCATCTTTTGCCCGACATCTATGTTCCTTGCGAAGCCTGCGGCGGCACTCGGTTCAGTCAAAAAGTGCTGACGGTTGAATATCAAGGGGCGAATGTTGCCGAAGTTCTCGACATGAGCGTCGATTATGCCTGGCGATTTTTCCAAAATCATCCGCTGGTCGCGGAAAAACTGGAAACGCTCAACCGGGTCGGACTTGGTTATTTGAAGCTCGGCCAATCGGCGATGTATCTTTCCGGCGGCGAGGCGCAGCGGATCAAGCTGGCGACGGAACTGGCGCGCCGGACAAACGGAAAAGCGCTCTATATCCTCGACGAGCCGACAATCGGCCTTCATTTCGGCGACGTGGCCAAGCTGCTCAAAATTCTTGACGAGCTGGTGGAAAAGGGCAATACGGTTTTGATCGTCGAGCACAATTTGGATGTCATTCGCGCGGCTGACTGGGTGATCGAGCTCGGTCCCGAAGGCGGAGAAGCGGGAGGAAAAGTTGTTTTTGAAGGAACGCCGGATAAGCTCAAGAAAGCGAAGACTTGGACGGGGAAATACTTAAGATAATATATCATGCCCGATATTCTCCCAAAAAATATCTTATCGACGATTATATATTACGACATCTTAAATTTTCCTCTCACTTCTTTTGAGATATGGAAATATTTGATCGCGGAAATGGAGATTCGATCTCCATCAGGGAGATCGAATCTCCAAACCCTCGGTGAAATTGTTGAAGCGCTCGAAGGTGATAATTTGAAAAGCCGCATCGAAGAATTTCGCGGTTTTTATTTTTTGCGTAAGCAAAAAAATTCTGTTTTTCTCAAGGGTCGCCAGGATTTGGTGGAGCGCCGGATCCAGTGCGACAAAAATTCGGCGGTGAAATTTGAAATCGCGGGAAGAGCGGCTTGGTGGCTGCGGTTTGTACCGTTTTTGAGGATGATTGCCGTGACGGGAACGCTCGCGATGAAGAATTGCGAAAAAGACAGCGATATTGATTTTTTTGTGGTTCTCGAAAAGGGCAGAATTTTCACAGGCAGATTATTGGTTACAGTGATGGTGCAACTTCTGGGCAAGCGGCGATACGGAAAGAAGATAAAAAACCGGATTTGTCTCAACTATTTTATCACTACGGATAGTCTTGAAATTGAGCGGCAGGATCTTTTTGCAGCGAACGAATATTCTTTTATATATCCTCTTTTCGGCCATGATGTTTTTCAAAAATTTTGCGAAACAAACGCTGGATGGATGAAAAAAATAAAGCCAAATTGGCAGGTGCCAAATCTAAAACCAGCCAGATATTTTATTGAACACGGCAAAGCCAGTAGCGCCATCCAGAAAATTCTTGAGAACTTGATAAACTTCCTTTGGGGTGATAGAATTGAAGCCTGGCAGAGGCGGAGGCAAATCGCGCGGATCAAGCGCAATCCACTGACGCAGAAGGCCGGTGCGTATGTTGAATACAGCGACAAAAATTTGATATTCCTCCCTGTGCCGCAAGGCGGGCGGATCGAGGAGGAGTGGCAAAGGAGACTGAAATCTTGACAACAAAGAACATTTTTTTATAATATCTAGGGTAAAGTTTGAAAAATGAACCTTTTGAGATAAAATTATCTCATGAAGTTCAAATGTCCAAAATGTTTGAGCAGGGATTTCTGGAGCTTAACTGACGGCAGGTTGAAATGCAAATCATGCAAGAGACTTTTC
>JAPLXD010000010.1 GCA_026396255.1 Candidatus Moraniibacteriota bacterium | reverse complement strand
GAGGGAAAAATTGCATCTTTATCTCGGAGAATATGTTTGGATATACAATCACAGAAAATTGAATTTCAAAGAACGAAATAATCTGTTATTTAAACTAATAATCAACAACCATTAGGTTCAAAAATTGAACTTTACCCTAATTTATAAGTTTTATCGGAAAAATATGTCTCAAGACAATCTCATCAAGATGAAATGCGAGGTTTGCAAGTCAGTAAACTATCATTCCACCCGCAACAAGAAAAAAATCAAGGAAAAGCTGGAAATGAAAAAATACTGCCGCAAATGCCGGAAGCATACGCTGCACAAAGAGTCGAAATAATATTTCGTCGGAGGGCGATGCGGGGTTAGTTAAGTGGTATAACTGCAGCCTCCAAATCTGCTATCGTAGGTTCGATTCCTACACCCCGTGCCAAGATCAAAAAACGATGAAAAGATTTTTTCTCTATTTTCTCCTGATATTGTTCATCGCCGGGCTTGCGATGCTGGCCTATGGTTTTTGGAATGCGAAAAATATCCGTATTTGGGCGGCTGCAGCCGGGCAAATCAAAGCGCAGCACGATATCGGCAGCAAGGAAAAAGACATCACAAACCGGTTTGAAGCCAGTGGCGGAAAGAAGATGGAAGATCTGAAGAACGAACTGGATGGGTTTTCTTCGGATCTCGACTCAATCCAAAAAGAAACCGAATCAGCCAAACAGGAAACGGAAAAACTCAGTGCGCCGAGAGCGGCCAAGCCGACGCAGCAAGAATTGATTGATTTTTATAATCAGAGCGGACGGCAGATCCAAAACCTTGAGAGCGTCTCCAACTTCATGGGTCAGCTCTTCGAAGTCGCGGTAATCTTTGACGGCATAAAGCAGGATACAAAGCTTGGGGACATACAGGCAATGATCGCCGAAGCAAAAGCGAAAAGCAACGGGATTAGCGCGGGTATCTTGCCTGATGAAGTGAAAGTTTCAGGCAATGATTTGAAAACGGCGACAGACAATTTTTTGGATACAATCGACCAGACCGCTGCGGGAAAAGTGGAAGGCAGCGACCAGCTCAACACGGCCTATGCCGATTTTTCTCAAAAAGAAAATGATTTCTTTTCCGCCGCTAAAAAGTATATAAATTCTTTTCAAAATACGGATCTGGTCGGACAAAAAATCGATACGGACTTGTTGGTTTTGAAAAAAGTGAAATTTAGTATAAAATGAAAATAGAAAACAAATTTTTTAAATGCCCAAAAGAAAAACTATAATTTGGATAGTCATCGGAGCGGTTGTGCTGATTGGCATAGTGTATTTTGCGTTTTTGCGCAAGCCGAAAGTTGAGTACAGCACCATTGAAGCGAAAAAAAGAGAGCTTTCGCAAACAGTTTCCGTCTCCGGCACGCTCAAAGCAAATGAAGATGTCGGGCTCAATTTCGAAACGCCGGGCCGGATAAAAGAATCAAGGATCAAGATCGGAGACAAAGTTGCCAAAGGGGACGTTTTGGCCATTTTGGATCAGACCAACTTGCAATTCGGCGTCGATCAGACCAAAGCCAATCTTGACAAAGCCCGCGCCGATGCCGGAGCGAATTCGGATACCATCCATACGGACGAAGTGGCCGTGGAAAATGCGGGAAACTCCCTTGACGACACAAAAAGTCTCAACAATGCCAATGTTGACTCAGCCAACCAGACCGCCAAGGATGCGAAAAAAAAGCTGGATGACGCCCAGTCGTACTATGACCAGGTGAAAAGCGAGAGCGGCGCGTCAAGCTCGACCACAAAATCGGCAAAACTGACGCTGGATACGGCTGAAGCGGAATACAACATTGCGAAAAAAAACCAGGATGTTGCTGATCAGCAAGCCGATCTCGCCAAAACGGAGGCGGAGAACAGTTTGGATTTAGCGAAAGCAAATCTTTCCGCCGCCAAATCAAATTTTGTCGCGGCCTCTAATAATGCCACGGTGAAAAGCTTTGAAGCGGCCTATGAAACGGCTCTCAACAATTTTGACAAAGCCGTCCTTCACGCGCCGACCAACGGCGTGATCAAAGAAGTGAATTTCAAAGCCGGAGAAGTTATCGGGTCGCCAAGCATCACTTCACAAAACAGCTTCTTCGGGGAAATGATTTCATATGACAATGTTTTTGAAGCGCAAGTTTCAGAAACGGACATCGCCAAGGTTTCCGTGGGACAAGATGCTGTTTTGACTTTTGACGCCTTTCCGAACGAAACATTCGACGCCCAAGTGATTTCCATCGAACCGTCGGCAACAATTGTGCAAAATGTCGTCGATTTTGTGGTGAAAATCGCAATTTCAAAGAACGATTTGCGCCTCAAGGACGGGATGAGTGCCGATGTCGACATCTCAACCGCCAAAGAGGAGGACGTGATCAGTATTCCCGAAAGGACAGCAAAAGACCAGAACGGGCAAAAGATCGTCCAGGTTTTGACAGGCGGAAAGCCGGAAGACAGGGTGGTGAAGCTGGGTCTTTCCGGTGACAACGGGATGGTTGAAATAACAAGCGGCTTGAATGAAGGTGATCAGGTGATAACATCGCAATAATTTTCAATTTTCAATTCACAATTTTCAAACAATTTTCAATGATTCAATGACCAAATTTTCAAAACATTTAGACATTGAAAATTGAGAAATTATAACATTGTTTGGAAATTAAAAATTAGAAATTGAAAATTTTTTATTATGCTCATCAATGTAAAAAATTTGAATAAAGTTTATGATAACGAGGGCGTCATTACCAATGCCTTGAGAGGCGTTTCTTTTGATGTGAAAGAGGGGGAATTTGTGGCGATCATGGGTCCGAGCGGCAGCGGAAAATCAACCCTGATGCAGATCATTGGTTTTCTCGACCGAGCTACTGCGGGAGAATATTTCTTCGAAGGGAAAAACACGAAAAATTTTTCCGATGATGATCTGGCATATCTCCGCAATCAAAAAGTCGGGTTTGTTTTCCAATCATTCAACCTTCTTCCGCGGACAACGGTCTTTGAAAATGTCGAATTGCCCCTCCTTTATGATGAACGCAGCCAATCCCGCTCTTCCATTGAAAAAAAAGTCCGGGAAGTCCTTGGATCGGTCGGACTGGCCGAGCGCATCAACAATTTTTCCAACCAGCTTTCGGGAGGAGAGCAGCAAAGAGTGGCCATCGCCCGGGCGCTAGTGAACGACCCGGCTCTCATCCTGGCGGATGAGCCGACGGGGAATCTCGATTCAAAGGCCGGGCTTCAAATCATGAAAATACTGCAAAATCTCAACAATGAAGGCCATACCATAGCCATGGTGACTCATGAGACATATACTTCCGAGCATGCCAAGCGCATCATTTCCATGATGGACGGAACGATAGTGAAAGATGAGCTGGTGAAAAAAAGACGGATCGCCGATGGGGCAGAAAGATTTCTAAAATAAAGCGGTATTTAACCGCTTTGATGTCTGCACTTGCTCGGAAATTAAAACAAGTTTTAATTTCTCTCGCTTCGCTTGACAATAAAAATTTATGAGATTTTCGGATCCGATAAAAATTGCCTACAAAAATCTGACAGCGGCCAAATTTCGGTCGTTTCTTACAATCCTTGGCATCATTATCGGCATCGCTTCCGTTGTCATCATCATGGCGGTTGGAACAAGTGCGCAAGAGCTGATTCTCAACCAGGTGCGGTCCGTCGGATCGAACCTGGTCGGTGTTTTGCCCGGGGCTTCCGAAGAAAAAGGGCCGCCGGCGAGCGCGTTCGGAGTCACGCTCACGACACTCGAATACGATGATCTCAAGGCGATTCTCAAAAAACAGAATGCGCCGAATGTGGTGTCGGGGTCGGCCTATGTGAGTGGGAACAAAACGGTGCAGTATGTGGACAAAAGTAAGAGCGTCTCCTTCACCGGGACGACTCCCAGCTATCCGGATGTCGAGAATGTCAAGGTGGCAACGGGCCGTTTTTTTTCCGAAGAAGACAACAACAACCTTTCCCGGGTGGCCGTGCTCGGTTCAAGCATCGCTGCTGATTTTTTTGGATCAAATATCGATCCGGTCGGGAAACATCTCAAGATCGGCGATCAGAATTTTGAAGTGATCGGGGTGCTCGAAAGCCGCGGTTCGGCCGCTTTTTCCAACCAAGACTCCGCTATTTTCATTCCTCTGCTCACGGCCCAGAAAATTCTTCTCGGAATCGACTATGTCAACTTCCTGCGCCTCAAAATTGACAGCGACAACAACATTGATCGGGCGGTGGCGGATATAAGCGCGACATTGCGGGAGCAGCATCACATCAAGAGAGCGGCCAATGATGATTTTTCCGTGCGGGATCAGCGGGCAGGGCTGGAAGCCATTTCCAATATCACCGGCGTCATCAAATATTTCCTCACGGCCATCGCCGGCATCGCGCTTCTCGTCGGGGGAGTGGGAATCATGAACACGATGCTTATCAGTGTGAACCAGCGTATCCGGGAAATTGGCCTGCGTAAAGCTTTGGGTGCCAAGCACAGGACGATCCTCTTTCAATTCTTGTCGGAATCAGTCGTGATCACCCTGGTTGGCGGCATAGCGGGCATCATCGCGGGATCTCTGGTCGCGTTTCTGGCGGCGGTGATCATCCAGAAATTGGGTTATGCCTGGCCGTTCATCGTCACCCCTTCATCGATTCTGCTCGCAACTTTGATATCGGTTCTAGTCGGGATCTTTTTCGGCATTTATCCTGCCCGGCGCGCGTCGCGCCTCAATATTTCCGAAGCTTTGCGCTACGAATGACATGAAATTTTTCAATATAGAAAAACTTGGCGCCAGGTCATTCTATGAATGGACGGTCATCTTCCGTCTCGCTTTTCGCAACTTACGGATGAATAAAATGAGGACCACACTCACGGTGCTCGGCATTGTGATCGGCATCACCGCCGTGATTGTTGTCATGGCCGGCGGTGCGGCGCTCAAAAATTATGTCCTGGCCTATGTCGAAGGCTTCGGCTCGGACTATATCCAGGTTGAAGTGAAAGTGCCCGGAACCGGCGCGACATCCCTTGCCAATGCGTCCGGAAGGGCGACCGGCGTGACCATTACCACTCTCAAAGACGGGGATGCCAAGGCGGTGGCCAAACTTCCGAATATTGCCGCCTGGACCGCCGGAAACGTGGATCAAGAACTGGTCGTATACAAAGACACCAACAAACGGGTTTTGCTTTTTGGCGTCGATCCGGATTGGACCAAAATTGACCAGCAAACAAAGTTGGATGAAGGAAACTTTTTCTCGCAGGGAGAGAATGATTCCTTGGACCAAGTAGCAGTGATCGGATCCGGCATCAGGGAAAGTTTTTTCGGCAGCGAGGATCCCATCGGGAAAACCATCAAAGTGAAAGGGCAGAGTTTCCGGGTGGTCGGTTCGGTAAAAAAGAGAGGCGGGGCGGCCGGTCTTTTCAGTCTGGATGATATGATCCTTGTGCCGCGAAAAACGCTCAATACAAAGCTGCTCGGCGTCGACTATTTTCAATTCGTCATGTTCAAGGTGGCCGATGCGTCGAAACTTGAGCAAACGGCGGTGGATATCCGGGACGTGATGCGCGACCAGCACAAGATCACCGATCCGGACAAGGAAGATTTTTCGGTGACGTCCGCGGTTGAAGCGCGTCAGATTTTGGACAGCGTTTTCGGAACTCTCAACTATCTTTTGCTGGCCCTGACGTCGATCTCGCTCTTGGTCGGCGGAGTAGGGATCATGAATGTGATGTATGTGGCCGTCGTCGAGCGCACGCGCGAGATCGGCCTTCGCAAAGCCCTCGGGGCGAGGAATTCGAGCATCTTGCGCCAATTTTTGTTCGAAGCCATGATTGTCACGATTCTCGGCGGAATGGTCGGGATTGCCTTGGGAATCGGGGCAACTTTTTTCTTAAACAGTATCCTGGCCCGAGCGGGCTATGTTCTGCAATTTTCCGTGCCAATTTCGACTATCATCGTCGCGGTCGGATTCTCGGCCGCGGTGGGTGTGATTTTTGGTATCTATCCCGCATGGAAAGCCTCGCAACTCTCACCGATCGAAGCGTTGAGAAAATAGCCACAAAAAAACAGCCTTTTCGGCTGATTTGTGAAACAATTTGTCTTTTTTGCTTTGTACTAAAGAAAAACCACCTCTCGCTCGTTGATGTCAGGATTCAATGAATTCGTCGATCTCGGATTGTTTGGAAATTCTCCCATTTTTGCGCTTTGCTAGCCATACCTTCCTCTTCAAGTATAACCGACATAGTGCAACTTTACTTTTCATTCTCCCAAGAGGTGGCCACATGGTGGTGAGGCCATAGTTTTGTGTTTATTTGTTAAGGTATGCACCTTCATCCTTTAACTATTCATACGCAAATCAGTTAGTTTGTTTTCACTTTTTGATAAAAAGAACCCCAAGGTCACGGCCTCGGGGCGGTTGCTGCTAAGTATCAAACATTCTCTCTGGTATTAGGTTCCCTCCCAAGTAGAATTAATTTTGCGCACTCGTTCGTTTTTTTGGTCACCTCTCGCCAGTGAAGTCCGGTCGTCCCCAACTGCGAGTATTGCCCGTCTCGACAATTGCAGAGAAACTGCCCTCCGTTTCAGGCACCGGTGTTTGTATTGCTAAAAAGAGCTTGAATGGCATTCTTGCCATCAGTATAGCAAAGAAAATATATTTTGCAAAAAAGAGAAACTCCCGGAATTGCAGGGAATTCTCATCCGGCCGTTGGCCAAGTATGATTTCCCTCCGGGAGCCAGCTTTGTTTGCCGGGTGGCGAATCCGACCAAACTTCGCTTATTCTCAATTTACTCCACTCAAATTTTCTGTCAACGGGAAATAAAAAAAACCAGCTGTCCGGATCCAGCTGGTAGTTTGCTCCGTGGAGCGTTTAACGATTCCTCCGTACATCGTCCGGGGAGGAAAGAACAAAATTTCGGGGCCACCCGGGCGGCTAGTTGCTAGCAAAGCCGGGGAGGCCCCAATCAACTAATAAAGAATTGTTAAAGAACGTTTGGGGGTTGGAGGGAGGCATAAGACCCAAGACCCCGCCCCCCTCGTCCCTTCCTACTTTTCCGCAGGGCGGGTTGGCGCCGGGCCGGATGAATTTCGTTGCCGAGAGAGGGAGATGCATCCCGTCTTTTCAGGTCTCTCAGTTGAACATACTTTTCATGCGGTCGTCGGCGAACGCGCGGCCACCAGGCATCCTCTTTCCACCGGGCCCAAAGGTTGGGCAGGTGCATGAAGATCAAATGAAGATCAAAGGGGTAATGTCCACATACATATGGCGGTTTTTCCAGAATAGAGATATTCTGGCGTATGTGTATCAATATGCCAACGACAATTAAAGAAGAACGGTTAAGGTGGATCCTGCCCATCTGCAACAAGGAAGTGAAATTGAAGG
>JAPLXD010000003.1 GCA_026396255.1 Candidatus Moraniibacteriota bacterium | reverse complement strand
ATGATATCCTTTTTCAAGACGTGTGTTCATCAAGCCACCTCTTGAATTATATATCGTGTCCTTTTTTGTTGCATTGGGGAACGGTCAAACCTTTTCGAGTCTCACTGGTAGAACCAGTGGATTACCTTTTGTTATTATTTAGAAAAAAAGATTCAGTCGCATTGATTGGCATACTTGACGATATTTTCAACAAAGAAGATAGTCGAGCCGCAAGGAAAGACATTATTTTCGAAACAGAGCTGAAGAGAGATCGCATTCGAGACGATTGGACATATTGGGTCGCTGAAATGGATAAAAAAATAATTGGCTTTGTCGGCATCATTGTATATTCAAAATCAAAGTCTTCTTGGATTTCTTGGCTAGGCGTCAGAAACAAATTCCAGGGAAAGGGCGTGGGGAAAAAATTATTGGAACATGCGATAAAAGAAGCGAAAAAAACAAAAGCAAAGAACCTTCTTGTTGAGGGTGGAACCCTGCCGATGTTCAAAAAAGCGAATGGTTTGTATCGAAAATACGGTTTCAAAGACAAATTCAAAATAAAAGATTATTGGTGTAAAGGCGATCATTTGATAGTGATGTGTAAAAAATTGTGATTATTTTTTATATATTTTACCCAGCCGCTTGCAATTGCAGGCAGTTTTTTGCTAGTGTTTCATAAACAGCAACTTAACAAATAAGCCCTGTTAAAGAGGTTTCATAAAACTTTGGAGGTGAAGACCATGAAGCGCGAGAGAAAAAGATCTTCGATTATCAAGAACATTCCCGTTGGAGAGGCGGACGTAGTTCTGCTGGGGGTTCCGAATGACAGACATTCTTCCGGGTGGCTAGGTTCAGCGCTCGCTCCGCGGCTGATTTGCGATCAGCTCTATTACCAAGTCGAGGAGTTGATGCAATTTTCCGGTCGCGAAGGCGACGAGGCGCGTGTTTGCGATCAAATTGCCATCGCCGAAAAACATCTGGCGGTTGAAGAAATGTTGCCGAAAACGATGGTCAAGGGGGTCATGGAAGAAGCTCATGATTTGATCTGCTACGGGAAATACGTCGTGTCTTTGGGAGGATCGCATTCTGTCTCCATCGGATCAGTGGCGGCCCATCACAGATTTCATCCCGGGATGTCAGTTGTCCAGTTGGATGCCCATTTGGATTTTCGGAAAAACGACGGGGATTTCATGCAGGGCAAGCCGGATTCCTATGCCCACTGCACGGTGATGCGGCACGTTCATGCCATGAACATTCCCATCATTCAGGCGGGCATCCGCGTCGATTCGGATATTGAATTGGGATATATCCGCAAAAACAACCTGGAAAGAAATATTTTCCGGGCAAACTTGCGGGATGACAACGATGATATCGTCGAAGCCATCCGCACTCATGAGGTATATCTCACGCTGGACATCGATGTTCTGGACAGTGCGTTAGTTGCCACCGGCACGCCCGAAAATCGGGGCTGGAGCTGGGGAAAGCTGTATGACTTCCTGGAAATGCTTTTCTCCAGAAAAAGAGTGGTCGGTTTCGATATCATCGAGGTTTGTCCAGGCCCTGATTTCGACCGAGCCAGGGGCATTCAGACCTGCTATGAAGTCGCCCAGCTGATTTATTGGATGCTGTGGCAAAAATTCCGTTCCAAATTTTCCAAGTGAGGAGAGAAAAGCCATGACAATTGATATTCGCAAGCATCTTGTTCCGCTTGAGCTTCTCGACATCAATGAATGCAAAACGATTAGTGACACCGTTGCGCAGATGGAAAATTGTGCCATCGGCGCGCGGATGATTGGTGAAGCGGCTCGGATGATAGCCAACTGGATCGAGTCTGGAAAAGATCCGATGGTAATCTACGACGATCCAGATCCAAAAGAGGTGGGTTTCAATCTTGCTGCAGAAAATTTTGCCAAGAACTTGCAAAACGTGGAACATGGCCACTGGGCATTGACCGCCGAAGAATACGCATCGCGCGGATTCAAAAATCCAATCATTGTCTTTGGTCACTATCCGAGGCGCTGGCATGATTATCTCTGCGAGCGTGGGGAGGATGGAGCTATCTTCATCAACAATTTCGGCGTTGCTCCATCGTGGGTCAAGGACGGATATTTCAAAGGTTTTGTAAATGCTGATCCGCATTTGATTCTGCCGATTTTGCATTGCTGTTTGCAAGAAAGGATCCATAAAACCTGTTTCTCATTTTCTTCCCTAATGCAGTTTTGGCAAAAATCAGGCGGCGTCGGCCACCAAGTGGCACATGGCTTCGAAACGTTCCGCCAGATGATCGAGGATCCGGAATATACTGTGATGTCCGGAATGTCCGGGATCATGACCATGGCCAAAATGGGCGGTCTCATTTCTCATATGATTGACCAAAAATGGGTTCAGGCAGTTGCCTCGACAGGCGCGCTTATGGGTCACGGATTAGTGGAGGGGATCGGACTCAAGCATTATAAGTACGATCCACAATTTTCCGACGATGAGTACGGCAAACAGCGGCTCAATCGGATCACCGATACACTCGAGCCGGAAGAAAATTTAACGGCGGCGGAGATGATTATCCACAAGATTCTCAAAAGGGTTCCGTCAGGCAAAGTGCTTAGTCCGGTGGAAATAAACCAGTTGATCGGGAAGCATCTCAATCGGTATTATAAATCCGGGTCTAGCATTCTCCGCTCCGCATATCGCACAGGTACTCCCGTTTTCGTCCCCGCTTTTTGGGATTCTGAACTGGGAAATGATATCGAGACAGAATGTCAGCGCCGGGTCGTGCGAAAGCTTGAAAGGATATATGTGTGTCCGGGCATTGATAATCAGCTGCTTATTAATATCGTCACTGGAGCGAAAAAACTCGGAGTATTCATCCTTGGCGGTGGTACGCCGAGAAATTATCTGATGAATTCCGCTCCGCTCATTGACATCATCAATGAACGTCTCGGGGAAAACTATTATCCCCGCGTTCGTTATATAAAAGGCACCAGAATTTGTCCGGATTCGATGTTTCTTGGGCATCTGTCCGGATGCACCTGGAATGAAAATATGACCTGGGGGAAGACGGATACGGTACACGGTCGCTTCAGTGAAGTGATGGCCGATGCGACGATGATCTATCCGTTTTATATGGCGGCGATGAAGGAGGTCATCGAAAGCCGCTAAAGTAAGTAAGATTTCCGGCGGGGGATGGTTCACACGAGCCACCCCCGCTATTTTATTTGTGCTCAAGGCGTACTATTTAGTATAATAAGCACGAGGCCTGTTATCTGTAACATACAAAACGATGAATATCAGATTTTTGTTCAAGGAGGTCAAAATCGACGATCGGACGAAAGACTATGTGACGGAAAAAGTTGAAAAACTGGGAAAATTTTTCCGTTCGCTCAAAGAGGGCGCCGAAGTGAGCGCGGAAGTGGAAATTGATCTCAACAAAAAGGGAAAATTTCGGGTTGAAGTGATGCTTTTCACTCCATATGAAAAATATCGCGGGGAGGATACGACGGAATCGATCGAAGGTTCGATTGACAGTGTATACGAAGAACTTGAGCAACAAATCATGAAAGACAAGGACAAAATCATCACGATGACGCGTCGCGGCGGACGATCGATCAAGAAAAAGATGGTGGTGGATGAAGAAGCGAGATTTTAGATATGTATAAAGTATTTAGTATAAAGTATAAAGTATTTTTTTCGGCAGCTTTTTTGCTTTTCGCCTGCTCTGCCAGTGCGCAAAGTATTTCCAGTGAAAAAGTCACGAGCTTCAACGGGGAAATCAAAATCAACACCGACAGTTCGATTAATGTCACGGAGAGTATTGCCTACGATTTTAGTGAAAACCAGAAACACGGCATATTCCGCTTCATTCCGATTTCATACAAAGCGCGGGGAGGAAATTTCAACTTGCGGATAACGAATGTGAAAATCACGGACGAGAATGGAACACCGCAAAATTTTTCAACAACAAATAGCGGCAACAATATAAAGTTCCAAATTGGCGACGCGGACAAGCTGGTGAGCGGGCAAAAGAATTACGTAATCAGTTATACAATCCGTCGGGCGGTGAACTATTTTCCCGACCATGACGAATTCTATTGGAATTTCACGGGCAATGAGTGGCAAGTGCCGATCGAAAGCGTAGATGTAAAAGTAATTTTGCCAGAAAACGCGAAAATCGATTCAAGATCAGATCTCGAGCTGGCTCGAGATACTATCTCGAATAAAAACGCGAAATGCTACGAAGGCGCGTTCGGGAGTACAAATGAGTGTGCGGCGAGCGCCAATGGAAACACTTTGGAATATACCTCAATCGACACGCTTGATCCGGGACAAGGTATGACGATCGTTGCCGGCTGGCCGAAGGGGATCACACTCGAGCCGACGCTGTTGCAAAAAATATCGGACATCGTCCGCGATAATTGGACGCTTTTCGTACCGATCATCGTTTTTGTCTTCATGTTTCGACAGTGGAGCAAATACGGCCGCGATCCCAAAGGACGAGGAACGATCATCGCCCAATATGAATCGCCGGACGGACTGGCTCCCGCTGAAATTGGGACGATGGTCGATGGTTCGGCGGACAACAAAGATGTTTCGGCGACAATCATTGATCTGGCCGTGCGCGGATTTTTGAAAATAAAAAAAACCGAAGAAAAGGGGTTGTTTGGCCTTGGAAAAAACACCGAATATACTTTTTCCAAATTGAAAAACGAAGAGCCGGAGCGAGGTTTCGAAAAAGAGGTGATGAAAGGAATTTTCGCTGGAGATAAAGAAAAGAAATTGAGCGATCTTAAGAACAAATTTTATAAAATTCTTTCGAGCGTCAAGAGCCAGCTTTATGAAGATGTGACGCAAAAAGGCTATTATGCCAAAAATCCGAACACGGTTTTCGGAATGTGGATCGCGATCGCGATTGTCAGCGGAACCGCTATGGCCGTCCTTTTCGGATTTCTTCAAGACGGCTGGGGAGTCGCAAGCGGGATTATATCTGGGATTATTATTCTTATTTTCGGCTGGCTGATGCCGGCGGTGACGAAAAAAGGCGCCGAGCTCAAGGAAAATATTCTCGGTTTCAAAGATTTTCTCTCGGTCACCGAAACAGACCGATTGAAATTCCACAACGCGCCCGAAAAAATCGCCTCATCGGCGATCCGCCGAGAAGGCCGGAATCCGGAAATGTTCGAAAAATTTTTGCCCTATGCGATGGTCTTGGGCGTCGAAAGGGAATGGGCCAAGCAATTTGAAGGGATATACAACCAGCAGCCGAATTGGTACGAAGATTCGTCGGGACGGATGTTTAATGCTATGATACTTAGCAGCATGGTCTCTGATTTCAACAGCAGCGCGATGACAACAATGGCCAGTCAGCCCTCATCGGCGGCCGGCGGCGGATCCGGTTTTTCCGGCGGGGGAATGGGCGGCGGATTCGGCGGAGGCGGAGGAGGAAGTTGCCATCTTATCAAACTCAAGACCGCAACGACATTGGACTTCATTGATATTACGGATAAAGCGAAATCGAAACTAAAAGGGGCAGGAATAAAGCGAGGCATCATCAATATCCAAAGTCTCCACACGACGATGGCCGTTTTGGTTCAAGAAGCCGAACCGCTGATGATATCTGATCTCAAAAAAGTTATGGATAAAATTGCGCCGAGAACGGTGAGATATATGCATGACAATTTCAAAATTAGGACGGTCAATATGAATCCGAATGAGCCAAAAAACGGACATTCGCATTGCAAGGCGGCATTTTTGCCGACAAGCTGTTATCTGAACATCATAAAAGGTGATTTGCAGTTGGGAAAATGGCAAAGAATTTTTGCGGTCGAACTCGACAACGCCCGACCTCGTCAGATCGCTTTGCAAATAATGGGTGAGTAGGGCTTGACAGACATGTTTTTTTGTGCATAAATAAGGGCAATGAGCAACAGCTCTATATAATAACTATAAAATCTAATTCAAGAGGTGACATATGTCTTGGGGCGGAGCGCCGATATATGTTGATCAGGAAACTGAAGAATTTTTATTCTCATGTGAGGTTGAGCGAGAAGAACTCGCGATGTGGGAAGAAGTTCTTCGAAAATTAGGACAAAAAGAAGAAAATCCGGTTAGAATGCTTCACTAAACCCCCGACGAACCTGTCGGGGTGATTTTTTGGCAAAAATGAAAAAATTCTGCTATCATTGGAGTAGTAGAAAAAGCTATATGTTTAATTCAAAAAGATTATATATCGCCATCGGCCTTTTTTTTGTTTTGGTCCTGTTGGAATTTTATTTGTTCAACCGGCAGGCCAATTTTTCGCATGGGAGTGGAACTATATCGCAAAACATTGAAATCACAGAAGGCGCAGGAGTGAAAGAAATCGGGCAAAAACTGGAAGACACCCAACTTGTGAAAAGCAAATACTATTTTGACTACTATATCTGGAAAACGGGAAGTCGTGGGAAAATCAAGGCCGGGAAATACGAGCTCAAGGGGACGATGACTATTCCCGAAATCGTCCAGGTTCTGTCTTTGGGAGAAATCGTTTCCAACCAAACGAAAGTGACTTTTCCGGAAGGGACGAGCGCGCAGGGTATGGCTGACATTCTGAAACAAAAAGGCTTGGATGGGGACGCATTTCTGGCCGATGTCAAATCCGGATCGGGAATCGCGGCCAACTATGCTTTTTTGAAAGATGCGCCACAAGGGTCGAATCTCGCCCGCCTAGACTCGGCGAGGCTGGAAGGGTTTTTGTTCCCCGACACGTATATTTTTTTCAAAGACGCAAAGCCCGAGGAAATCGTGGATCGGATGCTCCAGAATTTCGACGAAAAATTGACGCCGAAGATGCGAGAGGACATCCAACGCCAGGGCAAAAATATTTTCGATGTCGTCACAATGGCGAGTATCCTGGAAAAAGAAGTGCAGACCGCGGATGACATGAAAATTGCGAGCGGAATCTTCTGGGACCGGATCAGCGTGGGGATGCCGCTTCAAAGCTGTGCGACGATCGCGTATGTTCTTGGAAGGGAGAAAAAACAGTATAGCGTTGCAGATACGCGGACGTCTTCGCCGTACAATACCTATATAAATAAAGGACTTCCGCCCGGCCCGATCGACAATCCGGGGATGAATTCGATTCTGGCGGCGATATATCCGACCAAAACAGACTACAACTATTTTCTCACCGATCCCGCCACGGGCAAAACCATTTTCTCAAAAACCCTCGAAGAACACGCGGCCAACAAAGCGAAGTATGGGTTGTGATACTTGACAATATTTCTAGAACCCTCTAGACTAAACAAGTCGAATTGAATATATATTTTCCGCAGAAGTTGGGCGCTCAAATAAGACCCAACGAGGAAAAGACAGCTTTGCTGTTTTTTACTTGAATCCCCAGTTAAATATTGCTTTCGCAATTTAACGGGGTAAATCTGCGGAAATGCAGATTTTTTATTTATTCTTATGCTTACACGATCCCAAAAAGAACAATTGGTCAAAGACCTGTCCGCCAAGATCAAAGATGGAAAAGTTTTGATATTCTCGGATTATGCCGGAACAACGGTCGCGAAAATGAAAAATCTTCGTGATGAACTTCGCAAAACCGATTCGAGCTACAAGATCACGAAGAAAAAGTTGATCAACCTGGCTTTGAAAGACGCGGGAATCGAAGCGAGCGTTTTGGATCTCGAGGGACAGATCGGGATTGCGATTGGGAAAGGAGATGAAGTGACCGCGGCCAAAGTGCTGGCGAAATTTGCGAAAGAAAACAAGAATTTCAAGATACTGCAGGGAGTTCTCGAAAACAAAGTGATCAGCGGGAAAGATGTGATGGCGCTGGCAATGCTTCCAAGCAAAGATCAACTGCTTGCCAAACTAGGCTCCGATTTCCGGATTTGTGAATGCGCTTGCTGGGAATTTGAAAAATCTGGTCGGCGTCTTGAAAGCAGTTGCTGATAAAAAATAATTAATTTATAAATAATAATTCTCAATTTTATGACTGAAGAAAAAACCACAGAAGAGAAAAAAGAAGTCGAAGTTCCCGAGAAGTTCAAAGCCCTCGTGAGCGAAATCGAGAAGATGTCAGTTCTGGAACTTTCGGAACTGGTGAAGGTTCTCGAGGAAAAATTCGGCGTGAGCGCCAGCGCTCCGATGATGATGGCCGGCCCCGCCGCAGGCGCGGGAGGCGAAGCCGCGGAAGCCGCTCCCGAGAAGAGCGAATTCGACATCGAGCTTGTCGCATCCGGAGATTCCAAGATCAATGTGATCAAAGCGGTGCGCGAAATCACCGGCCAAGGCCTCAAAGACGCCAAAGACCTCGTGGACGCGGCTCCGAAGGTGATCAAGGAAAAAGTGGCCAAGGCCGAAGCGGAAGATATCAAGAAAAAACTCGAAGAGGCTGGGGCGACAGTGAACTTGAAATAATCCCGAAGATAGAACCAAAGAAAAAAAGACGGGAAACACCCCGTCTTTTTTGTATAAATTTCAAGTGCCATTTATTCCGTTGAAAACCTTGAAACTGAATCCGAATTTTCAAGATATATAAGCTTGTTTTTTTCATCGACGGCTAGGTTCTTTATCCCGGAAATTTGATCGCTGAAATATTGGGCGGCGATTTTCCCGTCTTTCGAATATTGGACGATCCGGTGATTCTTATTGTCGAGGACATAGATATTCGCGAAATCCGTATCCGTGTATATGCCGTCGATACGCAGGGGAGTTTGCGGTTTTTGGAAATCAATCGCGCTGTCAATTTTTCCCTGAAGAAGGGGAATGACGTTCAGATTGTTAGCCGCAAAAATATCATTGTTGATCGCGAATTTGTCTGCGCCCTTGAGGTCTTGTCCGCCCTTGAGCCAATTCTGGATGCCTCCGAAGCCGCCTTCGGCGCGAGGGTAACGATAGATTTGATTGGCGGATGGATCGAGAACATAAATATAGGTCAGATAGGCTTTTACATCGCTGGCGTTCAGATTGTCGGGGAAAGAAATATTGTTTTCTTGGAATTTCTTGTTTGACGGCGTGAAAGAGATCACTTTTTTGTCGGCCGTGAGAATGAAAATAGTGTTGAGATCCGGCATGGCGGCCGCCAGCGTGAATTTCCCGCTCGCAATATCGCTGTCGCTTTTTTCCACTGCTCCGCTGGCGGGATCAATTTTCGAAATAGATTTGTCTCCCGTGAGTGAAAAAAGCAGGCCGTTCATGAAGATCAGCTCGCTGCTATCCGCGGTCAAAGGGGCGACAGCGGAAATATCTTCGATGGTTTTCATATTTATGTCGCTGGGGACTGCTGGGGCGGTATTTTGCTCAGGAGGCGCGACGGGTTGGGGCGCAGGCGTGTTTTTTTTGCCAATAATTTTGAAAATTGAAAAAGACGCAATCACCAAGACGACAATCGCGCCGGTGATTGCCAGGGTTCGCTTGTTTTTTTGTGGCCAGCCCTGGAGATTCGATCTCCATTGAGGAGATCGAATCTCCTTTATTGAAGAAAATATTTTTCGCCACTCGACCCGGCCGAAAAAGCGATAAACTTTTTTCCAGGCGAAAAGGATGCCCTTTTTTGCGTCAGCGAAAGTATTCTTTGCGATAATGAAGGTTTTTTCCGCGAAGCTTTTTTTGGGAATTATATCTTCAGATTCAGAAACAAAGAGGTATTTTTCTTTTTTGGCAGCTGGTTCGCCTGGAATCGGCGCGGCTGGCGACGGAGTTCTGGCTGGAGAAATATTTTTGGACGGTATGATTGGAGAGGGCGCAGCCGGTTTCTGCTTCTCCGGCAGATCAGCGATGAGGAGATTCCCACCTTCTTTCGCTGTGAGGAGCCGGACTAGCTGCTCTTCAGCCTCTTCCTCCGAAACCATACTCACGACAATTGCTCCCGAGAGTTCAGAGTTGGCAGTGAGGGAGGCGGAAATGATTTCAGGGAATTCTTCTCGGGAAAAGCGGGCGGCATTCTGGCGAATTTCCTCAAAAGAAAATATTTCAAGCAGGTCCGATGTCGTGAAAACAAGGCGGTCGCCAAGTTCGACTTTGCCGCTTGAGATATCGGAAAAAGTTTTGATCGGATGCGAATCAACCTCCGCGGTATCTTCATCCAAGCCGGATCCGATGTCGGCGATCATTCCTCCCCGCAAAAGCAATAGGGAAGTCGTTCCCAGTTTTGAAAAATGAAGATTGTTTTTTTCCAGCACACCTCCCGCAAAGCTGATATGCCCGATCCATTTCACGCTGCCTTGGCGGGTAAGTTCGGCAAGGGCGAGGTTGGCTTTTTTGAGACTGGCTTCAAAGCTGTCATAGGCCGGCCGCGAGGGTTTTGCAAAATATTCCTTTTTGATCACAGCTGCGAGGAGATTAGCGACAAAGGAAGATTCCGGCGAGCTGTCGGAAATTTTGATCAATCCAAAGACCGTGCCCAGCTGTTTTTGTTCAAAATTTTCGGGCGGATACGTAAAAACCATCCCGAAGGAGGCCAGTTCCTGGTTCGCGGAAACGAAAATTTCCCGAAAAAGTCCTTTTGGGTAGCCGCTTTCCCGCCTTTTCGGCGGGTCGCCGATGAGGCGACTTCTTTTTTTGGGCGATATAGGCATAAATCTTGAGGTCATTATAGGGAATAACGAGGAAAAATACAAATTTTCAGAGTGAGAAAGGCAAATATGCGAACACGGCAAAAAATGGACTTTTTCCGGCATTTGGTTTATACTGGCATTGTCTAACTTGCTAAATTTTTTTTATGCCCGAGATATTTTCCCAACTTTTTGAGTCAAGAGTGAAAGCGCGGCTCATCAAATTTTTCATGCTGAATGACAAGCGCGAATATTCCCAGCGGGAGGTTGTCCAGAAAAACAAAATGAGTTCCGTCCAGATCGCGAAAGAGCTCAACCGCTTTGAAAAGATGAAGATGATCATCGTGCGGACGAAAAAAGGAAAAAGGTTTTTTCAAACCAACGCCAAGTTTATTTTCTATCCCGAGCTCAAAAATCTGGTTGTGAAATCGAACACTATGCCGGAATGCCGGAGTCTTTCCCAGATTAAAAATTTGGGCAAAGTGAGATTGGCGCTCATTTCCGGCGTTTTTTTGAACTATCCCAAGGGCCGAGCCGATCTTTTGCTTGTCGGGGATGAGATGAGCCGGGCAAAGCTCAAACACCTGCTCGAAAATCTTGAGGCCGAAGTCGGAAAAGAGATCAATTATTCGTTTATGAGTTCGGATGAGTTCAAATACCGCACGGATATGCTCGACAAGTTCATCATGGAATTTTTGGAAAGCCCATACGAGGAAATTATCTGCAAAGTGCCGAATTTGAAGGAAATTGCGAACCGGAGAGCCAAATAATATAGGAATATACCAAAGAATCTAAATTTTCTTGAAATTTAATTTAAGATTATTCCAAAAATATTTGGCAGAAACTAGTTCGGTATAATGATGAATATAATAACAATTGTTCTGATACTTTTTATCTTGGTGCTGGCCGGATTTATTTTGTCTTTGCGTAAAAAAATAGAGGATTCAAAAAAAGATGAATCAGAAAACAAGGATGATCGGATTGTGAGCAACCTGACAAACCAAATCTCTCTTTTGTCGCAAACTCTGGGCACGATCCAAAAAAGCGTTGATCATCGGCTGGGAGAGAATACTGGACGGCTCGACAACGCGGCGAAATCATACGGCGAAGTCCAAAAGCAGCTGACCCATCTTCAGGATGAAGTTCGGCGGGTCCACGAAGTTGGGAAAGACATTTCATCGCTCCATGAGATTTTGCGGGCTCCCAAGGTGCGGGGTGTGATGGGGGAGATCTGGCTCGAGAAACTGCTCGGCCAAATGCTGCCGCAAAACCACTACGAATGCCAGTACGCTTTCAAGAGCGGCGAAAAAGTGGATGCGATTATCCGGCTCCAGGATCATATTATTTCAGTTGACTCGAAATTTCCGCTCGAAAATTTCAAGAAAGCCATTGAAAGCCAGAATGATGAGGAAAGAAGCAGTCTCAAAAAGCAGTTCGGTCAGGATGTGAAAAAGCATATCAGTTCCATCTCTGACAAATACATATTGCCCGGAGAAGGCACGATGGACTTCGCGCTGATGTATATTCCTGCTGAGAATGTCTATTATGAAATTATAAATCACAATTTCGGAAACGTGAGCCTTTTTGACTATGCGGTTGAAAAAAAGGTGATTCCCGTTTCTCCCAACACGTTCTATGCCTATTTGGGGACGATTATCATGGGGCTCAAGGGACTGCGGGTGGAAGAAAACGCCAAATTTATCCTCCAGAACTTGAGCAAGCTCAAAGTCCAATTCATGAAGATCAGGAAAGATTTCGAATCGCTTGGCAGCCATATCAGGAATGCCCAGAACAAGTTCGAAGTCACGGACAAGCGGCTGGGAAAATTTGAAAACCAGCTTGAAAAATCGGGCGACAAAGAGCTTGAAGAAATCAAGAATATTGTTTTAGACGAAGTAAATGCAGATGGATAAAAACTGGCAGTCAAAATTCAGGGACAGGGCGAAGCGCTTTTTTTGGCACGGGTTTTGGACGGATCCGGTGATATTTTTTTCGATCATTCTGGCGATTTTGACGAATGTCGTCCTTTGGGTGGCGCTTTTCCGGACGGTTGTGCCGACAGGTTCTCCCATAATCCTGCACTACAATATCTTTTTCGGAGTGGATGCGGTCGGAAATTGGAAAAGTTTGTTTTTCATGCCGACGCTGGCCGCCGTGCTGCTTTTTCTGAACCTAGTGCTTTCAAGATTCTTCTATTATAAAGAGCGGTTGGTTTCCTATCTTTTTGCGGGAGCGGCGCTGGTTTTGCAGCTCTTGATGGCGGTGGGAGTGATAAGCGCGATACTGATAAACTTCTAATTTTCTATGTTTCAATACCCCAATCCCCGCACAACTGATCCACGTGGACATCGTCTCCAGCGGTTTTTTGAAATGATTCCCGGCATTCTCACTTGGTTCACGCTTATCGGAATGTTTGTTTTTTCTTTCCTCATCCCGGTGTGGGTCGCGGTTTTCATAATCGCTTTTGATATCTATTGGCTCTACCGGACAGTGTATATTTCCACATATTCGGTCCTGGCTTTCCGAAAAATGAAAAAGCACAAGTTGATCGACTGGATGGAGGTCTGCCGGAAAATAGCCGATCCGGAAAATTTTTTGGATGAAATAAGAAACAGGGCAAAAGCGTTGAAGAACAAGAAAAATTCGAAGCTGCCCTCCTCTTCGGCGGGCAAGCAAATCCAGGCGCTTGAAGAGCTTGCTAATGAGGTGAAATCTGTCGCGCGCAACAAGGAAAAATTTCTGGACTGGCGCGATATATATCACGTAGTCTTGCTTCCGACGGCCGGCGAAAGTCCGGGAATCATCGAGCCGGCCATTCAAGCGGTTCTCGATTCAAGCTTTCCCAATGAGCAGCTCATCATCCTGCTCGCAACGGAAGAGCGGGAAGACGAGGAGAAAAGAAACCGCAAAATCAACTATCTCAAGAAAAAATTCGAGGGAAAATTTTTCGATTTTCTCTCAACGGTGCACAAAGTGGCGCCGGGCGAAATGAAGGCCAAAGCCTCGAACACGACTTACGCGGCAAAATACCTGAAACATTATCTTGAAGAAAAAAAGATTCCGCTCGAGCGGGTAATCCTTTCCAATTTTGACTGTGACACGTGTGTCCATCCGGAATACTTTGCGTCTCTCACCTTCAGATATATCACCGATCCGAAAAGATTGCAGTTTGCCTATCAGCCGCTGCCGATGTATCACAACAATATTTGGGACACGAATGCGTTTGTGCGGATCATCGTTTTGGGTTCGAGTTTTTGGCATATGGTTGAATCGATGCGGCCCGAACACATGGTAACTTTTTCCTCGCATTCGGAAGCCTTCAAGACGATCGTTGATGTCGATTATTGGCCGGTGAACGTGATCTCGGAGGATTCGATCATCTATTGGAAATGCTACGACTATTTTGACGGGAAATACAAAGTGAAGCCGATCTACCTTCCCGTTTCGCTTGATGCGGTGCTGGCCGACACATATTGGCATACGATAGTCAACCAGTACAAGCAAAAACGGCGCTGGGCCTATGGAATTGAAAATTTTCCGCTTTTGGCGCGGGCGTTTCTGGCCAATCCAAAAATTCCGTTTCGAAAAAAGGCGAAGCATTTATTCACGATGCTCGAAGGCCATTGGTCGTGGGCGACGAACTCTTTCGTCATTGTGTTTCTCGGGTGGCTGCCGGTGATTGTCGGCGGTTCGAAGTTCAACGAGAGCGTTCTCGCGCACAATTTGCCGTATATGACGCGCTATCTCATGAATATGGCGCTCGTCGGACTCATTATTTCGATGTCTTTGAGTATGGTTCTTCTTCCGCCGCGACCAACCAAATATTCTCGGAAGAGATATATCTATATGGTTCTTCAATGGCTTTTGGTGCCGATCACGGCTCCGTTCCTGGGCGCCGCGCCGGCCGTCGATTCCCAAACCCGTATTCTCTTTGCCAAATACTTCGGCGAATTCTGGGTGACGGAAAAGGTGAGGAAAAAATAAACTATTCGAGATACTATCTCGAATAGAATTGAAAAAATAAAAATGAAAAAGAAAGAATTTATCAGCGGTGAATATTATCATATTTATAACCGAGGCATAGAAAAACGAGATATATTCATGGACGAATATGATCATGGGAGATTTCTTGAGACATTGAAAGATTTTAACTCAACTGATCCTGCTTGGAAGATTGAATGGCTAAAGCAAAAAGGTGAAATACCAAAAGGTGAATCCTTGGTTGAAATTGTTGCGTACTGTCTTAATCCAAATCATTATCATTTACTGATAAAACAAATTAGAGATAAAGGAATCTCAATCTATTTACGAAAAATTGGCATTGGATACACAATGTATTTCAATAAAAAACATGAAAGGTCGGGATTCCTTTTTCAAGGAACATTCAAATCAAGCCATATAAATTCGGATGATCATTTGAAATATTTATCCGCGTATGTTAATTGCAATAGCGAAGTCCATGGTATTTGTGAGGCGGAAAAATATAGATGGTCAAGCCTGAGAGAATATATGTCAGGAGAAAAAGCACTTTGTAATCCCGAAGCAATCATGAAGCAGTTTCAAAATTGCAAAGAATATTTGGATTTTGCCAAGTTGAATGCTAAAAGAGTAGCTGAAGAAAGGAAATTGGAGAAGCAAATATTGGAATAACATTTATTCGAGATACTATCTCAAGTGCACTTGAGATAGTATCTCGAATACTTTGGATATAAAAAAAGCGGGGACAGATCGGATGAATGAAATGTCCCCGCGAGGCGGCGGCCGGGTTGTGCGTAGAGTTAGAAAAAAGGCCGATTTTGATCTGATGAGTATTTCACCAAGGTGCCCTTTGGCAAAAAAAGGACTTGATGAGAAGGGGTTATTACCTGACGAAATCCATTGCCATCGCATTCTTGGGAGTAGGTTTGGTACTCTTGATCCTGATCCTGCGTCCTTGTTCCTCGGGCTACCTTGAAGAAAATATGAGAGGACATTTGGGATAAAGGAAATGCAACCTTGCCGGTTCTTCTCCTTTCTTCTTCGTGGAGAGAGCAGAAGAGTACAGTGAGCAGGAAGGCCATTGCCAGTAAAAGGATAACAAACAACGTATTGAAAGCCGCTAGTCCAATGGTACCCAACATGGAAAACCTCCTTTATTTAGCTTATATAAGCCAAAGCATTTCGCAAGGACGTGCCTTTACGATGTGTAATAATATCACTTTTTAACCAAATAGTCAAGTGCCTCTGAAATTTCTTCTTCCATTTTTATATTCTTTCGTTGCTTCGCTCATCGCCATTTGGTTTTTGCTGCGACTGAAATTTTTGAGGTCGAACCTTAAAAATAGGTTTGGAGGAGTGGTGGTGATTGTGGTTTTTGTTTTGACGGTGCTGATTGATCGAGATTTGGTCATTACGCGGCCGATTGCGGGGATTTTGGCTGGAGGGTTGTTAATTTTGTTTTTCGGCCTTTGGGATGATTTGAAAAATCTGAATTGGAAATGGCAGTTGGTGTTTCAGATTATTGTCGCAGTTGTTACTATCAGCTTTGGTGTTCGAAGCGGCTTTATTGGCAATCCTTTTGGCGGCGCGATAAGTCTCAGCAATCCGGCGATATACTATTTTTTCTATATCCTATATTTCCTGGTTTTTCTGAATTCGCTCAATTGGCTTGATGGGACGGACGGTTTGGCGGGCGGGGTGACTTTGGCGTCGCTCGGGACTATATTTTTCTTGAGTTTCAAACCCGAAGTGAACCAGCCGGCAGTGGCGATACTTTCTGCCATTGCAGGCGGAGCCTTGCTGGGATTCCTGGTTTTCAACTTCAATCCGGCGAAAATTCTGGCCGGGACAAGCGGAGCCTGGTTTTTCGGCTTTATTCTGGCCAGTTTGTCCATCTTTGCCGGAGCAAAAATCGCGACTGTGATGATGGCGGCTTTGATTCCGATATTAGATCTCGCGCGTGTCGTTTGGGAAAGATGGAGATCCAATCAGTCGATTTTCCAAAAAGACCGGCGTCATTTGCATTATTTGCTGCTCGAAAGGGGAATCGGCGAGCGGAAAATATTCTTCCTCTATTTTTTCGCGAGCGTTTTGATCGGCACTTTGGCGCTCAATTTGAACGGAATCGGAAAATTGGTTATGATGGGAATAGTTGGGGTGACTTATATTATTTTAATCAAAAAGATAATCAAAATTTCTCCCCCTTTGTTAAAGGGGGACTAAGGGGGATTTCTGGACGGGTTAATAAATCCCTCTCTAACTCTCCCTTTAGGAAAGGGAGAGAACCCAACATTATGCAAAATAAAACTAAAATCAAAATCATTGTCGGCGTAATTGCGGCTGTCGTAGTTATTATTCTTGTGAACTATATCTTTAGCGAGGTTTTTTCTGTGCATGGAAATATAATCAAGCGTGTCTATGTTCGTGATGTCCTGGTAAAGGCTGAGATAGTCGTGTCAGATGAAAAAAAGACGGCAGGTCTCAGCGGAAGAAGTGATCTCCCGCAGGGAAGAGGAATGCTGTTCGAGTGGAATGATTCCGAGCCGCGAAGCTTCTGGATGTACGGGATGCAATTTCCGATCGATATAATCTGGATCGAAAACGGGCGGGTGATCGGATGTGAAAAAAATATTCAGCCGGATAATGGTAAGCGCACCTTCTCGTCACCTTCCGATGCGGGATATGTCCTTGAAGTTCCGGAAGGATTTTGCGACCGATATAGCGTGAAAGTGAATGATGAGGTGAAATTGTGATTGCCCTTGCGAAAACAAAAACAATTTGCTAGACTTTCGAAGACAAAATAATTCTTAAAATATCTTGAAAACTATGCCTAAATTAAAAATAACCGAAAAAACAGTCAATTTTCTCCTCATCTTCATCTTGGGATTTTTGGTAGGAGTAGCCCTCAAGTCCGAAGCACAGAAGAGAATCACGATCGGATACAATGATTATCTCGTGCCGAAATATAAGCAGGATATCAATTTGATGGCTCCGGCCGCTCCTGCGCCGCAAGTCCAGGATCAAGGCCAAAATCCTGCCGGCGATCAAAATGCCGGCCCGCAAGACCAGACAAATCCGCAGCCAGCAACGCCGGACAACGCCCAAAACCAGAACCAGCAATAGTTTTTATTATTCATATAATTTGCCTAGTTTAATCTAACGAAAAAAAATATGGCCGAAGAAAAAGAGGAAAAAATGCCCGTTGACGACAAACCTATGGCGGACAAGGAGGAGGGGAATAAAGATGAACAAAAGAGTGTTGATCTCAAAAAGCGAACCAAAAACTATCTGTCCATCATCATCCTTTTGGCCGGTCTTTTGGTCGGGAGTGTTTTTGTGGATGTCGCTCAATTTGTGAGCCGGCAGGGACTTTCGCCGCGGGCGATGCGCCAGCTGGACGTGATTCCTTTTGAGGGACGGACATGGGTGGCCTACAGCGAACCGGTTGTCACTGTTCAAGTGGTGAACGACAGCAATTGCAAAGAATGCGATGTGACGGACGCCGTCAAGATGATGAAAAGAGTGATGCCGACGCTGCTCGTGAAGGAGATGCAGTTTGACAGCGCGGATGGAAAAGCTCTGATCGACCAAATGAAGATCAAGAGTCTTCCGGCCTTCGTATTTGATGACAGTGTGACCAAAACCGACATCTATACCCAAGCCCAGGATATTTTCCAAAAGCAGGGAAACAATTATACCATTGATACGGCTCAAATCGGCATTCAGCCGGGAAAATTTTTGACCTTGCCGACAATCAGCGCAGATGACGCAAAAACGGGACCTGACGGGGCAAAAGTGAAGCTCATTCTTTTCAGCGATTTTCAGTGCCCGTATTGTGCCGCTTTCTATACTCAGGATCTCAAAAAGGCGATGGCAGATTACAAAGACAAAGTCCAGTTTGTTTTCAAGGAAGTTCCGCTTTCCATTCATGACAAGGCGGTGCCGGCGGCCATGGCGGCTGAATGTGCCAATGATCAAGGGAAATTTTGGGAAATGGCGGATAAGCTCTATACGGATCAAAAAACCTGGAGCGCGGCCAAGACTTTCAGCGCGACGCCGTACGCAAGCGCCATCAGCGGTCTCAATATGACTCAATTCAACCAGTGTGTGTCATCCAAGAAATTTCAAGACAAAATCAACGCCGACAATCAAATGGCGCAAGATTTTGGAATTTCGGGCACACCAGCCTTCTTTGTGAACGACCAGTTCTTCGGCGGAGTCGTGCAATATAGCCAACTGCAGCAAGCGATCGACGCGCAACTGGCGAAATAAGGATAAATTGGGAAGATTAGGAAAATTAGGAAGATTGGGATTTACAAACTCGGCTTTCGATTGGAAGCCGAGTTTTTTTATGCTATAATATTCATATGAAACTCGGAAAGAAAATTTTCGAAATTATTTTTCACGCTCGGGGAGGGCAGGGGGCCAAGACCGCCGCCGAACTTTTGGCGCAGGCGGCTTTGCTTGAAGGAAAGTTTGTGCAGGCGTTTCCTGATTTTGGGCCGGAACGGACGGGCGCGCCGATGAAAACCTTTGTGCGAATTTCCGACGAGCCGATTCTCACTCACGAGCCGATTGTTGATCCGGATGTCGTTGTGATCATGGATGAAACTCTCCTTGGAATCGTGGAAGTTTCCAAAAATTTGGATGAGCAGGAGAATTTGATCGTCAATTCGACGAAAGACCGGGAAACCATATCGCAAAAAACGGGATATGTTGGAAATATTTTCCCCATCGACGCGACGGGACTGTCGGCCGAAATCATCGGCGAGCCGCGGCCGAATACGGCGATTTTGGGGAAGCTGGTGAATATCACGGAAGTGGTGAAACTTGAAAGCGTGGCCGAAGTTTTTCGGGAAAAATATCTGGACAAAATCGGGCAAGAAAAAACGGACAAGAATATTCAGGCGATTGAAAAAGCGTATGATAGCATTTAACATATTTTATGACCGAAGCTTGGAAAGAAATTGAAGAAGGCGCGATCATCAAGCATGATATCGCTAAATCGCCAAAAACCGGTGATTGGCGGTATATGAAGCCGCAAGTGGACAAAAAAACCTGCATTGGCTGCGGATTGTGTTTTGACCATTGTCCCGAAGCGGCGATTGACTACGATTCCGAACGCAAAGCGGATATTGATTTTGACGTCTGCAAGGGCTGTGGAGTCTGCGCAACTGTCTGCCCGCAAAAAGCGATAAAGATGGGGAAAAATTAAAATAATGACAGATAAAAAGAAAAATATAGCCCTGACTGGCGGTGCGGCGGCGGCGGAAGCGCTGAAACAAATCAACCCGGATGTGATGCCGGTCTATCCCATCACGCCCCAGACGCCCATCATCGAAACATATGCTAAAATGGTGGCCGATGGCGAAGCCGATACGGAGATGATCCAGGTCGAGTCGGAACACAGTGCGATGAGCGCCACGGTGGGCGCGAGCGCCGCGGGAGCGCGAGCGATGTCCGCTTCGAGCTCGCAGGGAATCATGCTGATGGCCGAAGTTTTGCCGATCGCGTCGGGAATGCGTCTGCCGATTTTGATGCTGGTGAGCGCGCGGGCGATTTCAGCGCCGATCAATATTCACGGCGACCATCAAGACGTGATGTTTGTGCGGGATTCCGGATGGATCCAGATTTTTTCGGAAAATTCCCAAGAAGTCTATGACAATACTTTCATTGCGCTGAAACTAGCAGAGAAAGCGGGATTGCCGGCAATGGTCATCATGGACGGATTCCAAACCTCGCATAGCGTGGAAAATTTGGAAATTTTGGAAGATTCAATCGCGAAAAAAATCGTAGGCGAATATAATCCCAAAAATTATCTCTTAGACTTTGAAAATCCAAAAACTTTCGGGCCGGTTTCGCTTCCAAATTCATATTTTGAATTCAAACGGGCGCAAATTGAAGCGATGGGTGGTGTAATTGGAAAATTAATCGAAATTAATAAAGAATATTCTGACATTAGCGGGCGAGAGTACGATTTGTTCGAAGCATATAAAATGGATGACGCGGAAAAGGCAATCGTGGTGGTCGGATCAACGGCTGGAACGGCGAAAGTCGCCGTTGATGAATTACGCGAACAAGGCGAAAAAGTGGGTCTACTTAAAATAAAATTATTCCGTCCGTTTCCATACAAGCAAATCGCTGATGCATTGAAAAATGCGAAGCAAATAGCTGTTTTGGACCGGACAGTTTCATTTGGGAGCGTCGCGCCGTTATATTCCGAAATTGCAAATGCGACAGGAAAAAAAGATTTGCAGTCATACATCTATGGCTTGGGCGGACGGGAAATATTCAAAGAAGATATCAAGAAATTATTTCAGGACAATTGGGAAAATAAAAAAGTAAAATATATTGGTTTGAAATAAATGAACAAAAAACTCACAGAAAAACTGGCTCCCGGGCATTCCACTTGTGCGGGTTGCGGGATTCCGGCGATTGCGCGGACGGTGCTTGGCGCAACGGATGATCCGGTGATTATTGTGAATGTGACGGGGTGCCTCGAAGTGACGTCGACGCTCTATCCCTATTCGGCGTGGAAAGTGCCGTATATCCACAGCGCTTTTGAAAATGGTGGGGCGACGGCGGCGGGGATTGACGGGGCGATCAAGGCTTTGCGAAAAAGAAACAAGATCCCGAAAGAAAAAAGAATTCAAGTCGTAGTATTTGCGGGAGACGGGGGAACATACGACATCGGTCTTCAAAGCTTGTCGGGGGCGCTCGAGCGAGGGCATGATTTTATCTATGTTTGCTATGACAATGAAGCCTATATGAACACGGGCGGACAGCGGTCGGGCGCGACTCCCTATGGCGCGGACACGGAGACAACGCCGGCGGGAAAACAAAGTTTCGGAAAAACAGAGAAGCGCAAAGATCTGATGTCAATCGTGATCGCGCACCACATCAAATACGCGGCGCAAGCCAATGTTGCGTATCTGGGTGACCTCAAAATGAAAGCCAAAAAGGCTTTTGCGCTCGAAGGTCCGCGATTTTTGCTGGTTCTTCAGCCTTGCACGAACTTGTGGAAATACCCGACTTCGGAGTATGTCCGCATTGGAAAACTGGCCACGGAAACCAATTTCTGGCCGCTCTGGGAATATTTTGACGGGAAGTATAAAATAAACTGGGCGACCGAAAATCCGAAACCGCTTGAGGAATTTTTGAAGACGCAAGGGCGGTTCAAGCATCTTTTCAAGCCGGGCAATTCGCCTCAAATCGGCGGAGCGAGCGAAAAAGTAATCGCCGAAATGCAAAAAGAAGTGGAGGAGGAATGGAAAAGGCTGGTGAATATGGCAGAGGTATAATTTTTACTTGAAAATAAATGGAAAATTCAATTGAAAAAAAGAAAGGTCAGGCGCAAGGTGAGATAGAAGATTTTCGAAAAAAGATGGATGAAATAGTTCGGCAGGAACGAGAAGCGGGAAATATGCGGTTGGAACAACTTAAGATTGATGTTGATGAATATTTGAAAAAAATATCGCAAGAATCGGATGCAAGGGTTTTTCAGAATAAATTGAACGCGATAAGCCGATTAATTGAAAATCATAAGAAGAATTTAGAGGAAATGAATCCCAATTGGCCTCCCGATTTGCAAAATAAAGCTAGAAAAGCATTCGAAATATTACTTAATAAAGGAATACAAGATATAATGGATCAAAAATTTGATTTAGAGAAAGCAAAACAAGAATACTTTCCAGATTCCCCAAAATCTAGCTGAAATATAAGTTTAATTTGTTTCGTAGTAATTAGTCGTAAAGAAAACATATGTCGAAACCCAAAGTAAACCAGGAACTTTGCATCGGATGCGGGACTTGCGAGGCGCTTTGCCCCGAGATGTTCAAAGTTGAAAACGGAAAATCGCAGGTGATCGGCGAAAATTGCGAGAAGGCCGGCTGTGATTGCAATGAAGCCGTGACAAGCTGTCCGGTGAGCGCGATTTCCATGGAATAGGAAATTTTTTCATATCCTCCCCTCCTCAGTTGAGGAGGGGGCAGGGGGAGGTGTTGCTTTAGTCCACTGAACCGTCAACACCCCTCTGTCCTTCGGACATCTCCCCTCATCTGAGGGGAGAAGGCTTAGCAAGTAATATTTTACATATGAACGAACAAGAAAATTCTTCGCCTAAAAACAAAGAAGAAGTAAGAAAAACTAACAAATTAAATTACAACAAAGTTATTATTGCTGTCGTTGTTGCTTCTATTATAATTTCCTCATTTTTTGGGGCGGTTTTTGGTTTCATGGCGGCGAAAATAGGAGCAGGCAATTTCAGCCTGTCTAATTTTTTCAAAAAAGGCTCAAGCCAGACAGGACAATCAAATAATTCCTCTGCGGCCACGATCAATATCCCCGACGAGGAATCAGCCGTCATTCAGGCGGTGAAAAAGGACTCTCCGGCGGTGGTGAGTATAATCATTTCCAAAAACGTTCCACAGCAGCAAGATTTCTTTTCGGATCCGTTTTTTGATCCGTTCGGTTTTCAGCAACAGCAGCCGCAATCCCAGAACCAAAATCAAAACAGCAATCAGAAGCAAGAGGTTGGAGCCGGTTCCGGATTCATTGTGACGAGTGATGGACTGGTGGTGACGAACAAGCACGTCGTTTCCGATCCCAGTGCGGATTATACCGTGATGACAAGCGACCAGAAAAAATATGACGCGAAAATGCAGGCTATCGATCCGACGAACGATATTGGAATTTTGAAAATAAACGCGACCAACCTTCCGGTTTTGGAACTTGGGGACGCGACCAATTTGCAGATCGGCCAGACGGTGATTGCGATCGGAAATTCACTCGGTGAATTCCGAAACACGGTGAGTAAGGGCGTGATCTCGGGACTCAAGCGAAATGTGAATGCCGGGTCGGATCTTAGCGGGGAGTCCGAACTTTTGAGTCAAGTGATCCAGACCGATGCGGCTATCAATCCGGGAAATTCCGGCGGCCCGTTGCTAGATATTCAAGGCAAAGTAATCGGGGTCAATGTCGCGATGGCGCAGGGCGCGGAAAATATCGGGTTTGCCCTTCCGGTTGATTTGGTGAAAAAAGATCTAGCCAGCGTGAAAAGCAGCGGAAAAATAACCCAGCCGTATATCGGCGTGCGATATATGCCGCTTGATGCGCAAATCCAAAAGGACAATAATTTACCTTTCGACTACGGGGCGCTGGTCATCCGCGGTCAGCAGGTGACGGATTTCGCGGTTGTTCCGGGAAGCCCTGCCGACAAAGCGGGAATCACAGAAAATGACATCATTCTTGAAGTGAACGGCACGAAAGTCGACGCCGACCATCCTCTGGCGAATATTTTGAGTCAATACGGTGTTGGCGACACGCTCACTCTTTTAGTTTGGCACAAAGGAAACACCAACGATGTCAAGGTGACACTTGAGGAAAGAAAGTAGATTTGTAAAAATAATTTTGCAAAAGCGGTCTTAGGATCGCTTTTGTTTTATTATATCGCTTTTTCGGCTATAATTCAGATATGCCCAAGCAAATATACAATTTATCCCCCGCAGAAGTTCTGAAAAAGTTTTCGACGTCCGAAAAGGGGCTTTCGGCTGAAGAAACGAAAAAGAGACTCAAAGTTTACGGGCGCAATATTATTGAGAAAAAGAAAAGCTGGCGATGGGCGAAATTGGTCGGGCATCAGTTCAATGACGCGCTGGTGTGGATTCTCTTGGTCGCGGCGGGGTTGGCACTCTTTTTCGGCGAGATGCGCGATGTGGCGATCATCCTTGTCATCGTTCTCATCAACGCAACCATCGGATTTTTTCAGGAATGGAAAGCGGAGCGGATTTTGGCCCATATCCAAAAACTCACTTCGGACAAAGCGACTGTTTTTCGTGACGGGCAGAAAAAGGAAATTGATTCAGTAGAAATTGTTCCGGGCGATGTGATTTTCGTGTCGAGCGGAGACAGCGTGCCGGCGGACGGATATATTTTGGAAAGCTACAATCTTCACACGAACAGTTTTGTTTTCACGGGAGAATCGAAACCGGAAGGAAAAGTGGCGAAGGCAATCAGTGAAGAAAATTTGTCGGTTGCCGATGTGGACAATATGGTTTTTTCGGGCGAGCAGGTGACGATGGGAGAGGCAAGGGCGGTGGTGGTCGGAACAGGACTAAACACTGAATTGGGAAAGATTGCGAATCTGGCGACGGAGGTGAAGGACGAACTCACGCCGCTTCAGAAAAAAATGCGCACACTCGGGAAAGACGTGACGATTCTCGCGGTGGCGATCGCGGTCGCGGTGATGATTGCCGGAAGTCTTTATCATATGTCGCTCTATCAAAATTTCCTTTTCGCTCTCGCGGTGGCCGTCGCGGTTGTGCCGGAGGGACTCCCAGCGGCGCTTTCGGTCGCGCTTTCGCTTGGGATGCGGCGCCTGCTCAAAGTGAATGTCCTCGCGAAGAAACTGATCGCGGTCGAAACGCTTGGGTCCGTGAACGTTATCTGCACGGACAAAACCGGGACGATCACCAAAAATGAATTGATGGTGACAAAAATCATCCTTGATGAAAAGGAAGTTGCGGTTAGCGGGGAAGGATATGAGCCGAAAGGAGATTTTTCTGTTGGCGGACAAAAGGTCGATCCGAAAAATGTCCCAAATCTCGAATTATTGCTGAAAATAGCCACGCTTTGCAATGACGCGGCGCTGGTAAAAGAAGGAAATAATTTCAAAATTGCCGGCGATCCGACAGAAGGAGCGCTGGTTGTTGCGGCCAGAAAATATAATCCGGATGAAAAATTATTTGAGAGAGGGGAGAGGAAGATTGACGAAAATCCGTTTGAATCGGAGCGGATGCGCATGAGCGTTGTTTATTCGTCCCTCACCATTTCTGGAGAAGCGTCAGATTATACTGATCTTCGAAAAAAGAAAAATCCAAATTATAGTGATATAACAGAAAGTCAAAAAATGGTGAGGGATAAAAATATTTTTTCCTATGTGAAAGGTTCGCCGGACGTGCTGCTCGGTCTCTCCCCCAAAAAATTGACCCAAGAGGGGATAGTCCCCTTTTCCGACGCGGAAAAAGAAAAGACAAAAAAAATATATGACCAGATGTCGGCCTCGGCGCTCCGGGTCTTGGCTTTCGCCTATCGTCCACTCAATAATATTGATAAAGAAAAATATTCTATCGAGTCCGAACGCGATTTGATCTGGGTCGGGATGATGGCGATGATTGACCCGCCTCGAAAAGACGTGGCGGAAGCAATCAAAGAGTGCCGTGAATCAGGCATTGAGGTGATCATGATCACGGGAGACTACGAAGTGACAGCGCGGGCGATTGGGAAAAACGTTGGGTTAATAGCATGTGACACAAAACATGCGACATGTAACAATTTAGTAATCAACGGGAAAGAATTAAATAGCCTTAGCGATACAAGTATCATAAGAAGAATCAAAGATGGCGCTTCCGTGTTCGCGCGGATCGCGCCCGAGCAAAAATTGCGCGTTGCGGGCATCTTGAAAAAATCGGGCGCGGTGATCGCGATGACGGGTGACGGGGTGAACGACGCGCCGGCGCTCAAGCGGGCGGATATCGGCGTGGCGATGGGGATCATTGGGACGGATGTTTCCAAAGAAGCCTCGGATATGATTCTCCTCGACGACAATTTCGCGTCAATTGTTCAAGGGATCAAAGAAGGACGGACTATATATCAAAATATCAGAAAATTTATCTATTATGTTTTTGTGGCTAACGCCGGAGAATTTTTGACGGCTGTCTTCGGAGCCTTGCTTTTCATTCCGGCGCCCATCACGGCCGTGCAAATTCTGGCAATCGACCTGGGAGTGGATGTTCTTCCTTCCTTTGCTCTTGGGCTTGAACCGCCCGAACCGGGAATAATGAAAAAGAAACCGCAAAGCGCTGAGAAAAGATTGATTGGGGCGCTTGGATTTTGGCGGCTGGTTTATGTGGGAATGATCATGGCCACGGGCGCAGTGATTGCCTTTCTCTGGTCTATGACGCGCGGGGGATGGCATTTCGGGGAAAAAATTGATTTCAATTCCGCTCTGTATATCAAATCGACGGCGGCAACATATGCGGTCCTCGCAATGGCGCAAATGGCCAATCTTTTGCAGGCGCGCTCGGAAACATTTTCCGTTTTCAAGATTGGATTTTTCAACAACAAATATATCATCGGCGCGATTCTTTTTTCGGTCGGGTTGCTCTTTGCTTTTCTTTATATCCCCTTCTTCCAAAAAAATCTGCATATGGCGCCGCTTGATCTTCGCGACTGGCTGGTCGTCGCCGGCGCGACCCTGGCTGTTTTCCTTTTCGAAGAAGCCCGCAAAGCGGAGGAAAAATAACCGACAAGAGCTCAACTCTTGTCGTGAGGTGGTTTGCGACGAATTTGACAGCCGGGTGGTTCGGGTGTATAATATACAATCGGAATTTCAGTACTTTAACATTGGAATAACCTATAAACAAGCCTCGTCTTGGGGCAGAAAGAGGAGAAGATTACATGACTAGGGGAATCTTGAATCGCATCAGGCTCTATTTTTGTCCCGACTGCGGCGTGCTGGTGAGCTGCACTCGAAAAACAAGGAAGCATCCGGGTCGAGTATGTAAGCCGGGAAAGTGTATTGACTACGTCCAATGCCGATTGCGGCATGTTTACCATAATATGGAAGTAGTCAGGGACGCGCTAGTCGACATCAAGAAGAGGAGGATATTTTACAAAAAGTATGATTTGCACCGTACAAAGTGTAGCAAGTGCCTGCTGCTGGACATCAAATATTCCGTGAGCAAAAATAAATAATTTCAACCGGAGCGGATGCTCTGGAGTGGAGGGAGGAAAACTATGCCGGATTACAGGATTAATTACGAAGGCGTTGGTCAATATACAACCACGCCATTGACTCATGAGTTCACTGCAGATAATGATCAAGAGGCGTGCAAAGTTTACGATAAGTTTAAAAGCAACATTGAAACTCAAAACGCCAGTGAAAGGTCATCAATCAAGCATATCGTATTTGGCCTTAGTCGTATTGATCAGCGGGAGATCGCGGTGCGGATCTGTTAAGATAACCGAGAATTCGAAAGGCTAGTCTCAATATTGAAGTGTACCCTCTGAAGTAGACACAAGTAAAAAAGGTCAGACGCAAGTCAAAAGATGATTTCTGTAGTTCACAGGGGTCATCTTTTTTAAATTCCACTGCTGTCTTTCTTGATTGTAGTATTTCACATATTCAG
>JAPLXD010000007.1 GCA_026396255.1 Candidatus Moraniibacteriota bacterium | reverse complement strand
ACCCCCGCGGCGAGAGAATTTTTGGCCCGTGAGGGGTTTGATCCGGTCTATGGTGCCCGTCCCCTGAAACGGGCGATCCAAAACCTGGTTCTCGATGAACTAGCCCTCAAAATCGTGGAAGGAAAAGTGAAGGAGGGAAACAAGGTGAAGATAGATATTGTTGGAGGAAAAATTTCGATTAAATAATTTTAATTTCATAGAATGTTTTTCAGCTTCAATATATTTTTTCTCTCCGCGCTGTTCGCAGCCAATCTTTGGCTATCGGTGAGTTATGCCGGATATGCCGGTTGGTTCGGAATTATTTTTTCGTTGATCATCATCGTCGCGGCCAGAATGATTGTCGGCCGATGGAAATTCACGGTTTTGCCGGCGGTTCTGGTTCCTGGCGCGGTGCTTCTTTTGTCGCTTATTGATCCGTCTCTTGAGATGAAGATATTCATCTTTTTTTCCACTTTGGCTTTTTACGCGACTATTTTGGCCGGCTGGCGCCTTTTCCGCTATGAAAAAGATGAGACCGCCAAGGCCATGTACAACATTGCCACTGTGGCCGTTCTTTTTTGCTGGTATGCGGCGTCCTATGGCTGGTATCTGAATCCGAGTATATCGCTTCCGATTTGGGTGTTGCTGATTGTTTTTTCCGTTATCACCTTTCTTGTGTCATACGTTTCTTTTGCAATAAACCAAATCGATCGAGAAAAATGGCTTATTTATAGCATATTTTTGACGACTTTGGTTGCCCAAACTGTCTGGATCCAAAATTTTTGGCCGTTCGGATATTTGACAGTTGCCGTGATAACCCTTATAATTTATTGCGTCGGCTGGGAGATCATTCTCAGCTTTTTTCTCAAGAAACTCACTGTCCGAACCGTCCTGTTTGAAATACTATTTCTTGCCGGATCCGTCGTGCTTGTCCTTCTCAGCACAAAATGGTATCCGGTGATCTAACCGATGGCAGAAAATGAAACCATAAAAGGAAAACCCAGAAAAGCAAAGCTCGCGAAATTTGTTTTTTTTGTCGTTCTCATTTTTGTCGTTTCCGGAATCAGTTCGATTTTTTCCGACAAATATATTTTTCCCTGGCTCGCCGCTCAAGAATGGTTCAGGAAACAAGCTTTTCTCAATAAGATGATGGACAATGTGACGGTCATCAACAAGACCGAGCAAGTGACCGTGAGCGAAAACCAGGATATTTCCGGATATACCCAAAAATCAGCCTCAAGCGTCGTTGAAATTGTTGTGAGGCAGAAGGGAGATAAAAATGTTGTTTCCACTTCGGGACAATCGGCCAGCGGAGTGGTTGTCACCTCGGACGGACTGGTGGCAAGCTATGACAATAAATTTTTCGGAGGAAAAGATGCGGAATACGAAGCATATTTCCCGGACGGAAAATCATACGGCGCGCAAGTTGCGGCCGCGGATTCTTTTTCGAATATCGTTTTGCTAAAACTCACAAATGCGGAAAATTTGCCCGTGGCGGAATTCATTGCTCCGGAGGATATTAAAACAGGGATAAAAGCAGCCGTGGTTGGCCGGAGCGGATTCAACGCGGAGATATCGCTCTTATTGGGAATCACGAGCGAGTGGGCAAAATCATATTCTCTTTCCGGGCCACTGGCGTCTTCAGAAAAATTGCAGGGAGTGCTATTCGCTGATTTTGCGGGTGCGGTGAGCGCGGACAGCAAGGCGCTCTCGGGCGGAGCGGTTGTTGACCAAAACGGAAATATGCTCGGGATTCTGGGCGAAAGCAAGGATGATTCCGGCGTGAAGATGTTTGTTGTGCCGGTCAATCATCTTCAATATGTGATTGACCAATATCTCGGAAAAGGAAAAATCGAAAGGGCGACTCTCGGAGTCTATTATGTGGCGCTGTCGGAAGAGAATGCCTATCTGGCACGGAACAATTTTGACCACGGCGGGCTGATATATTCTCCCAGCGGCCAGCAAGGATTGGCGGTGCTCGCTGGCAGTCCGGCAGATCAAGCGGGAATCAAAGTCGGGGATATCATTTTGAGCGTGAATGGAGATGAAGTGAATCCCGACCAAAATTTGGCGTATTTGATTTCGGGATACAAGCCGGGGGACACAGTCAGCTTGAAAATAAACAGGGACGGAAAAGAGATAGAAGTGCAGGCGGCTTTGAATTGAAAAACATTGACATATTATTCAAACTCCAGTAGTCTACATAAGTAATTTTACCGAAATATACTATGTTAGCAGTCATCAAAACCGGCGGGAAGCAGTATCTCGTCAAGAAAGGGGATAAGATCAAGGTTGAAAAGCTCGCGGGCGAAGCCGGAGATAAAATCGAATTTTCCGAAGTTTTGTTTTTGGGTTCGGATAAAGAAGTCAAAGTCGGAACGCCGTTTCTGAAAGACGCGAAAGTTGAAGGAAAAATCTTGAAACAAGGCAAGCGTAAAAAAGTCACCGGCGTGAAACACAAGGCCAAAAAACGCTACAAGGTTAAATTTGGCCACCGGCAGAACTTTACGGAAGTTGAAATAACGAAAATCTAGATATCAAAAAACGGGCTTAAGAAAGCCTGTTTTTTTTGTTACAATCTTAAATTTACATCTCTTTTCTTCCTTCGATCGATCCACCGAGGGTGGCAACGTCCGCGTATTCGATGTCGCCGCCGGTGGGGAGACCGCGCGCCAGGCGGGTTGTTTTTATATTCAAGGGTTTGATAAAACGCGCGAGATACAAGGCCGTGGCTTCGCCTTCGGTTGTCGGATTCGTGGCGATGATTACTTCGGATATCTTTTCTTTTTTCAAGCGAGCGATCAGTTCTTTGATTTTGAGCGGGTTGTTTTTGTCAACGGGCGCATTGATCGTTCCGCCCAGGACGTGATAGAGCCCGCGCATCCGGCGGGTTTTTTCGAGAGAAATCACATCCAGCGGATCTTCAACGACGCAGATAAGAGAAGCATCTCTTTTTTTGTCCTGGCAAATGGCGCACAGTCCGTTTTCGGAGATGTTGAAGCATTGCGTGCAGAAGTGGATGTTTCTCTTGAGATTTTTGATAATTTCGGAAAAATCATCCAGTTTTTCCTGATCGTATTTCCACAAATACAAAACCAGCCGCTCGGCCATTTTGGGACCGACGGAAGGCAAAGCGGCGAAGTGGTCGATAAGTTTCTGAAACGATTTAGGAAACATGTTTTTTCTCGAGTGAAGAAAAGCTGGTGATCGCGTCGTTGAAGTACAGATTGGCGGTTCCCAAGGGTCCGTTTCTGTGCTTGGCGACGATCACTTGAACGACATTCTTGTTTGGGGTGTCCGGTTTTTCACGGTCTTCGCGATAGAGAAACATCACGACGTCGGCATCCTGCTCGATTGATCCCGATTCGCGAAGATCGAATAGCCTTGGAATTTGCGGACTGCGGGATTCCACGCCGCGGTTGAGCTGGGAAAGGGCGATGACGGGAATATTGAGTTCGCGAGCCAGTTGTTTGAGTGAGCGCGAAATTTCCGAAACTTCCTGGACGCGATTGTCATTGGAGCGGCCTTCCATGAGTTGGAGATAGTCGATGATGATCAGTCCCAGATTGTGCTCGGCCTGGAGCCGGCGAGCCATCGTGCGCATTTCCATAACATTGGCGCTCGCCGCGTCGTCAATGAAGATCGGCGCTTCGGAAAGGACTCCCATCGCTTCGCCGATTTTGGCAAAATCATCTTCGCCGTCAGTGCTGCGCAGTCGTCCCGTCCGGATTCTCGTCGCGTCAACATGCCCTTCGGCGGCGAGCAGGCGGTCAACAAGCTGGTCGGATGACATTTCGAGGGAGAATATTCCGACCGGGATTTTTTTCTTCACGGCGACATTGCGGGCAATATCAAGAGCGAGAGCGGTTTTTCCGATTGAAGGGCGGGCGGCGAGGATAATGAGGTCTGATTTCTGGAGTCCGGCGAGGATGCCATCGATGTCCGGAAAACCGGTAGAAATTCCGCGCAGGTCTTTGTCGCCTTTGTGCAGTTCGTCAATCCGGTTGAAAGCTGACTCAAGATGGGTTTTGAGCGGGACAAAATCGGCTTTCACATATTTTTGCGAAACCTTGAAAAGTTTTTGTTCGGCTTCGTCGAGAACTTTTTCTACGTCTTCAGCTTCTTCATATCCGAGTTCGACGATATCCGACGCGGCAGTGATCAATTTTCGCAGCAAAGATTTTTTCTGGACGACTTTGGCGTAGTGGATCACATTCGACGCGGTCGGGACGGCGTTCACGATTTCGGTGAGGTAGCTCGCTCCGCCGATTTTTTCGAGCTGTTTTTTTTCTTCAAGTTTGTTGGAAAGGGAAAGGACGTCGATCGGCTCGCGCTCTTCATAGAGTTCGAGCATCGTTTCGTAGACGAGGCGGTTCGCGTCTTTATAGAAATCGTCCGGATGCACCAAATCGGCGATTTTGATAATCGCGTTTTTGTCCAACATTAAAGAGCCCAAGACGGACATTTCCGCCTCGATGTTCTGTGGCGGAATCCGCGCCTCACCCAGATTGAATTTTGTCGGTTTTTTCTTTGGGGGCATAGCCAAGGTATTATATCAGAAAACCACAAAAAAGCTACTTTGGATGTGCTTATATCTTGTGAATAAAGTTTTTGTTTTATAGAAGCCCTATTTTCTCCTGATTTTATACTTTTCATCCAAATCTTCAATTTCAAATCCCATTTTTTCTATTTCTTTTCTCATTTCGTCTGACTTCTGAAAATCTTTTTTCCCCCGTGCCGTTAATCTATCTTCGGCTATTTTTTTTATTTCTTTCGGGATTTCAGTTTCTTTTTCCGAAAAACGCAACCCGAAAACTTTGTTCATTTTTTCAAAAGTAGCTAGAATTTCTTTTATCTCTTCAGCGGATAATTTATTTTCAGATATTCTTTTGTTAGTTTCTGTAATCAACTCATATAAATGTGATAGCGCGAGAGGAGTGTTAAGATCGTCGTCGAGGGCTGCCTGAAATTCAGCGATGCCTGGAGATTCGATCTCCATTGTGGAGATCGAATCTCCACTCTTTGCAATTTCTTGCAACTTATTTCTCCATTCGGCGATGCGTTCAAAATTCGCTTTGGCTTGTTCGAGTGCCGGCCAGGAGAAGTCGGCTTGTTTGCGATAGTGCGAGGAAAGATAGAATAATCTCAAATGCATCGGGTCGAAACCTTTGTCGATAATATCTTTCAAAATATAAAAATTTCCTTTGGACTTCGACATTTTTTCGCCGTTGACCAAAAGAAAGCGGTTGTGCAGCCAAAAATTTGAGAATTTTTTGCCCGTCGCCCCTTCGGATTGGGCAATCTCGGCTTCATGGTGCGGGAAGATATGATCTTCGCCTCCGGTGTGGATATCGAGCGTGTCGCCCAAATATTCAATGCTCATGGCGGAGCATTCGATGTGCCAGCCGGGATAGCCCCGCGACCAGGGCGAATCCCACTGCAGGATGTGGTCGGCCGGAGCTTTCAGCCACAAGGCAAAATCCCAGGGATGAAGTTTATCGGGATGTTCCTCAAGCCGCGCGCCGACTTTCAGATTGTCGAGTGTGTTTCCCGAAAGTTTCCCATAATCCTTGAAACTGGTGACGTCATAGAATACATTCCCGTTTTTTTCATAGGCATGGCCTTTTTCGATCAGAGTCTGGATCATTTTGATCATCTGCGGAATATGTGCTGTGGCTTTTGGAAAGAAATGGGATCGCAAAATATTCATGGCGTCTTCGTCGCGATGAAATGCTTCAGTATAAAAATTTGCAATTTCTTCGGGCGTTTTTTTCTCGCGTCGCACGGCTTTGACCATCTTGTCCTCTCCCGTGTCGGCTTGGGCGATATCATCGGCCGTGAGGTGCCCGACGTCGGTGATATTCTTGATTTGCCTGACTTCGTAGCCCGAATATTCCAAATATCTGCGCAAAACATCCGCGGCCGTGTACGCCCGCAAATTGCCGATGTGGGCAAAATCGTAGACCGTCGGCCCGCAGGTATAAATGGAGACTTTTCCCTTGTGAATGGGTTTGAACTCTTCTTTTGATTTAGAGAGCGTGTTGTAAAGTTTTAGCATAGTTATATAGTAGCTTATTTGTGATTATTTTGTAAAACTTGCGAAATAATAATTATTTCTATATTCTTATAATACAAATAGATTCGGGGAAAATATGAACCGAGGAGGGGAAATTCATGGCTATTTTGCCGGATGCCACTTTGAGCCCGGAAGATATAGAGAGGGCTAAAGATCCGCTAAATGTCGCGCTGGCAATGCTTCGCATAGCAGAGCATACACTTCGAATGGAAATTCAACAGGGATATGGTGTATGGCGCAGAGGTCAGAGTGCCGTAATTCGCAGGGCGATAGGCGAAGTCTACCGGACGCTTGAAGAAGTCGAGATGCTTACTGAAGACAAGAGTGATCTACCGAAAGAAGTTCTTGATAAAATCAAGGAAATACGATCTCGGTTTCCGAAATGCCCTCAAGCGTAAAGCGCCATGGCAATGCCATCAGCTAAAGGTAAAAAAATCTCAACATACAAAGCAGGGCTGCGACCCTGCTTTAAAATTGCTTCCAAAATTTTGAACTTTTCACTTTTAACTTTGAACTTTTCTATATCCACTTCTTCACCTTGAAAATAATGATGGTAATCACGGAAATGACGAGCATTCCGGCGGAATAAATCCAAAAAGCGTGAGGACTTTGCGAGAGGGGAATGTGCATACTCATTGAAAGGACGCTCGAAATCACGGTCATCGGGAGCATCACGGCGGAAAAAATCGTGAGAACTTTCATGGTCGTGTTCAATTTGTTCGAAAGCAGAGCGTCGTTTGTTCCTTCCAGCGATTCGATCGTTTCTTTGGCGTTTTCGAGCGCCGACCAGACGCGGATGTTTGTGCCGACAAGGTCTTGATAGTATGTTCGCAAATCGGTGTCGATCATCGGATAACTGTCCCGGGCGAGCGATTCCAAGACCGATTTTTGGGGCTTCAAGGTGCGGCGAAAATTCAAAATGTCGCGTTTGACATAGGAAATCTCATGGACCATCTGTTTTTCGTTCCCTTTGAAAATCTCGTCTTCAATTTTATCGAGATTGGTGTTGATGTGGTCGATTTTCGGAAAACAGGACTCAAGAAGATCTTCAATGATGTAATAGAGCAAATGGCCGGGAGACTGGCTCATATATTGCTCCTGCGCTTTTTTGCTCCGTTGGACCCTTTGGAAAAAATCGCGGAGCTGAAAAATATCCTGGTCGTGCCCTGTAATAAGATATTTGTCCGTCATGACAATATCCAGCTCGCTGGGAAAGGTGCGGCGATTCTCCTTGTCAAAAAGGGGAACGTGAATTGTGAGATAGAGGCAATGACCATAGAGGCTGGCTTTCGGCCGGGCGGATGGCATGGTGAATTCTTCAATCGCCAGAGGATGAAGTTTGAATTTTTTCTTGAGTTCCAAAAGCTCGTCCGCGTCCGGTTCGGAAAAATCGATCCAAGTGACTTTGTTTGTTTTTATTTGTCTCATGATGCTAATATTATACCATGAAAAAGATAATCTTGAAAACAATCCGCTGGTACCAGAAATATTTGTCGCTCGACACCGGATTTTTGTCATATTTCTATTCCGAACGAATTTGCCGATATCATCCGACTTGCAGCGAATATACCTATCAAGCAATTGAGAAGTATGGGATTTTGAAAGGCGGCTGGCGAGGACTCAAGCGAATCGTTCGTTGTCATCCCTGGGCGAAGGGTGGAAACGACTCCGTCATGTAACATATAACACAAAACATGTAACACAAGTTTTTGCTAAAATTTGTTTCATGTTACATGCTTCGTGTTACATGAACGCGGCTGTGGATAACTTTTTCCGTTTTTTGTGTTATAATTAGGCAAATTAAAAAATCATATCCGTCAATTCGGGGGAAAGTTGGCGGACAAAAACAAAAATGAAAACAAGGAAGATCTTGTCCGGCGCGGCTGTTGCTTTTTTGGCGATGGCTTTTTTTGTCGGCACCGTGGCACCGGCGGCGCAGGCGGATGCAACAACGAATATGGCGGCGAGTGCTGCCATCGGCCAGCAGGATTTGACTTCAAAAAATGCCAATCAGGGAGGATCTGCTGATTTGAATAAATTATATAATCCGCGAGGAATGTGGTCGGATGGAACAAAATTGATTGTGGCTGATAGTATAAACAATCGCGTTCTGATTTATAATTCTATCCCAACCGAAAATAATGCCAACGCTGACGTGGTTATCGGCCAATCGAATATGACTGGTCACGGAAATAATCAGGGCGGATCGGCGGCGGCGAATACTTTGAGCGATCCCTTTTCAGTATGGTCGGATGGGGAGAAGCTATTAATTGCTGACGCCGGGAACAATCGGGTACTCATCTACAATTCCATTCCGACTGCCAACAACGCCAATGCCGATGTGGCTGTCGGCCAGCCGAACAAAACTGGCAGCACGGGAAATCAAGGCGGAGGGTTCACGCCGGCGGCCAATACGCTCTATGCTCCCTACGGGCTCCATTCAGACGGACAAAAGCTTTTTATTGCTGATTGGGGCAATTATCGGGTTCTCGTCTACAATTCCATTCCGACTACGGACAATGCCAATGCAGATGTCGTTATTGGCCAGCAAAATATGACGACTCCCGCGGCCGGAGGTTCAGCGGCGGCGAATACGCTGTCTATGCCTTCGGAAGTGTTCCGATTTGGAAACAAGCTGGCGATCACGGACAGGGGAAACAGCCGGGTGCTGATATACAATTCAGTTCCGACTTCGAACGGGGCGAGCGCTGATGTGGCGGTTGGCCAGGCAAATATGACGAGTGGAACCGCCAATCAGGGCGGATCAGCGGCGGCTAGTACGCTAAACAATGTGAGAGGCATCACTTTTGGCGGAACGAAAATGTTCGTGGGTGACACGGACAACAACCGGGTTTTGGTCTATGAAGTCGGGGCGGCCTACGCGATTGGAAAAAATCAGTCAACGAGTTTGGTTTTGGGCGAAAAAATGAAAGTCGGGAAGAAAAATTTCCAGTTTTCCGGAACGCGAGTGACTCTCAAAAAAGGGCGGGTGCGGCTTTTGGTTGCTGGATCTTCCCAGAAATTGGTGAAAATAGGGAAAAATGGCAAATGGAGCATAAAGTATAACCAAAAAACAGACGGAGTTGTCCGGATAAAATTCAAATTCTATAATTCCGGCGGGACGGATATCCAAAACTCGAATGATTATTTCGTCCAAGTGAGCCACAACGGAAGCTTGACGCCGGTGATGCTGAAAAGCGCCGATTTCCAACCGATGAGTCTTTCCGGATCCACAAAGGACAAGAAAAGCTCAGAAAAGATCAATAGATCGAAAATGGAATGGTAGTCAGATTGATAGCATAGCTATAAGTCCCACTACTTTCGAGTAGTGGGACTTTCTTTTGAAACTATTGACCCCGCCCTTTACGAAGAGCGGGGCAGGCAGCTATTTTGAAATATTTGACAGTTTATTCGGGTATTATATAATGAATTGGCACTCACCCTTGACGAGTGCCAATCGGAGCGATATAATGACCATATGCTCACAGATCGCCAGAAAAATTTGCTTTCCGTGGTGGTGAAAGAATATACCGAAACGGCTGTGCCGGTCGGGTCGAAACATATCGCCAAAAAATATGGTTTTGACCTCTCATCCGCGACGATCCGGGCGGAGATGAACGAGCTCGAAGAAGCGGGTTTTCTTTTCCAGCCGCACACGAGCGCGGGACGGATTCCGACGGACGCGGGATACCGCTATTTTATTGAAGAGATCATGCCCGACAAGGAACTTTCGAAAGTTGACCAGAAAAAGATGCAGACGGAGCTTTTGAAGCTCAAAGCAAAAAATACGCGACTGACCAGAACGACGGCGAAACTGCTGTCGAGTTTGAGTGGAAATCTGGCCATCAGCGGGATCAAAGACGAGTTTGACGACTTCGGGATGCGCGAGCTTCTCGAAGAGCCGGAGTTTCGGGAAATGGACGATTTATGCCGGTTGGCGGAAACACTTGACTTCATTGATGAACGGGTCGACCAATTGGTCGGGAAATTGAAAGACAACGAGGTGAAAATATATATTGGCAAGGAAAACCCAATCAAGGAAATCTCGAATTGCTCGATGATGGTGACTCCCTACAAGACCAAATCGGGCGAAAAGGGAATTCTGGCCCTCATCGGTCCGAAACGGATGAAATACGCGAAAAACAAGTCGCTGATTGAGTATATGAAGAAATTGTTGGGAGGAGCGATTGTTGTATTTTGTATGATGTATTGTGTATAGTGTATAAAGTATTTTTTATTGTCATTTCGACCGAGTGAAGCGAGTGGAGAAATCTGGGTGCATCAGCTGATAACTAGCCACAGCGTAAGTCACGCAGATCCCTCGACTGCGTTTCGCTCCGCTCGGGATGACAACGAACAAGTATGACTGAAAAACAAGAAGAAAAAAAATCTCCAGAAACAGGTCGACAAAGCTCCAAGTTCTATCTGTCGCAGAAAGGTATCATTTACGATCCAGCTCAAAAAAAATATCTTGTCTTGACGCTTAGCAGGGACAGAGAGTGGTTTATAAATAAATATGGTGCAGGTGATGCTCCGGGTGGACGGCTGGAAATTGATGAAGATATCAAAGATTCTTTAATGAGAGAAATTAAAGAAGAGGTAGGCGATATCGAAGTAGAGATAAGAGATTGTCTCGGAGTTAGTAGTGTCGAGTATAAAAGCGGTGAAGCAATGATCCTGTGGTATTTAATTTATTATAGGAATGGAGAAATAAAATTAAGCAGCACGCATGATGCGTTTGATTGGAAAACAGTTAAGGAGATAGAAAGTAATGAAAGCTATAATAAATGGATAAAAGAATACGTCAAAAAAGCGGAAAAATCTATTATTTCTAAATCGTATCTCGACTCCTGGAAACGCTGCCAGGCGGATTTTGAGAATTACAAAAAATCGCAGGCGAAGCATCTGGAGGAGTTTCGCAAATACGCCAAGATGGACGTGATTTTGCAGATTTTGCCGGTGGTGGATAATTTTGAAGCCTCGCTCGCGCATGTGCCGGAAAAGGAAAAAGATTCTGCCTGGGTCACCGGAATTACGCATATAAAAAGGCAGATCCAGGATATTTTGAAGAATAACGATATCGAAGAAATTGAGGTAAAGGCGGGGGACAAATTTGACCCGGAAATTCACGAAGCGGTTGGTGGTGATGGAAGGAAGCAAAAAGTAAATAAAGTTATTCAAAAAGGATACAAGCTGAATGGAAGAATATTGCGGGCGGCGAAAGTGGAAGTAGGGTAAAGATTTGAATTAAATCTATGGCATATAAATATAAACTAGTCGTGTTTGTGCCGTTATCTCACGCTGATAAGGTTCGTGAGGCAATAGGCAAAGCAGGAGCGGGCAAAATTGGATCTGTTCATTCAATAGTAGAGGCGTAGGACGTTTTAAGCCGGAAGAAGGTGCCAATCCCACAATAGGAAAAGTCGGTAAATTAGAAGGAGTAGAAGAAGAAAGAATAGAAGTTGTGTGTGATGAACAAATAATTGGGAATGTTATTTCAGTGATGAAAAAGAGTCATCCGTACGAAGAAGTGACTTATGATGTATATCAGTTGATAAATTTGTAAATTTATAATTTAAAATTAATCAAAATATTATGGCAAAAATACTGGGAATCGATCTGGGAACAACCAACTCCGCGATGGCGGTGGTGGAAGCCGGGTCGCCAAAAATCGTCGAAAACAAAGAAGGGGCGCGAACGACGCCTTCGATGGTCGCGATCTCAAAATCAGGAGAAAGACTGGTCGGGCTTTTGGCGAAGCGCCAGGCCGTGACCAATCCGGAAAACACGGTTTTTTCAGTCAAACGTTTGATTGGACGTCGCTTTGAAGACGCTGAAGTTCAGCGCGATCTCAAACTGATGCCATACAAGATCGTGAAGGCCAATGGCGGGGTGAAAGTAAAAATGGGTGACAAAGAATATACGCCGCAGGAAATTTCAGCGATGATCCTTGGCAAGCTCAAGGCCGACGCGGAAGCTAAGCTCGGTGAAACCATCACTGAAACGGTCATCACTGTTCCGGCCTATTTCGACGATTCACAGAGAAAAGCGACGATCGAGGCGGGAGAAATCGCCGGACTCACCGTGAAACGCATCATCAACGAGCCGACGGCAGCCGCGCTCGCGTATGGTTTTGACAAAAAAAAGGACGAAAAAATCGCCGTCTATGACTTGGGTGGCGGAACTTTTGACATTTCCATTTTGGAAGTGGGGAACGACACAGTGGAAGTGAAATCCACGAACGGAAACACGCACCTGGGCGGCGACGATTTTGATCAGACCATCATCAACTGGATCCTGGACGAGTTCAAAAAAGATCAGGGGATCGATCTTTCGAAAGACAGCTTGGCTTTGCAGCGCATCAAAGAAGCAGCCGAAAAAGCCAAGATCGAGCTCTCGACCGCGCAAGAAACGGAAATCAACCAACCTTTCATCACTTCGGACGCGAGCGGACCAAAACATATGGTCATGAAGCTGACGCGGGCGAAAATGGAAGATCTGATCGGGGATCTTGTTGAAAAAACACTGGAACCCTGCAAAAAAGCGCTCGCCGATGCGAAACTTTCCGCGAGCGATATAAACGAAGTGGTGATGGTCGGCGGAATGACAAGAATGCCGCTCGTTCTTCAGACAGTTGAGAAATTTTTCGGCAAAAAACCGAACGCGACGGTGAATCCGGATGAAGTCGTGGCGCTGGGTGCGGCGATCCAGGGAGGAGTCCTGACAGGCGACGTGAAAGATGTTTTGCTTCTTGATGTGACGCCTCTCACGCTCGGAATCGAAACTATGGGCGGTGTGCGGACGCCACTCATCAACCGCAATACAACCGTTCCGACTTCCAAGTCGCAAACATTTTCCACGGCGGCCGACAATCAGCCGAGTGTGGAAATTCATGTGCTTCAAGGAGAGAGGGAAATGGCAGCCGACAACAAAACTTTGGGAAGGTTTATGCTGGATGGCATTCCGCCCTCTCCGCGCGGTGTCCCGCAAGTCGAAGTTTCTTTTGACATCGATGCCAGAAGTGGAAAAAATGGCCAAAGATGCCGAAGCGCACGCGGAAGAAGACAAAAAGAAGAAGGAAGCGGTCGAAGCGCGGAATCTGGCGGACACTTTGGTCTATACAACCGAAAAAGCTTTGCGCGATGCGGGCGAAAAAATTGCGGCCGACAAAAAGAAACCGGTCGAAGAAAAAATCGAAGCCTTGAAAAAGATCAAAGACGGCGAGGACATCGAAGCGATCAAGAAAGCGACCGAAGAACTTTCACAAGAAGCCCAAAAGATCGGGCAAGAACTCTATGCGGCGGCGCAATCATCCTCCGCCAAGGCTACGGAGGACAAGGCAGCCGATAAGAAAGACGAAAGTAAAAAAGAACCTGAAGTGAAAGAGGGCGAAGTAGTCGACGAAGGCGAAAAAAAAGATTAAAATTGGGCAATGAGTGATGAAAATGCTTATGATGTCATAATAATCGGAGCGGGGCCAGCCGGTTCGACGTTGGCGTATGAATTGGCTAAAAAAAGAAAAAAAGTGTTGATCCTTGAAAAAGAGAGATTTCCTCGCGACAAGCCTTGCGGCGGCGGTTTGACAGCAAAAGTAAATAGCCTGCTTCAATTTGATATTTCTCATTTAATTGAGGGTGAAATTTCAGGAATATCTTTTACAAAAAAATTCAGAGATGAGATATCTGGTCCGGTTATGCAGACCTCGATCAGGATTGTGGAGAGAGCGGGATTCGATAATTTTTTGGCTGAAAAAGCGAAAGAAAACGGCGCAGAAATGATTCAGAGCGCCAAGGCTATTGAAATAGAAGACACAAGTGATTGTGTCCGTGTAGCGATTGAAGATGGCCGACATTTTCAAGGGAAAATATTGGTCGGGGCGGATGGGGCGCTAGGTATCACGAGCAGGGTAGTCTTGTCCGAAAAAGATCCTCTCTTTTCTTTTTTAGTAGTCCTAAAATGCGAAACACAAACGAATACAGAGAAGAATTTCAAACGAAAAGCGAAAATTGATTGGGGAACAATCCCGGGCAGCTACGCCTGGGTATTTCCGAGTAAAAACAAGCTCAATATAGGCGTTGGGGGGCCAGTATCGATTGGCCACGAACTTGAAAAATATTTAGATCAGTGGCTCGAGTTCAATGGCCTGAAAAAAGATGAAATAAAATTGATCGGTCATCCGGAAAAATGCCGGATAAACAAAAAAACACCTATTTTGAAAGACAGAATTATCCTGATCGGGGAGGCTGCAGGATTGGTCGACTATTGGACTGGTGAAGGGATCTATTATGCTATCAAAAGCGCCAAAATTGCCGCTCCAATCATTGAAAAATCTCTGGTTGCCGGAAATATTGAATATCTGAAAGAATACGAGAAAGAAATTGACAGGGAAATCATGCCCGAGTTGGAAGGCGCTTATGTCGCGGCAAAAATATTTAGAACCTATTCTTGGCCGATTCATAAAATGGCAAAATATAGCAAGCGCATGTTCAGGATCGGATATGAAATTGTTTCTGGCGGGAAAAAATATTCTGATTTCAAAAAAGTCTCAAATGCGCTAAAATGGATAGTGCCGGGAATGAAATAAAAAATGCTTGAAAAAATATCCGCCTCTGGCGGAAAAAATAAAATTTTTGCTTATTCCGTTCTGGCTTTGAATGTAATTGCGGCTTGGATCAGCTGGTGGGTTTTGGCCGGCGCTATTTTTGGAAAAATGCGCCATATCTGGCTCTATCCGGTCCTGGCTTTCAGCGTTTGGGGAATCGCTTTCACGTTGAGCGCAATATTTGTCAGGGATCGAAAGCTTCTATATGGAAGTTTTGTCGCTGCGGGTGTCGGCTATCTCATTTTTTTTGGGCCGAGTCTGTCCGTACTTGGAGCCCTGTTGGCAGTCTTGATATTCATCCTCACCGAAATCCAGGCAAAGGGAGAAATTGCGCGCGGCATAACGATAAATTTCTATCAGCTTGTCAGCCACACGTTGAAATATTTTGTGACCGCCGTCTGCGTTGTGATCGCCATTGCCTACTATTTTTCGATCATAGACAAAGCGGCGGCACCAACGCCGACGTTTATTGAAGGCAAGACGCTTCAAACGGAAATGGATTGGGGACTCAAAGCGGCGGGTTTTGTTCTTCCGGATGACAAAAAAAGTATGATCGATGACATTGCGGATGGAGAAACGGTTGACGACTTCCTTTCGAAAAATTTCGTCGATCCCGGAATAAGCGAAAATATGGATGCAGTGAACAATGCCGTTCCCGCGAGCGCGACGGACACGACCAAGCTCATTGGCAACACGGCGGCCGGCAAAATAAAGGAGGAAATGCTGGCGAAATCAAAAAAGGATCTGGCGAAGCAGCTGGGGGTGGACGTGGTGGGCGAGCAGCCGATGAAAAACGTGCTGATGGCGTATATCGACAAAACGGAAAGAGGATTTTTTGATTATTCGGGAACGGACAAGTTCTATATCCCGGTCATTCTCGCATTTGGAATATTCCTGACGGCCAGGATTTTGGGAACGGCGGTGGATTTGCTTCTGGGCCTGTTTATTTTAGGAATAATAAGGTTGCTTCGGAAGACCGGCGTTATCCAGGTTAGTCGGGTGCAGAGGGAAGGGGCAGTGATTGATTATAGCATTTAGTATTATGTCCAAAGACTATTACGATACTCTCGGCGTTTCGAAAGAGGCGTCCGATGATGATATAAAGAAGGCCTATCGAAAATTGGCCCACAAGCACCACCCGGACAAACCCGGTGGCGATGAAGCGCGCTTCAAGGAAGTGAACGAGGCCTATCAGGTCCTTTCCGACAAAGAGAAGCGCAACCAGTATGACCAATACGGCCAGACTTTCGAGCAGGCGCAATCGCAGGGGCAAGGCGGTTTCGGGGGATTCGAAGGTTTCCGCGATTTTTCGTCGTTCGCGGAAGGGTTTGATTTCAATTTTGGCGGAGGGCGAGGAGGCCGCCAAGGATCATCCGGTTTCGAAGATATTTTCGGAGATATTTTTGAGCAAGCCGGTTTTGGCGGGGGCGGAAGGAGAACGCGTGCGGCGAGAGGCGGGGACATCCAGGTGGATGTTGAAATCACTTTTGCCGAGATGGCGCACGGGACGGAAAAAGAATTGGAAATATACAAAAAAGTGAGATGTTCGGTTTGCGACGGAAGCGGGGTTGAACCGGGATCGAAAAAAGTCGAATGTGGAACGTGCAAAGGAGAAGGACAGATCCGCACCAACCGGCGGACGATTTTGGGAACATTTCAGCAAACGAGCATCTGTCCCGGTTGTCAGGGAGAAGGGAAAGTTCCGGAAAAAAAATGCAAAAAATGCGGCGGAGACGGACGGGTGCGCGAGTATGAAAAAATAAAAATAAAAATTCCGGCCGGGATCAAAGACGGCCAGACGATCCGGCTTGAAAACATGGGTGAAGCCGGGGAAAAGGGCGGCGGGTCGGGGGATCTCTATGTGAATGTCCATGTCGCGGCCGACAAAAGATTTGAAAGAAAAGAGGATGATATCCATTCGGAAGCCAAAATATCTTTTCCGCAGGCGGCGCTCGGGGACAAAATTGAAGTGGAAACGATCAATGGCGATGTGAAACTCAAAATTCCCGCCGGCACGCAGTCCGGGGAAATTTTCCGCCTCAAGGGGCATGGGCTCAAGCATTTGTCCCGTTTTGGCCACGGCGATCAGTATGTTAAGATACAAGTGGTGACGCCGAAAGATCTCAATCGTGAAGAAAAAGAAATTTTTGAGAAATTAAAATAAAAAATAATTTATACAACATGTAACTTGTAACATGTAACACAAGTGAAATTTCAAACTTGTGTTTCGAGTTACATGCTTCGTGTTACATGAAAAATATGAACCTCAACAATCTTCTTGGAAACATCGGAATCAAAAGCAACTTGGCCGGCGACGTGTCTTTTCTGATCATGTTTTTGCTAGTCAGTTTTGTTGTTTCGTTCGTGCTCGGTAAACATCGCATCTTGGTTTCGCTTCTGGGAATTTACGCGGCCTATGCAGTCGTGAACCTCGCGAGTTTTGATTTTGTGCGCGATCCGCAGAGCAAATCCCTGTTATATCTTGCCGTTCTCATTGGGTTCATCATGATGTTTTCGCGGATTGTCCGGGGGAGCGTAACTGGCGCCGGTCCGGCGTTTTATGCGAAATTGACAATTGGGACGGCGATTGTGATCGGCCTGTCTCTCTCGATTATCTTGGTTTGGTATCCGGCAAAAGACCTGGTAAATGTGGTGACACCAAGCGTGAAAACGTACTTCACGGACGGTTTCTACCGATTTCTTTGGGCTATCGCCCCGCTGGTATATTTGGGGATTGTGAGAAAAAGGATTGATTAACGGAAATTTCCAATTTCCAAATCCCAATTTCCAATCAATTTTTAATGCTTCAACGTTTGAATTTTCAAACTTTTTGTAATTGGAAATTAAGAAATTAAAACATTATTTGAAAATTAGAAATTAGAAATTGAAAATTTGGATATCATGCGGCAAACATTGACAATCTTTGATTTTGCCGTATAATTTGTTATTGTGTACAAAGATAACTGAAAAATGGGTCGTTAGCTCAGTCGGTAGAGCAGCAGCCTTTTAAGCTGATGGTCGCAGGTTCGATCCCTGCACGACCCACATTCATCTATATCTTAAAAATATAAGGGCGATTAGCTCAGTCGGTTAGAGCGTGTTCGCCGCGGCGAATAGTGACGAGAGCCCCCCTAAAGTTAAAACACGGGTGTGTAGCTCAGTTGGTTAGAGCACTTCACTGATAATGAAGAGGTCCCTGGTTCGAGTCCAGGCACACCCACAATTTTTTTGAAAAAGTGAACGCCTGTTTTGTTTATCCCGCACCAAAAGACATGGGCCGATAGCTCAGTTGGCAGAGCACCTGTTTTGCATACAGGGGGTCTGGGGTTCGAATCCCCATCGGTCCAAAAATTTTGGTGCGGGACAAGCAGGAGGTGAGGAGTTTCCTCCCGAGGCGGACAAGCGAGTCTCCTTGGGTCCACGAGTAATATAAATTAGTTCAAAAAAAATTAGGGAGGACAACAGTGTATGGAGCCAGGCGCAATGCCAATTGGCGAAATGTTCAGGTATACGGTGATTGACCAAGGGCCTCGCATTCCCAGAATCAAGGGCGATTTTTTTCTTGGTCAGTACATGGTCTGCCAAATAGACAATGATTATATCCCGGGCAGATTGCTTGAAATTAGCGGACGGGATCCGGCCGTTATCAAGATTTGCATGGATCAAGGAAGATCTGTCTGCGGCTGGAATATGGGTGGCTGCGAAGACGACGGATGTCCTTTTCGGCTCTTGACGACAGCCGACAACGGCGCAGTGCTGACGGCCGATGATATCATATTCGGCGTCCTGGAGGGTAATCCGTACTACGAATTTATCGATCCTGGCAAGGCAGAAGAACTCTTCGATCTTATCGCCAAGCTCGAAGCCAGGCAGATGCGAGGACGATGCTGAAATTATCTTTCAACGTAAAAAAAGAAAGGTTCGGAACCGATGGTGGCTCCGAACCTTTTAAAATATTTTTTTCAAAAGAAAACCCCCGAGCGGCGATGGCGGCGCGGGGGAGTTGGAGTGAATTTAATTAAGAAGGGCAGCGCTACATTAAGTGTGCCTTGGCATTTTCCATTTCTTCGAGGATCCGCAGGAGTGATCCAACAGGATCTGGAGTATCCCAGACCGGGCTACCAACAACGGCGGTGTTCCCGCCGTGTCGGATAATCTCTGCCGGCTGGACTGCCTGACTTTGCTGGTTGGCCTTTTTACCTAGGGTAAAGTTTGAAAAATGAACCTTTTGAGATAAAATTATCTCATGAAGTTCAAATGTCCAAAATGTTTGAGCAGGGATTTCTGGAGCTTAACTGACGGCAGGTTGAAATGCAAATCATGCAAGAGACTTTTCACTCC
>JAPLXD010000051.1 GCA_026396255.1 Candidatus Moraniibacteriota bacterium | reverse complement strand
CGTAAGCATATGGTTTCAGTTCTATTTCACTCCCCTCATCGGGGTTCTTTTCACCTTTCCCTCACGGTACTAGTTCACTATCGATATGAAGTAATATTTAGCCTTGGAGCTATAGTGGCCCCGGCTTCAGACGGGATTTCTCCGGTCCCGCCCTACTTGAGAATAATAACAATAAAGTTGTTTCGTTTTCGCTTACGGGACTATTACCCTCTTTGGTCTCACTTTCCAGAATTGTTCAGCTAACAAAACAATTTGTAACTTTACTCCCGTCGAGTAAAGCACCGACAACTATAGCCGTCGCTTTACAAGATAGGAAGTCATTACCTCGCAACCCCCCGTACCAATCGCTACACTCCGTTTCGCTCCGCTACGGGGCAGGCCGCTCATAATAAGAGGCTTGCCCTGTAGCTGAAGTTGAGCGAAGTTCAACGAATGGTACAGGGTTTAGGCTTCTCGCTTTCGCTCGCCACTACTTACGGAATCTTTTGGATTTCTTTTCCTCCAGGTACTAAGATGTTTCAGTTCCCTGGGTGCGCCTCACTGCCCTATGTATTCAGACAGTGATATCTCGGTATAAATCGAGATGCGTTGCCGCATTCGGACATCCCCGGATCAAAGCTTGCTCATCAGCTCCCCGAGGCTTTTCGCAGATCGCTACGTCCTTCATCGCTTACTTCAGTCAAGGCATCCACCATACGCCATGAGTTTACCCAACTTCGGCTTACGAAAAACCAAAGCCGGATATTTTACCGCTCTATCGCAATTTGTCTCGTCTCTCGAAAGAGACGGACAATAGCCAGCAATTAGCAATCACCAAAATTACTAATCGCCTAACCTACTTTTGAAATTTCACACCAGAATTATTGGCTCTGCACTGTTCGGCTCAATAAAATGGCCGTGATTTTTCCGTTTCGATTGTAAAGGTTCGTTTTGCGCAGAGATGTTGGATAATAATTTTTTACTATCCAGCATCTCGGCACTTGAAATAAAAAATCGCTTCGGGTGAAGCGGATTCGAGTCAATCAAAACTCAAGGCAAGGATCATCCGCTTCTTTTTCTTGAATTTTTGATTGTTTCTCGCATAAAGTCGCCCTAATACTTATTTTTATTTTGCCTCTGCATCGCTTTCTTATACTATAATTTCCCCAAATGTTTGTCAACCCCCTTGAAGCATGCTCACAACTTCATCCACCTTGGCAAAAAGTTCCTCTTTTGTGCCCGTATTTTCAAGGCGAAAATCGGCTTTTTCTCCTATTTTTGGGATATTAACCTCAATTTCCGCTCTTTCCATCTCCTGGAACTTTTCGAAACTCACTTTGTCGTCTGATTTCTCTTTTCGGGTATATATTCTTTCCCAGCGGGATTTCTGGTCCAGCGTGACATAGACCACATAGGAATTCGGGAAACTCTTCACGAAATCATAGTCTTCCAAAACCCGCATGCCGTTGATGAATACGATTCCCTCTTTGATCGGTTCGATCTTCTTGCGAAGCGTTTCGGAAAGAACTTTGTTTCCGAATCGGTTGCGCAAAGCGAACGAGAACCATTGCAGATCTTCGCGGGAAATATTCTCAACATAGAGGCTCAAAGTCTCACGGAGCGGATCCGCAAAACGCATCAAGATCGCGCCGTATTTTTCTTTGAGATAATCCGCCACCGTATCCTTCCCGGAGCCCGATTCGCCCACCAGGCCGATAATTATTTTTTTGTTTTCATTCATATTATTCAACAAACAAAAATCAAGAGAAACAAACTCTTGATTTTCTGAATACTTTATAGGTCTATACGAACGGCTTTGCCCATTGTTGAGCAAACCGCGATGCCTTTGATAAACTTCCCCTTTGCTGCTTCCGGTTTGGCTTTTCTGACCGCTTCGAAAAGCGCCTTAAAATTTTCTTCGAGCAATGCGGCGTCAAAGGAAACTTTGCCAATCGCCTGATGGATATTTCCCGAGTTGTCATTTTTGAAATCGGCTCGGCCTTTCTTGAGCGCTTCGATCACTTCTGTCACTTTCGGCGTCACCGTCTGGTTTTTCGGATTTGGCATCAAGCCTTTCGGCCCCAAAATTTTGGCAACTGTTGCCAGTTTCGGCATCATTTCAGGGGTAGCGATGGCAACATCCGCGTCAATTTTTCCGGAAGACTTGATCTGATCGATCAATTCGTCACCCCCGACAAGTTCCGCTCCCGCCGCTTCGGCCTCTTTCTTTTGGGTGGTCGTGAAAACAACAATCTTCACCGATTTGCCGGTTCCATTTGGCAACACCGCCACACCTCGCACCTGCTGGTCGGATTTTTTCGGATCGATGTCCAGTCGAAAATGCGTTTCGATGGACTCGTCGAATTTGGCTTTGGCGTTTTTCTTTATTTCAGTGATTGCTTCTGTGATATTCATTGGAATTGAAAATTAGTTTTCAATCTTTATACCCATTGATCTGGCTGTTCCTTCAATGATCTTCATCGCCTGCTCGACGTCGTTGGCGTTGAGATCCGGCATTTTTTGCTCGGCTATTTCACGAATTTGCGTCTTGGTAACTGTTCCCACTTTTTGCTTCAAGGGATCAGCCGCTCCCTTTTCAATCTTGGCCGCCTTTTTCAAAAGGTCTGTGGCAGGCGGCGTCTTCAATACAAAGTCAAAACTACGGTCTTCATATACCGTGATTTCAGCCGGAATCACCTGCCCCATTTTGTCTTTGGTCGCTTCATTGAAGCGCGTGCAAAATTCCTGGATATTGAGACCATGCTGACCCAAAGCCGGACCAACCGGAGGAGCCGGATTGGCTTGACCGGCTTTGATTTGGAGCTTAATAACTGTCTTTATTTTCTTGGCCATATTTATTCGAGATCCAATCTCGAGTACACTCGAGATTGGATCTCGAATGGGCTCGACAAAATTTCTTTAACTTATATTTTCTTTATCTGTAAAAAGTCGAGTTCCACCGGAGTTTCCCGCCCGAAGATCGAAACCAACACTTTGATCTTTCCACGCGCATCGTCCACCGCGTCCACTTTTCCGTCAAATTCCTTGAACGGACCGTCGATGATTTTGACGGCGTCGCCCTTGGCTACATCGATCTTGTATTTCGGCTCGGCCACGCCCATTCGCTTCTTCATTGATTCAATTTCAGCGTCCGCAATCGGAGTCGGAGTCGTTCCAAGCCCGATGAAACCGGTGACGTTCGGAGTGTTTCTGACAACATTCATTTCCACCAGGACATAGCCGGGAAAAATACGCTCTTCAATGGTTGTTCTTTTTCCGTTCTTGATTTTGATTTGCCTTTCTTTCGGCACCATCACCTCAAAAATCTTGTCCTGCATATCCAGGGATTCGATTCTTTGTCTCAAGTTTTTGGCCACATTGTCCTCATATCCGGAATAGGTGTGGATCGCGTACCACGCGCGGCCGTGATGATGGGTTTGTTTCGCCATCTTATTTGATCACAAATGTTTTCAGTATATATTCGAATAAATAGTCGAGTGCTCCGAGAAAAAGCGCCACCGCCAAACTCAACCCCACCACGAGCGCGGTGTATTTGATCGTTTGCTCCCGCGTCGGCCAGTTGACTTTCCGCAGCTCCACGCGGGCTTCCTTGACAAATGTCGTAATTTTGTTCATTTCAAAGCTTTTTTAAAAAGCCTTCGGCGGGCTTTTCTATAACCCAATAATATACTATCTGCAAAATCTGTCAAGAAAAAGAAATTTAAACATCCAAATTCACCACACTGCGTGCTTCCGCCTGGATGAAGCGCTTGCGCGGTTCGACTTCGGAGCCCATCAAAATATTGAAAATCTTGTCCGCTTCGTTGGCATCCTCGACTTTCACCTGATACATCACGCGGTTGGCCGGATCCATCGTGGTTTCCCAAAGCTGGGACGGGTTCATTTCTCCAAGACCTTTGTATCGCTGAACATTCACGCCCGATTTCTTTTCTTCGTCGCTGATTTCTTCTTCGCCCGCCATAGCTTCAGCGTCGGCGGGTTCGCCCTTTTTACTTGAATCTTTCTTACTCTTCGCCTCTTTTTTGTCTTTGGCTTTTTGCATCAGCTCTTCGATGATTTCACCCTTGTCCTCGTCGTTGTAGGCATAGTGGACATCTTTTCCTTTTGAAATGCGATAAAGCGGCGGAGCGGCGATATAGAGATACCCGCGCTTGATGATCTCTTCGAAATTGCGATAGAAAAAGGTCAAAAGCAAAGTCCGGATGTGCGATCCGTCGACGTCGGCATCAGTCATGATGATGACGCGATGATAGCGCATCTTGTCCACGTTCATTCCCTCGCCCACTCCCGTTCCCATCGCGCTGATGAGGTTTTTGATTTCCTGCGAAGTGAGCATTTTGTCGATGCGCGCTTTTTCGACATTCAAAATTTTTCCGCGAAGCGGCAGAATAGCCTGGAAAGTCCGGTCCCGGCCTTGTTTGGCGCTGCCGCCGGCGCTGTCTCCCTCAACGATATAAAGTTCGCTCTTCGAAGCATCTCTCGATGAACAATCCGCCAGTTTTCCCGGAAGCGTCATCCCTTCAAGCGCGCCTTTGCGGATCACCGCTTGCTTGGCGGCTTGAGCCGCGAGGCGGGCTTGCGCCGAAATCAAACATTTCCCAATGATCGCCCTCGCGTCATTCGGATTTTTTTCAAGATATTCGGAAAAGCCTTCCGACATCGCTGAATAGACAATTCCGCGAACTTCTGCGTTGCCAAGTTTCGTCTTGGTCTGCCCTTCAAATTGCGGATCGCGCAGCTTCACGCTGATGACAGTCGTGAGACCCTCGCTCACGTCATCCGAAGTGAGGCTCCCGCCATTCTTGTCTTTGATGAGATTGTTTTTCTTGCCATAGTCATTCAGCACACGCGTCAAGGCCGTCCGAAAGCCCGTCACATGCATTCCGCCTTCGGTTGTGAAGATGTTGTTGGCGAATGAATACAAATGCTCCTTGAGACCCTCAATGTATTGGAGGGAAATTTCAACATAGACATCGTTCACTGTTTTTTCGATATAGACCGGCCGGGAATTTTTCACTTCTTTTCCTCGGTTCAAAAATTTGATGTATGAAGCAATCCCCCCGTCGAAACAAAAACCGATTCTTTTTTCTTTGTACTCTTCCTTTTCATTTGTCACCTCACGTTTGTCGAAAATTTTCACGCTTACTCCTTTGGTGAGATAGGCTTGCTGGCGCAAATAATCGACGATTTTGTTCCAATTCCACTCAATTTCAGGAAAAATAGAGGGATCCGGATCGAAAGTAATGATGGTGCCTGTTTTTTTCGAGATTCCAACCGATTTTACGGATTTCACGGGCTTTCCCTGCTTGAATTCCTGCATCCAAACTTTTCCTTCGCGATGAATTTCGGCTTTGGTCCAAATGGAAAGAGCGTTCACGACGCTCACACCGACTCCGTGCAGTCCGCCTGAAATTTTGTATCCGTCGCCGCCGAATTTTCCTCCGGCGTGCAGCTTGGTCATCACCGTTTCAAGGGTCGAAACTTTCGTCTGGGGATGTTTTTCCACCGGGATTCCCCGCCCGTTGTCCGTCACACGCACCAAATTGTTGGGCAAAAGCTCCACGACAATATTTCTGCAGTGCCCCGCCATGGCTTCATCAATCGAGTTGTTCACCACTTCCCAAATGAGATGGTGTAAACCTTCGATCGACGTTCCTCCGATATACATTCCCGGCCGCTTGCGGACAGGCTCAAGACCCTCCAAGACTTGGATGGACTTGGCGGAATATTCGGAATTGGGTTTCAGTTCTTTTTTCTTAGGCATATTTTCGTCAATAATCAATGATCAAAGAACAATGAACAATATTGAGAAAGATAAATATTGATCATTGATCACTGTTCTTTGTTCGTTGAAAACTTATCTCGATAAAAACCAAAGCTCTATCAGCAATATCCCCGCCACTATGATCCCTCCATCCCACCAAACTAAGAGCCGGAAACTCTGAAGGATCAGCAGCGCGCAAACGGCAATGGCAACGAGCGCTCCTTGGCGGAAACTCACGCCAACGCTTTCTTGAACTTCTTTGTTTTTCGAAAATGTCCTCCGTAGCCAAAACAAAAAAAGCGTGGCAATCCCCGTTATGGAAAAGAAAAGGCTGATGTAAAAAAGCGTTTGACCCAAAACTGCGTCGCTTGTCGGATTCACGAAATATATGACCGATACAAACGCTGCCAAAGCCACGAGAGTGCAAAAACGCATCCCCCAAAGATATGTTCGGATTGTCATTTGGCTGTTTGTTCTACCTATAACATTCTAGCAGGAAAAAATATTTTTGGCAAGCAAAATCCCCCCGATTTTGAGGCTTGTATAAAGCTTTTTCGAGAGGATTTTGAAAGTTTTTGCTATCTCACGCGCACTGCGTTCGCTTTCGTCACTTCTCCTTGCCCGGCAACCGTAAAGGATACAGGATAAAGACCGAGCGTGCTGAAACTTGCCATCTCAAAGGTACAGACGGCATTTTTTTTTTTTTTTTAAACTTTTACTTTCGATGCCTCTTGAAGTCCCATCTTGCAACTCGTATCTGAACCTTTTTTATAGAAACCTTTGCCCTTCACAGTGATTTTGAAGATGCGTTTCTTTGCACTGTATTTCACTTTGTTCGGAGTCACTTTTGTGATTTTCATCACCGCTACTTTTGATCCTTTTGCAACAGCCTTGAAAGCGCTGAAATGCAATGTGTTGAAAGTGAGTGTGCCTGTGGTTTGGTCATAGGTTGCTCCATTAATATCACTACCGGTCGCCAAATGCATGGTCGTCCCATTGGCGTCGGTGACGTAAATATCCGGCATATCCGTGAAATTGAGTCCGAGCATCGTTAGCTGCGCTCCATAATATTTCATGTCCGTCACTATCGAAGCGTTAAGGCTGATGTATCCATTATTGAACTGAACCATATTGTCAAAATTGCCCATAAAGCTTATGAAACGATAGCTCATAAAATCTATCGTGTTAGTGAACTGGATTTTTCCCATGCCGGTCTTTTCAAAATAGAGATTATCAACATTGTGCCAGTCAGTAGTGTTGTCAAACAAGTTTGATGTCACCCCCTCTGACGACAAAATGGATCGCAAATCGTCCGGCATATTGGCAACTTGGGTGCACATTTCAGTATATCCACTTATTTCTCCTTGTCTTTGATTTTCATCAGGAATATTTTGGCTATTCACGTAGTTAGTGGCCTCAGTTATGCAATCGGTTGTATTTCCCGGATAATCAATCTGGGCGAAAATTGTCCAGAAAGGGTCGTTTTCGGGGGGCGGCTGCTGGTCTCCGCTTGGCTGAGCCATCACTGGACTCACTATCGCCACCATCGCGAAAATGGCGATACCCGCCAAAATCGACTTCTTTGTTTTTTTCATAATATTTTTTTAATTATTATCACTGATAAAAATTATATCACAAAGAGAAAATCAGTTGAAATTCACTCGGATCGGATCGCCGGTTGAAGCGTCAATAGTCCTGGTTTTCTTCCCTTGGACAACAATACTGTATTTTATGTTTGCTCCCGCATCCAAATTCAGCTGCTTATACCAACTTGATGTTTTTCCGGAATAGACCCTTTTTCTCAGCCACTTCCATTTTTTGTTTTTATTTTGAACCCGATAGTTCTTCCAGATAGTGACTTTTCTGGATACGACCTTGCTTTTTTTGAGAGGGTCAAAAGACGCTTTCTCAACAGTTGTTCCAGCCACCTGGCCATAAAGGGCGGTATGCGAGTTATCACGGGTAAGCGCGTATATCCCGGCTGTCATTGCCTCCTCCCCGTGCCCCGTAAACATCCACGCTTCGTCGGCCTCGCTTCCAATCATGAAAATATTTGTAGCGTTGTCGAGAGCGTCTTCTCCGTTGTAGGAAGTATAATAATCCCAACTGTCCGCGCTGGGATCATAAATCGAAATTCCTCCCCGATTGTTCGGATCAGTGCTTGTTTCCACTGCGAGCGACACAATCCAGATTCTTCCCTTGTCATCCTCTTGAACTTTCTGGACACGATTGGTAAAAATTTTGCTGTTTTCCTTCGTCCAGTGCGTCCAATCGCCTCCGGCGCTGTATTTATAGACTCCATAGCGCGTCCCGGCCCAAACATTTCCCGAAGTGTCGATATAGGCTTCCGTAAGACCGTTTTTGAATTTTTCGCCGTTTCCAATATCAGTGCTTGAATTGAAATGCGTCCATTCGCTATTTTTGTATCGCCATAAGCCAGCTCCCACATCCCCGCCCGAGGGACTTGAAAATTCATTTTCCGAGCTGTGATATTGGTAGAACCAAAAGCTTTGATCCACTTCGTTGTACATTCCCCAAAAATCCTGATTATTATTGCTTGTATCCAGAAGCGGACTGCCTGTATAGCCGCTGTCGCGCCATGTGTTATCGTCGAATGTATAAATCAAAACATACAGTCGTGTGTCATTGGTCGCGACGGCATACATGAAATTGCTTGAATTGCGATTGCCGAAAAGGTTTTTTATTTTCAGATTTCCTCCAATCCCAGTTTCGCTTCCGATTGACGCCGCTGTAATTTTTGTCCAAGTTCCATTCGGTTGGTACTCCATGAGAGCGACATTCGGATCTTTTCGATTCGGCATCCAAACATTGCCGTGCTGATCGGCGTACATATTCAAAAATTCGATGTCATTATAGCCGGCCGCCGTTTCCACCGCGCTCGTTTCGTCCGACCAGTTCGTTCCGTCATATTTCACCAGATGCCTCACGAAACTTGCCTCCCTGCTCATATCAACCCGGTCGTTTCCATACAAAAATATTACGCCATTTGAGCTTTTGGTCATGTTTTCAAGTTCAAAATGCGCCGGAAGAGCATCACCGCTCGTTGAACGCGTATGCTTTATCCAATAATCTGCCTTCGCATTTCCCGACCAGAGAAATCCCACCGCAAGCGCCGCGACAATCAGCGCGATTTTGTGTTTGTTTTGCATGTTATTTTTTCTTAATTATTACCTTGTATAAGCCACTAATCCACCATCGGCTGAAGCAGCACCGAAAACGCGTTGCCGTTGCCCATTGTCCCGCTTTCCCAAATAGTTTTGTATTTTGTTTTGCCGTTTCTCGTGACGGCTTTTTTCAGCCCGTTTTTGTAGGTCAGACTGATGTCATAATTTCCTGCCGCCATTTTTCCGTATTTGAACTTCACCGAAACAATGGAATTGCCGCCTGTTCGGGATACTTTTGAAATCACGCCTTTCTTGCTCCCCACCCGGACTTTCAGCCACTTTTTGTTTTTGTAGGATTGTCCGGCAACATCGAGATTGAAAACAGCCTGCGCGTTTTTTGAATTTGTTTGATAAACTTCCACAATTCCGTCATTGTCCCCATCTCTGTCATTCACTTCAAACGATGGATGAATCGTCAGCGCGTCCAAGAGAGTGAAATAGGTATTCGGCGTCGCACCCGTGTCGACAACTGTGATACTTTTCATGTCCCCGGCATCCGCTTCGGCAGGAATGGTGGCTGTGATAGTCGCGTCATTGACCACTGTGACATTGTTCAGCGTTCCGGTATCGTCGGTGTCGTCTTTTTCATCATCTTCGAATTTTCCCAAATGGGCGCCAACATGCGAGATTGAGTTGAATCCCGTTCCGGTGATTGTGATGTCGTTCGCCTGATAATTTTCAATCGTCGACGGCGAAACCGAAGTCACGGAGAAAGTTGTGCTTTCTGTTCCTCCGTTGTTGTTTTCGCCGTCATCATTGCTTGCCAGCGCAAGAACAGGAGCGGCGATTGCCAGTGCCAATGTCAGAGCCAAAATTTTTTTTCGCATATTTTTAAGCTTAATTATTACTTTGCATAAGGATTTTTTCTAGAAATTCAACCGATACGGATCACCATTGGCAATATTCACGGTTTTGACCTTCAAACCCTGGATTTGGACTTTGTAGGTTCCGACCGACAGATTGAGAGCTTTGTACCACCCACTGGAAGTTTTTCCGCTGTAGGCCTTTTGCCACTTCCATTTCTTTTTCACCAGCGTGCGCCGGGAAACGGTCACTTTTCTGGTTTTCACTTTGGCTTTTTTCTTCAACATATCAAAGCTTGTTTTGGTGACGATCGTGCCTTCGGCTTGGCCGTAGAGAGTGGCTTGAGTATCGTTGTTTTGCAAAATGATAAAAATTCCCTGGTCGCCGGAAGGCAATGTAACCCAAACATCATTCCCAAAGAAAAAAACTCGGCCGATATTCTCAAGTTCATCCATGCCGTTTTTGACGGAATAATAACTCCAGGAATTGGAGGATGAATCATATATCGAAGTGCCTCCATTTTCACCGTTGGCCACGAACCAAATTCTGCCCAGATTGTCTTGAGACATTTGCTTGACGCTATCGTTTCCCAAATCGCTATTGGTTGAATTCCAAGTCGTCCAATCCGAACCGTTGAATTTCGAAGCCCCGTTGTTTGTTGAAACCCATATATTTCCACTTGAATCGTCGATTATATCATTGACCAAATTGCCTGCCAGGCCGTTGTCGGTCGTGAAATGCGTCCAGTCGCCGCCATGGTAACGGTAGGCGCCAGTTGTTTCCTTATATTCGACATAAAACCAAAAGTCTCCGCTGGAATTGTTATAGGCGCCGTACAGTCTTCCGTAACTCCCCGTACTCAATCGTCGGGTTTCCAAGTCAAACACGCTTGAATCCGGAACCGCAAGCGTCCAAGTGCCGGAAGAACTCCTTTTGGCCGTTCCATAATCGCCGATAATGGCATAAAAATTTCCTTGATTGTCTCCAAAGATGCCCGAGAAACTTGCTCCCGAATTCTGGCCGGATATTTGTTGGGTGACGCTCGAAACTGAAACATTGCTCCAGCTGGAGCCGTTATACATAAACAGCAAGCCCGTTTCCGACATCAGCCAGGTGTTGCCCGACTTATCTCCATAAATCAAAGTTTTTTTCTTGTCCGCATTTGAGTCTCCGGTGACTTGGACGATCAAATTGTCAATCGTGTCTGTGTGATTGACCCAAGTGCCCCCAGCCGTATATTCATACACAGAATCATCCGTGACACTGCTCGTGTTGGAGCAAGCAATGAACCACTTGTTTCCACTGGTGTCCTGCGTTCCCTTGTATAGATAGTTTCTTTGCGCTGTCGCCTCGTCAACCAAATATTGTTTTGTCCACGTGTCCGCTTTGGCTTTGGGCGACAATATTAGGGCGAGCGTGAGACAAAACGAGAAGATTAATATTTTTTTCATAGTTATTTTCAATAATAATTATCCCCTATTCAACAATCAGCCGGATCAACCGCTGAAAATTGAAAACAAAAAAGACAATAGGAAAAACCTTTTGCCTTGTATTGCAGCGCCTCAAAAATATATTCGATTTCTTTTTTGATTTTCACTCCTTATATGCCCCCTTTTTCCCTATTATAAAGCCTTTTGTCGATGCTGGCAAACAGCCTGTGGATAACTTTTCAACCGTTGCAATATATTGTAGGCTTGGAATGTACGAAATAATAAAGATATCGCTATGAAAAAAATTATTATTATCTTGGCTATCGTAATTCTTGCCGGAACCGTTTTTCTTTTGGCAAAAAATGTTTTTCGAAAAACCGTTCCCCCGGCTCCGGCGAATAGTATCTCAATGAGTACTCCTGCTTCTGAAAATAATAATCCGCCCCAAGAAATGCCTGTTCCATCCGCGCCGACTGACAATCAAAATACACCCACCGTCCAAAATTCAAACGGATTTCAGTCGCCGCTTGATCGCGCCGCCGAGCGGGTGACAAAAAAGCCTTTTGGCATATATATCACTCCAAAAACATCTCCTGTCCAACCGGAAAGGTTCCAGGGCTATCACACTGGGACGGATTTTGAAATTTTTCCGGAGGAACAGAGCGCTGATGTGTCCGTGCGTGCCGTTTGCAGCGGAAAAATCGCCGTGAAAAGATCTGCGTCCGGATATGGCGGGATGCTTGTTCAAAATTGCACGCTCGACAATCAGTCAATCACGGTGATATACGGCCATTTGAAACTCGCCAGCATCACCAAAAACGCCGGCGACACTTTGAACACCGGCGATGAAATCGGAATTTTGGGAAAAGCTTATTCAACTGAAACGGATGGCGAGCGAAAGCATCTTCATCTCGGCGTGAGCAAAGGCTTTTCAATCAGTATTCTGGGCTACGTTCAGTCGCAATCCGAACTTTCCGGCTGGATCGACCCGTGCAGCCTCGGCGTTTGCAAGTAATTTCTTTTTTTATAAAGCCTAGTTTTCCGAACCGGCAAGAGAAATTCCTGTTGTTCCGGTCTTGTCGCCTTGACTATCGCCGACGGTCACCGAAACATCCCTGTTCCCTTTCTTGAAATCGATCATGATTGCCCCATAGTTGGATTCCGATCCCACTGTCCAGCCGTTTTTGGTCATTTCATCCTTGTACTTGGCAACCACGTCCGTGACACTTTGGTTCACGGTATACCCGATCATGAAGCTGGCCTTTGACCCATCGGCCGCGTTCGCCGGCGTCATTGTGGAAAAAGTGATTTTGGCGTCGGGATAGGTGAAAACATCGGAGGGAAAATCGGAGGGCAATCTGATTGTTCCCGATTCAGAAGCCGCAAAGGTTCCCGAGTCCGTTTTGATGCTGACGGAATTGTTGTCCGTGTTCACATCGGCTTTTTGGCCGGTGGCTTGCTGAATGGCCTTTTCCGCCATATTTTCCCCAATTGACTGGCCAATTTTTTGCGAGATCTTGGTCCGGATGCTTTTCATCACGAAATATCCGCCCGCAAGAGCGACCACACCCAGCACGACCACGACTGCGACGATGATCAGCACGACTTTGTTGCTGCTTTTCTTCTGCACCGGTTGATTTGTTGGCGGCGGAGCCGACGGCTGCTGGTTCCCCTGTCCTGTTGGATTTTGTTCCATTTTATTTTGCTTAATTGTTAGCTGTTTTTCTTGGCAATATTCTATCACAAATCAAGCCTTTCCCGCCAATTGCCCGCAGGCGGCCTCGATGTCAGTGCCGAAACGATACCTTTGCGTGGCAAATATTCCCGCTTTTTCCAAAACAGCTTTGAATTTTTTGATTCTTTCCGCCGGGGATGATTCAAACCGGCCGTTGGGATTGTAGACGATCAGATTGACCATATATAGAGGCCTCTTTAGAAGCCTCGAAAGATTTTTCGCCTGCTCATCGGAATCATTCACACCCTTCAGCATCACGTATTCAAACATCACTTTTCGATTGGTTTTTTCGATATAGTCATCCACGGATTTCAGAATTTTTTCCAGCGGATATTTCTTGTTGACCGGCATCAGCTCGCCGCGCAATTGGTCATCCGGCGCGTGAAGCGAAATCGCCAGATTGATCTGCGGAAAATCTTGGGCCAATTTCTCGATTCCCTCGGTGATGCCCGCCGTGGAAACGGAAATTTTTCGCGCTCCGATCCCGAAGCAGTTGTCATCATTGAGAATTTCAATCGCTTTTTTCACGTTTTCCCAATTCAAAAACAGCTCCCCCATCCCCATAAAAACGACATTGGTTATTTTCTCATTTTTTTTGCGAAGATATCGCGCGAAAAACAAAACTTGATCCACAATTTCCGACGGATTGAGGTTTCTTTTGAAGCCCCCGCGCCCCGTGACGCAAAACAGGCATCCCAAAGGGCATCCGACTTGAGACGAAACACAAATGGTGTTGCGCTTGTCCGTATGTTTCATGAGCACTGTCTCAATCATCAAGCCATCTTCAAGCCCGATGGCAGCCTTGACTGTCCGATTGTCTTTCGAAACAAGTATTTTCCCCTTGGTTTCAAGCGGCACTTCTTTTTGCAAAATTTCGCGAAGATTTTTGGAAAGAGTCGACGCCTGGCTCCAATCTTCGATCAAATCAAAAAAAACCGCCTTCTTGGCCTGCGCGAGTCGGAACGCCGGTTCCGTTTTCAAAATTTCTTCAAGTTTTGAGAGATTCATAGTATATGAATGCTATCATTAACGCCATAATTTCTCAAGAAAAAAATGTTCAAAATGAAAACGTCGACTCCCTGAGGAACCGACGTTTATTGGTGGCAAAGTTACCGCCTTACTTCGGATTTTGATTAGTGTCCCAGCAGTTCGCCCTCGGACATGATTTGGTGAACCAAGCCGTAGCGAACCGCTTCTCTGGCCGACAGGACGGCATTGTCCCGCATCAGATTCAGAAAAATCGGCGGTGACATGCCGGTCTGCTGGCCGATAAAGGAAAGGAACCAGCTCTGGGCGTTCCGCATCTGGCGGTACCACTCCTGAATGGCTTCCCGCCTGATGCCATCTTTCCAGAACTTGATCTCCCTATTCATGACGTCTTCCAGGTCACAGATAGTGATAAAACCGAATTCGTCGACCAACGTGCGGACTTCATGAAAAAAGAAGTTGGCGTCGGGAAGCGCGATACGCCGATGCCCCAAAAGATGGAGCGCCACCGCTGCAGAGCGGACATCGCATCCTACTGCGGTATAGCCCAGACGGAGGAGCGGCGGACCCAGCACCGAAAAGAACTCAAAGGTACCGCCGTTCGATTCAATCCAGACCTGCTGACAACGGACCAGCATCGGCCCGCTTGAGATGGTCAATCAGACTTTCGACCTTGCTCGCCCTAATATCGCCCCTGAAATAGATCCTTTCCATTGAAACCCCCTTATTTGGTTGGGAAATAACCGCAATTTTGCTTTCAAGATAGGATAGAATAATATAATCCAATTGTCAAGCTTCCGTTTGGCGAATTCAACCCTCAAGTGCAACACTGAGAATTTCTAATGGTGTTTTCCAATTAAGCCTTTTTCTGGGCCTAGTGTTGAGATCATATTCAGCGAAAGCAATCTCCTCGTTTGTAATCATACTAAAATCTGTCTTC
>JAPLXD010000015.1 GCA_026396255.1 Candidatus Moraniibacteriota bacterium | reverse complement strand
GCCGACGGTGGCGGCGGGCGCGGAAGGATTGGGGTTGCGCGTGGTGAGGGTGTCGGCGGCGAAGGCGGCGACGCCGAGGGAGGAGAGCGCGGCAGAGAGAATAAATTTCATCGAAGTAAGCGGGCGCGAAGGGCCCGACGGAGGCATTTCGGTCACCATCGGGAACGAGCGGCCGGGCGACAATCCCTTATCGGCGCGCGACAAAAAAACCGCGCGAGGCGGCGTGAAAAATCACACCGCCCAGCCTGCGCGGTATTTTTCGCGGGTGAGCCAGCGGTTGTTGCCGCCGCTCGCGAAGCGGTTGCGCTCGGGATTCCATTTGGCGTTCGCGCCGTAGTAGTAGGCGAAGTTCATCACGTGACATGCGATCACGGTGCGCGCACCGATCTCCACGTCGCAGATCGGACGTTGGCGGGATTTCACGCAGTCGAGGAAATCCTGGAAGTGGCTCTTGCTGTTGTAGAGTTTCACTTTCGCGTCGGCCAAAAATTCGCGCTTGCGGGAGATGGCCAATTGGATGAGCATTGCCGCGACTGGGGCGAGAATGGAAAGGATGATTGCCGCGATGAATAATATCAGCCCCAACTGCCCGTTTTCCCTGTCATTGTCCCGGCCTCCAAAAAAACTCCAGCGGCGGAAAAAACCGGCCAGGAGCGCAACGAACCCGACCAGAACGACAATAACTGTTGAGAGCAAAATGTCACGATTGCCGATGTGCGACAGTTCGTGGGCGATCACGCCTTCGAGCTCCGGCTTTTCGAGCTTTTCGACGATTCCCGTCGTGAGACACACGACCGCGTGCTCCGGATCGCGCCCCGTCGCAAAAGCGTTTGGCGATTCGTCTTGAATGATATATATTTTCGGCACTGGCAGCCCGGCGGTGATGCAAAGATTTTCGACGATGTTGTATATTTCCTTCGCGTTTTCATGCGTCACAACTTTAGCACCACTCATCGCGAGCACGNNNNACGCAAAACTCATAATCACGCTGAAAAGAACCGCGATGACAAGAATCGCATAATTATTCATCGCTCCCGCGAACACATAGCCAATCCCGATGACAAAAACCAAGAAGCCCAAGATATATATCCAGGTGAGGCGAGTATTTTTGTCAGCTTGATCGTAGATCGTTGCCATACGGCAAAATATTCTAGTATTATTACCAGCTTATCAGAAGTTATTTTTCATATGCAAGAAGTTCAAAATTCGACTTTCACCGCTTCTTTCTCGCCGCCCGCCGCTTCGAAAAATTCGCGGGCGGAAAATCCCAGCATTCCGGCAAAGACATTGTTTGGAAAGACTTGAATTTTCGTGTTGAAGTCGCGGACATTGCCGTTGTAGAACCGGCGCGACGCCTGGATCTTGTCTTCCGTGTCAGTGAGTTCGCGCTGCAGCTCCAAAAAGTTTTGGTTGGCCTTGAGATCCGGATAAGCTTCCGCCACCGCAAACAAACTCTTGAGGGTCTGCGAGAGGGCGTTTTCCGCCTGCGCCTTGTCGCCCGCCGACTGCGCGCCCATCGCCCGCGTCCGCGCTTCCGTCACTTTTTCAAAGACCTCTTTTTCGTGAGAGGCGTAGCCCTTCACCGTGTTCACCAGGTTCGGAATGAGATCATAGCGCCGCTTGAGCTGGACGTCGATGTCTGACCAGGCCTCATCGACCCGGTTCTTGAGCCGGATCAGCCCGTTGTACACCGCCACCGCCCAAAGGACAGCCAAGACCACTATTCCCAATATTACCCACATAATCATATGTTTAGCCTTAAAAAATTATTTCCCTAATTCACCAAGTTGCTCTGATTCACTCTCTCTTTCGCCGCTTCCACCATCACTCTCGAAACGGAAAGCGACTCTTTCATTTTGTTTCCCGCGCTGACGAGGACATATTCCCCTCCAGAAGTAATACCGGAAAAACCGACGTTTCTTTCGTCACTCGCCCCCGCCACTTGCCCTCTGGTGAGCAAGCCGCCGGACCAAACGAAATATCCGGACGCCGCCACGAGAAGAAGTACCACGGCGAAACTCATCGCAAATGCAAAACGCGAAAACATCATCTCCACCATCTTTTCTTCGCCTGCAAAATCGGGAGAAAATATATCCTTTTTTTTCTTGAATCTTATTTCTTGATAGGGAACCGCGTATCTGTTTTTTTCCTCAACGGAAGGATTTGTCAGTTTTGGTTCGTCCTGCAAAATCGGCTGCATTTTTTTCACCGGAGCAAAGTTTCGGATCGGCGCTTTTCTGATCGGCTCTGCCACCGTTCTTCTCATCCGGATTTCTCCTGTTTGCACTTTGAACGGGAACGGGCAAGATGAAAGCACGGGCATACTAATATTTATTTTTTCAACTGCAATATTTTTGCGGATTGTTATTTGATCCCTGTTAGGATTCACCGCGACTGCAATTTTCTCCGGCTCTACCATCGCCGGCTGAGCAATTTTTATTTCACAAGCACCTTCGATTTTTTTCTTCTGCGAATTTTCCAAAAATTCTTCAAACCAGGCCCAGGTCGTGTACCAGCGTTTTCCGATCCGGATTGATCCGATGTCACCGCGCCTCGCCAAAAGTCCCAGGTACTCCTGGGCATACTTTTTTTCTTTCGCGATCTTGGAAAGCAAAACAAAATTTTCTCGGATATCCTCCCGCATATGGGTACATTATACTACACCTGTATTTGATGTCTATAGCAAATATCGGATATTGTGCAGTGCCTTTCTCCCCCCCCCCTGTCATTAGTCAAATTGAAGAATATTGTGCACAGTTCAAAAAATAGTGTAAAATATATATATGCTCGAAATCTCAAAATATTATTCATTCATATTGCCGATCGTAATTTGGGTTCTGATCCTGCTGATAAAGATCGTTCTCTACTCCTTGAAACATGGCGGCGATTTGCGAAATACACTTCAACATGTCGGCCATGGGCATATGCCGTCGGCTCACACCGGTTTTATAGTTTCTCTGGTCACGGCTGTTGGCTACTATCAAGGCATTGCTTCAGGCGCTTTCGCGGTCGCTTTCGTTTTGGCGATCATCACCATCGATGATGCTGTTCGGCTTCGAATGTATATGGGAGACCAGGGAAGGTATCTAAACAAGATTATCGAAAACCTCAACTTGGAAGAAAAATATCCCAAACTGAAAGAGAGAATGGGACACAGGTTGAGAGAAGTTATCGTCGGGGGTTTGATCGGCTTCGCGTTCACCCTTGCTCTCGCAAAACTTCTCGGATAATCCGCCTCATCGGCGGACTAGGGGGATTTATAATTCTGCAAGAATTTCTCGGATAACTTTCGGGTCGTTCCACGGAACCATCTTGTCTCCGACCGCCATCATTTCTTCGGCTCCTTTTCCGGTCACCACGACGATATCTCCCGGCTTTGCAATTTGCAGAGCTGTTTTTATTGCCTCTCGTCTGTCCAACATTCTAAACGCATCAACCCCTTCAGTTTTAGTATTTTCCAAAGCTTGGCTTTGAGGAATTTTGAGAGCTTCGCTCGAAGAAGGGAAAAGCCGAGCTTTAGGAAAATCGCGACCGACTACGCCCGCAAAAACTTCATCAATAATCTGTTGCGGATCTTCATGGTATGGATCTTCGTTCGTCACGATACAATAATCCGCATGACGCGCCACAATTTCGCCCATGATCGGCCGCTTGCCCCGATCCCGCTCGCCGCACGAACCAAAGACCGCGATAATTTTCGATCCTTCTTTCCTGATCCCGTTCAGATAATCATAGAGTTTTTCAAGCGAATCGGGTGTCACAGCATAATCGACGATTATTTCGAGATTCCGATTGTTCTCGATTTTCTCCATCCTCCCCGGCACGCCTTTGATCTTTGCCAGCGCCGCGGAAATTTTTTCAAGAGGAATATTTTGCGAAAGCCCGACACACGTCGCCGCGAGAGCGTTTTCGATATTGAACTCCCCGGGAAGAAAAATTTGAAATTTGAAATTTGAAATTTGAAATTTCGAATAATTTATCTCCAACTCAATTTGTTCCGCAACAACTGTTTTAAGTTTTGCACTGTGGTTTTGCGTTTTGCGTTTTGCGTTTTGCGTTTCGAGGATATATCCATATCTCTCATCCGCATCGTATTTCAAGAAATTATCAGCAAACTCCATTCCCAAATTGACTATCGCAACTGATTCCCCCAACTTCCCACATCTTCCCAATCCGGAAAACAATCTCCCTTTCACTTTCGCGTACTCTTCCATCGTCTCATGATAGTCGAGATGTTCGCGCGTGACATTTGTGATCACCGCCACGTCAAAGTCAGTCCCCCAAACCCGATTCTGGTCAAGCGAGTGAGATGATATTTCAAGAACCGCATACTCGCATCCGGCGCCCACTGCTTGTTTCAAAAATTTTTGCACGGCGAAACTGGAAAGGGTTGTAAATTTGCTTTTGTTTACCCATTCTTTTTCCGCAATCTTGAAATTGATTGTCGAAACCACAGCGATCTTGAAACCCGATTCTTCCAGCACTTTGGCGATCATCTGCGTCGTCGTCGTCTTCCCGTTCGTCCCCGTCACCCCGATCACCAACAAGCGCCGCGACGGAAACCCATACCAAACATTGGCGAATATCGCTTGAAAAAGATGGTATATGTTTTTGAGAGATTGAGGGATGATTTTTTTCATAATTCTTTTCTTTATTCTTCTGAAATGGTATTATAATTTGTAGATTCTGGCAAAGGAGAAATGAGAATATGTATTATCCTGCAGAAACTCTGAAGAAGTTGGTTGAAAAGGGTGCGATACTGTCCGGCGTCATCGTAAAAATAGATAATGTCGGATATGCTCTTTGGGATGGACTGGGCTTCGATAAGATTGCCGAAATAAGCAAAAATTATCGCAAGGCCGGACTGCCTTATCCTTTCGCCCCAAAGTACACTGTCGCTAGCCAGTCGGCAAGATTCGTTATGGACGTCATCCATTTTCTCAACGAGAAAGACGAACTGCCCGGACTGGCCAATCATCAAGAATTTCGGCTCCTTGAAGCCGCCTAACCCGAGGGGCAAGTCTCAACCGAGATTCCGCCCCTCCAATTTTATAAATTCGTGTCTCCCCCTTTTCTAAAGGGGGATTAAGGGGGATTTTTATTCGTCAAAAACCCAAATCCCTCTCTAGCTCTCCCTTTACAAAAGGGAGAGAGCTATATTATGAAGAAAAAAACAATCCACATTTTCGGCAATCCGCTTTTGGATTTTGACAATCTTCCCTTGAAGCTCGCGCCGAAGCTGCGAAAGATATTCCCGGAAATAGATTTTGTGGTTGTTGATCCAAATGAAAATCTCAAACCGATAAATAAAGAATTAATAATAATCGACACAGTCGATGGAATCAAAAAAGTCACCTTGCTTGATGACCTTGAAAAACTGAAAACAGACAAAATATTTTCCCTTCACGATTTCGACCTGGCTTTCAATCTCAAACTCCTCCAAAAAATCGGAAAGCTAAAGCGCGTAAAAATCTTCGGCGTGCCGATGAAGGGAGATGAAAGGGAAATTTTGGATGAATTGGTAAAATTAATCAAATCAAGTCTCCCCCTTTCCTAAAGGGGGACTAAGGGGGATTTTATTTCATTGAGCTCCGGAAATCCCTCTCCAGCTCTCCCTTTATGAAAGGGAGAGAGTTTTCTATGTCCACCTTACCCGCAAAAAGTGCGAGGCGCAGCTCATACAAGGATCGTAGGCGCGGATGAGTTTCGAAACTTCAAAGATGATATGTTTTTCGAGTTCTTCTTTCCCGATGCCCGTCGCGCAAAGTCCGCTGACGATTTGCTCGACATCTCTTTTCATATTCACCAGGTTCTGCGCCGTCGGAATGACCAGCTTCAACTCTTTTACTTTTCCCTCTTCTATTTCGATGGCGTAATAAAGCGTTCCTCGCGGAGCCTCGATTGCTCCGGCATTTTTGCCTGTTAGTTTTTCCGGTTTGGCCGATTCTTCTTTTTGGAATTTATTGCTTTCTAACAATTCTATCGAGTGGTCGACTGAATGCAAAATTTCGATAGCCTGCGCCAGATTATTATCATACACATTTTCCGACGGAAATCTTTTGAGATATTTCGCCGTATCCCGCTTAGTATTTTCGTGCAAATTTTCTTTGTTGAGATTCAGCCGCGCCAGAGAACCGACCATATATTCTTTTCCTTCAAACTCAAAACCGGTGGCTTGCGAATACGGCAGCACGACATTGTGCAAATGGTTCCAATAATCTTTTTCCTCGATCTCGAGGCCATGCATATCTTTTATCTTTCCCTCCAGAAAAGAAAAGTCATCCGTGACGAGCGCGACGAAGTTTGTTTTTCTTTTGAATTCCCAATTGCAACTCGCAAAGATATCGATCAATTTCAATACTATTGGTCTTATTTTTTTGAGTTGCTCAATCATCGCTGGAATTTTCTGCTCGTCTATTTCATGACTGAATCCGCCCACCTGCTCAAACGGCGCGTGGACGGCGCGGCCCGCGATGAGTTCCGACAAATTGTTCCCCGCTTCCTTGACCGCCAGCGCATCATGAATGAGATCGTGCTTATCTTCCGGCACGTCGAGGAGTGAATCGATGCCAAGCATATCCGGCATCGCAAAGAAATACAGATGCAACGCGTGGTCGCGGATCATCATGGAATAGACCGTCAGCTTGCGCAGAATCAATGTCTGCTGGCTGATCTTCACGCCCAGCGTCTTTTCCACCGCTTCAATACAGCCGGTGAGGTGCGCAATGGAGCACGTTCCGCAAATCCGCGAGACGAGCTGCGGCACAGCGGCATACGATTGGCCTTTCACCGCCTGGTTGAAAAACCGCAGGTTCTCCATGACTTTGAGGTTCACCTCTTCCAGCTTTCCATCCCGGATTTTGATATCCAGATCCGCGTGGCCTTCAATCTTGGAAAGTTTGCTTATTTCAACGTCTAGATTGCACTTGTGCATATATTTAGGCTAAATACTTTTCAAAAACTTCAATAAACTTCCCCTCATCAATCGGACAGCCGGAGATATTGTCATCGACCACCACCACATCTTTCAGCGCCAAAGCTTTCGGCAGAAAATTATATTTTTCCAAATGCCCCTCAATTTCCTTGAGCTGGCTGATGTTGAAATTGTTGCGCTGTCCCGACGGGAGCGCCGTCATCGCGCATGTTCCCATCGCGATCAGAATTCTTGTGTTCGCCCGGATTTTTTCGATATCTTCTTTATCCCTTTCACTCGTCACGACGCCCTCGACAAGAGCAATATCCAAGTCTTTTATTTCAACCTTATCTTTGATCGACAAAAAATACACAAGCTCCATTTTCTCAAGCCAGGGGATCAGCTTCTGGTTGAAAATTTCCGTGAGCAAAATGCTGCACCCCTCGTCGCAGGTGAATGAAAATATCCCAACACGTTTTTTTGCTTCGCCCGCCGAAGCCCTGGCGGAGGAGGGTTTTGTTTCCATCAACTATATTATAATTCAAAACCGGTGATATTCCCAATTTGTTTTTTGATATTATGTCCCCGACAATGCGTGAGTATTCCCAGATACGATTGCAGACTTTGGCCGAACTTTTCTTCCGAAATCAGATCCTCGCGCAAAAGAAACCTTTTCTCTTTTATTTTTCTCAATATTCTCTTTTTGGTTTTCGTCCGCAAAATGGTGTGATTAGGCAGAACAACATAACCCAAAAAATCGACTCCTTGACGATATTTTCGAATAGACACCTTATTAGGATGAAGCTCCAGCTTGAGTTCTTTTTTTAGAAATTCTCTGACTGGAAAAATAAGTTTTTCCAAATATCCTTTATCCCTGTTCAGTGTCAAAAAATCATCGCAATAGCGCAGATAATATTTTTCCTTCAGTTCACGCTTTACGAATTGATCCAGTTCGTTAAGATAAATATTCGCGAACAACTGGCTGGTTACGTTCCCAAGGGGCAAACCCGGTTCGAAGCTTTTAATGATCTTTTCAACAAGCCAAATAGCATTTCCATCTGGAATCTTTTTATTTATCAATCCCAGCAAAATATCCTGATCAACCGAATCGAAAAATTTTCTGACATCGCATTTCAAGGCGAATATATTTCGCGTGTTATTCCGGCCCAATTTGCGGCAAAATTTTCCGAGTCTCGCCACCGCCCGATGCGTGCCTTTCCCGATTCGGCAGGAATAGGAATCGAAAACAAAGCTTTTATCAAAAATCGGGTACAAAATCCGAAAAACGGCGTGGTGCAAAACTCTGTCCTTCACACAAGCCTTGTGAATCCTTCGCAGCTTTGGATCACAAACGTTGAATGCGGTATAATGGGAATGTTGATAGGTCATATCTGCCAATTCCCGATGCAGATGAAACAGATTGTCCTCAATATTGAATTCAAATTCCAGGACATCCGATTTTTTCATTTTTCCCGAACTGAATTCCCGCCAGGCCAGAAACAAATTTTCAAGAGAGCTAATTTCTTCAAAAATTTTTTGACTATGAATCCCCCCCCCAACGGACTCGGAAAATTCGAAGCGCCCCTGGTGCATAAAGTTTGCGAATTTTATAAAAAAATATATTTGCTTTCTTCCAAATTGCCCAAAAAAGAACGCTTTGGAATTTTTCAAAAAATTGAAAATATTTGCCTGGACATGTTGATCCTTTCCAACGCGGCGGCATTGGAGACCAGGAAAAACAAACCGGCATTATTGAATTCTTGTCGAATAAAAACGGAAACTCTCAAAAAATTGATTCGCGTGACTTTTGAGCTGAACATCATCGAACAGAAAAAATACTTCGATCTGGAGCTGGATCTCGAGGAAATTTCCAAAATGGCAAACGGGTGGCTGAAATACTCAAAAGAAAATCCGCGTTAGCGGAATATTCTTTTGGAAACTTCTTCGCGGGAACGCAGGTTGTCGTTGGCATTGCCAGTGTTGTACCAGTTGACGTTCAACTTGTCGTCGTTCCAGTTCACGTTCGGCACGTTGCCATCGGAATAGCGCGAACCCGCGCAGAGCGTCACATTCTGGATATCCAAGTGTTTCCCGGATTTCCAGAAATAGAACAACTCGAGAACAAGCCGTTCTTCAAGAGTGATTCCCTTGTGGCCTTGTTTTTTCAGATCATTCGCGGAGAGATTTTTGAACTCATCGTCCGCTTCGACCCGGGCCCTCACCCAAACGGCGTAGTGGCCGTTTTCCGCGGTCCGCTCGGATTCCACAATCTCGTCCGGTAATGTCCACATACATATGGCGGTTTTTCCAGAATAGAGATATTCTGGCGTATGTGTATCAATATGCCAACGACAATTAAAGAAGAACGGTTAAGGTGGATCCTGCCCATCTGCAACAAGGAAGTGAAATTGAAGGATG
>JAPLXD010000050.1 GCA_026396255.1 Candidatus Moraniibacteriota bacterium | reverse complement strand
TCACTGAATATGTGAAATACTACAATCAAGAAAGACAGCAGTGGAATTTAAAAAAGATGACCCCTGTGAACTACAGAAATCATCTTTTGACTTGCGTCTGACCTTTTTTACTTGTGTCTACTTCAGAGGGTACACTTCAACCATACGGCTTCAAATGCATCGAGGGTCGGACCTTGCAGTCTTATCCTTCCCTTGTCATATCCCATAAGATGGCCGGGATAAAATCTTCAATTCCTTCGATTCTATGCGCCACCTCCATTTCAAAGGAACTATCGACTTCATACACATCGACTACCTTAGGAGCTATTTTCCGCCAATAGCGGCGGACTTCAGGGCTAGCCTTTCTCCATTTTTTCCATTGTTCGACATGAGCGCCCAAGACTGCGGCGCTATCGTCGTCCTTGCGATACCTAAGGACAAGCACCAAGCAATGAGGCTTGCCATTAGTATAATAGGAAAGGGAAATGAAATCAGGATGCCCTGCTTTAATCGCCCCCCTGACTGAATCCAGTACTGTAGTATCCCGCTTATCATAGACCGGGATTGTTATTAAAAGAACATTCTGCTTTTGCATGATAAGGGTCCTCCTCCCCTATATTTATGTAAAAATTACGGTTATTGTTACTGAAAGCTGGTTTCAGCCCCAGCGGGTCAGTTTAGCACAATTTTCGTCCGGTGTCAAATCCCGCACCAAAAAATTTGGTACGAGACAAGGCGAAATTTGGGGATATAACAAAAAAGGCCTTGTATAAGGCATTTTTAGGCGGAATAGAAGCACGAAATAAAACTTTCGAGCCTTTGGACATCCGATGTCCAAAATCTTTTGAATTTATTTTTGATTTAATTATTTTTGATCAGATTGATGATTTGAAAAATATTATAAATAAAAGGACATCGGATGTCCCCTTACCTATATATACTCAATATCTTCCAGTTCTTCGATCTCATCAAGCGCGATGTCGTCTTCCGCCGTTTTGAACGGATTTGCGGTCAAGAACCGCGCTTCGATACTCGTCGAAATTCATGACGATATACTTCGGCTGGCCGTCTTCGACGATGATATAGCGCCCGCCGGCCAGATCCATGATTTCTTGGAGGTCTTTTGGAAACATAGCTTTGTAATGTAACACGAAGCATGTAACATGTAACGAACAAAATGATAAATTTGTGTTTCGTGTTACATGTTATATGTTACATAAATTACTTCTTCTCCCCACCCTTGATCTCCTCCGCCACGTTCCTCGGCACTTCTTCGTAGTGATCGAATTCCATTGAATAGTTCGCCCGGCCCTGAGACATTGAGCGCAGCGCCGTCGCGTAACCGAACATTGAAGCCAGCGGCACTGTCGCCTTGATGACTTTCACCCGGGCATTGCCTTCCCCGCGATCTTCCATTTCCTGGATCTGTCCGCGCTTGGCGTTGAGATCGCCGACGACATCGCCCATGAAACCTTCCGGTGTCGTCACTTCCACTTTCATGATCGGCTCAAGGATGATGGGTTTCGCCCGCTTCACGGCTTCCTGCACAGCGAGAGATCCGGCAATTTTGAAAGCGGCTTCCGAAGAGTCAACGTCATGGAATGATCCGTCGTACACCGCCACTTTGATATCAACCAGCGGATATCCGGCCACCACCCCGTTTTCAAGCGCTTCTTTGGCGCCCTTTTCGATCGGCGGAATGAATTCCTGCGGAATGGATCCTCCTTTGATCTCGCTCACAAACTCAAATCCGCTGCCCGCTTCGAGCGGCTCCACGCGCAACCAACAATGGCCGTACTGTCCGCGGCCTCCCGATTGGCGGATATATTTTCCTTCGGCTTGAGCGGTTTCTTTGATGGTTTCACGATACGCCACTTGCGGCCGTCCGACATTGGCCTCCACTTTGAACTCGCGCTTCATACGGTCGACAATGATATCAAGATGCAACTCGCCCATTCCTTCAATGATCGTTTGGCCGCTTTCTTCATCGGTGTGCACCCGGAAAGTCGGGTCTTCTTCGGCCAATTTTTTGAGCGCCATGCCCATTTTTTCCTGATCGGCCTTCGTTTTCGGCTCGATCGCAATGGAAATGACGGGTTCCGGGAAAGTGATTGTTTCGAGCACGACCGGTTTTTCCGGATCGCAAAGCGTGTCGCCCGTTGTCGTGTGTTTCATCCCAACCAGCGCTCCGATGCCTCCCGAATGCAGCTCTTCCACTTCCTCGCGGTGATTGGCATGCATCTGGAGAATCCGCCCGATTCTTTCTTTTTCTTCTTTGGTGGAGTTCAAGACATAGGAGCCGGCTTTGATCATACCGGAGTATACCCGAAAAAAAGTAAGCTGTCCGACGAACGGGTCGGTCGCCACTTTGAAGGCGAGGGCCGAAAAAGGTTCGTTGTCATCAGCCTTGATTTCAATATCTTCTCCGGTTTTTCCGTCGGTTCCCTTGGCGGGAGGGATATCAATCGGAGAAGGCAAATAGTCCACCACCCCATCAAGCACCGGCTGGACGCCTTTGTTGCGAAGAGCCGTGCCGCAATAGACCGGAAACAATTTCACGTTGATGACGGCGTTTCGAAGGGCTTTTTTCAGCTCTTCAGTCGAAATTTCTTCTCCTCCCAAAAATTTTTCTGTGAGCGCGTCGTCCGTTTCAGAAATTCTTTCTATCATTTTTTCGCGATATTCTTTGGCCTGGTCAAGAAGATCAGCCGGAATTTCGTCCACTTTCACAATCTCGCCCATATCGCCCTCGAAATATAAGGCCTTCATTTTCATAAGATCCACCACGCCCTTGAAATCGCCTCTCGCGCCGATTGGAATTTGCACCGCCACCGCGTTCGGATTGAGACGGTTCCAAATCGAAGAAAGGGAAAAGAAAAAATCCGCCCCTTCTTTGTCGATCTTATTGATGAAGCAAAGCCGCGGAACGTTATATTTGTCCGCTTGGCGCCAAACTGTTTCCGATTGCGGCTCAACTCCCTCTTTTCCGTCAAAAACAACGACCCCGCCGTCCAAAACGCGCAAACTTCTTTCCACTTCCACCGTGAAATCCACGTGGCCCGGCGTATCGATGATGTTGATCTGGCAATCCTGCCAAAAGCAAGTCGTCGCGGCGCTCGTAATGGTGATGCCGCGCTCCTTTTCCTGTTCCATCCAGTCCATCGTCGCCTCGCCCTCGTGCACCTCGCCGATCTTGTGGGAAATTCCGGTATAAAACAAAACACGCTCGGTAGTCGTTGTTTTCCCGGCGTCAATATGAGCGATGATTCCGATATTACGATACTTTTCAATTGGGTACTTTCTTGCCATATAGTAATAAATGTTATTTTTCTTTAGAGCGAATATTGACGCTGGAAAGGGGTCGGGAAAACGAAAGTTTTCCCGGTGTGGAAGTATTGAAACCGCAAGGTTTCAAGGAGTGTAGCGACGCGTCAATGTGGGTGATATTTCTAAATTACGCGAAATGCGCGAAGGCTTTGTTCGCGTCCGCCATTCGGTGCGTATCTTCCCGCTTTTTCATAGCCGCACCCTGCTTTTGGGCGGCATCCAGCAGCTCGTCAGCCAATTTTTCCGCCATTCTTTTGCCTTTTTTCGCTCTCACCGCTGAAATCATCCAACGCATAGCCAAAGTGGCGCGCCTGTCTCCTGCCACTTGGACCGGAACTTGATAGTTCGCTCCTCCGACCCGCCGGGATTTGAGCTCCACCAGCGGCGAAACATTTTTGATGGCCTGTTCGAAAACATTGAGTCCGCCTTTTTTGGTCCGTTCATGAATGACTTCAAAAGCGTCTTTGACCAATTTTTCAGCGATACTTCGCTTCCCTTCCTGCATCAAATGACCGACAAACCGGCCAACCAGCAGGCTGCTGAAGTTGGGATCGATCTTCCATGTTTTCTTGAATACGCGTTTTCGTCTGGGCATAGATTATAATTGAAATGCAAATATCTTAGGCTTTCGGTCTCTTCGCGCCATACTTCGATCTTCCACGCCGGCGCTCTCCGACTCCGGCCGCGTCCAACACTCCCCGAACAATGTGATAGCGGACTCCCGGCAAATCCGGCACTCTTCCTCCGCGGAGCATCACAATCGAGTGCTCCTGCAAATTGTGGCCGATTCCGGGAATATAGGCTGTCACTTCCATCCCATTTGAGAGCCGCACACGGGCGATTTTTCGAAGAGCCGAGTTTGGTTTTTTCGGAGTGGTCGTGGA
>JAPLXD010000006.1 GCA_026396255.1 Candidatus Moraniibacteriota bacterium | reverse complement strand
TCACTGAATATGTGAAATACTACAATCAAGAAAGACAGCAGTGGAATTTAAAAAAGATGACCCCTGTGAACTACAGAAATCATCTTTTGACTTGCGTCTGACCTTTTTTACTTGTGTCTACTTCAGAGGGTACACTTCAAGTGGATCGCCCCTTTTTGAAGAAGATTGATGGCAAGTTTAGTTTTGGCTGTTGATTGGTGTATCGATCAGCCAGTTTCCTACCTGTATTAGGCAGTACTCGGGAATCAGCTCCAGAAAGCATACGCTTCAGCTTTCCGAGAAATCGGCAAATTTCTCCAAGCTGTTCCCACAACCCCGCAAATGGCAACGCTTGCCGGCTTTTGCACCACTGCGGTTTGAACTCTTCCCTTTTGCTAGCATTGGGAATCGCAATTGCTTTTTTCTTCCCCTTCAATCTTCAGTCTTATACTATCACTTCATCAAATACTGTCAAGTATTTGATTTCCCAACCCCAATTCTCTATAATAACCAAGTATGAGCACCACTCTCTATCGAAAATATCGTCCAGTCACTTTTTCCGAATTGATCGGACAAAAGCACGTTGTCCAGACGCTCAAAAACGCCGTGAAAACGGGGCGGATTGGGCAAGCCTATCTTTTTGCCGGACCCCGCGGGACGGGAAAAACTTCGATTGCGAGGATTTTTGCGAAGACGATCAATTGTCAGCATCTCAAAAACGGCGAGCCCTGCCTCAAATGCGATTCGTGCCAGAATATTCTCGACAATCGCGCGCTAGATATCATCGAGATCGACGCGGCTTCCAACACGGGCGTGGACAATATCCGCGAACTGCGCGAAACAGTCAAATTGCCACCTTCATCCCTTAAATACAAGGTCTATATCATCGACGAAGTTCATATGCTCTCGGGTGGTGCATTTAATGCTCTACTAAAGACCCTCGAAGAACCGCCCACGAATGTCGTTTTCATTTTGGCCACAACCGAGGTTCACAAAATTCCGGAGACGATTTTGTCCCGCGTCCAGCGTTTTGATTTCACCCGTCTCACGATTGAAGAAATCATCAACCGCCTCGAAGAAATCGCCAAGCTCGAAAAAGTGAAAGTCGACCGCGAGGCGCTCGAGATCATCGCCTCTTCTTCAGAAGGCGGAATGCGCAATGCCGAAAGCCTGCTCGGTCAAGTCATTGCCCTTGAAGACAAAAAAATAACCGTCAAAGAAGTGGAATTCATTTTGGGAACCGTTTCGGAAAAATTCACGGCCGAGTTTGTCGATCTTGCGATCCAAAAAAAATACGCCGAGGTATTTGCGAAAATCGGCGAGCTGCGGGAAATGGGAATCGATTTCAAAAATTTTGCGAAATCTTTGCTGAACTATCTGCGCCAAATGCTGGTTTTGAAAATAAACCCCGACCTCGGCCAAAAACTTTCCTATGAAATCACCAAAGAACGCCTCGAGCAGATCAAAAAGCAAATCACAAACATCGAAACCGAAGAAATTCTGAATTTTATCAATATCCTCCAAGAAAATACGGAAAAATTCAAATCCAGCCCAATCCCTCAGCTTTTTCTTGAAGTCAGCATTGCGAAACTTGCCGCCAAACAATCAGGACATCCGATGTCCATAATACCCGTGAAAGATGATCCTCCAGTAAAAAAAGAAATCGTTCAAAAAAATGCTTCAAGCGATGTTTTTGGACATCGGATGTCCAAAGATAGCCAAGTCCAAAATATTCCGCCTGCAGCCGAAAAAAATAAATCAGCAAGCAAAAATACATCTGCCGATATCGACCTCATCACCTCCAATTGGTCCGAAATCATCGAATCGCTCAAAAGCTACAACCATTCTCTTTCCTCCGTTCTCAAGATGTCGAGCCCCGCGCTCATTGACGGAAATTACCTCATTCTCAAGACGAAATACGATTTTTATAAAGAAAAGCTTGTTGAAATGACCAACCGATTGACAATCGAGAAAGCGATTGATAAGATAACGGGCGTTGTCTTGAAACTGAAGCCTGTCACCGAAAAAGAACTTTCCGAGGAGTATCCTAATTTCAAAGAGAAAAAAAGCCTGATGCAAGAGGCGGTGGATATCTTCGGAGGAAAAATAGTATGAGGAATCATTGGGGCGTCGCCAAGTGGTAAGGCAGGGGCCTTTGAAGCCCCCATTCGTGGGTTCGAATCCTACCGCCCCAGCATTGTTTTGAACAGCGGCCGGCGCCTGTCCGCCCCGGGCGGAGACGTTCGAATCCCTACCCGAGCAACAGTTTTTAGGGCTTTTTTAGGCCTTTTTATATTTTCGATAATTGTTTTAGACACAAAAAAATACTTAATACTTTATACAAAATACCAAATACTATTTTTACATCCCGTATTTCTTCACCAATTTTTTATAAAGCTTGTAATTTGCCTTGTTTCCTGTCCCTTCCAACAACACTTTCCACCAGTTTTGCGAATCCTGGAAATCACTTCCCGCATCGAAAGTTTTTCCGTCCGAAATCGGAGTGACGAGATAAGGCGTACTGTTTGCATATGATCCGGCGAAGGTGATCATATGTCTCGCGACCGGATCGATGAAACAATAGCCCGTGTTTTGAAAATCATATGCGTCGGCGCATTTCACTCCCGCCACTTCGTGAAGCCCGGGCGAAATGAAAGTGATTTCGGCCGTTCCGTAGCCGAATTGCTTGAGCAGATATACAATAACATTTGCCTTTTCCCCGCAGATTCCTTTGTTTTCATAAAGTGTTTCATAGGGATAACGAGACCCGTGCCCACGGCCGTTGGTTTCGATATTATTATTGTAGTATTTGTCGTAATCATACTCCATGTTTTGGACGATGCTCGCCGCCACCCGCATCTGGTCGTCGGATTTTTTTATTTTTTTCTTGATCCAATCGACGAGCGGCTGCATTGCCACTTTCTGGTCAGGCCGGTCATAGTTCAAAAAATTGTGGCAGGCTCCGAGGGTCGCGTCCGTATAGCCATACTGGCTACAAGTATAGTTCGGCAGATTGAAAAGAGCTTGATATGTCGAATTATTGAGCGGGACGCTATATTTTTTGCTTTTCCCGCCCAGTACTCCCACCACCGGCCGAACACTGTTGCCAAAACCCAATTTATTTTCGGAAGACGCAAAAACTGGAAGACAGAAAGACAGCACAAGAAGGCCGACGATAATTTTTGTTTTTGTCATTTGCATTTTGTTTTGGCTTAATTTTTATTTTTAGAGTAAATTTGTCCCATTATATCAGAAAATGCTATAATTTGCACACGTATCGTAAATAAATTAAAAATATATGGATCAAGATCTTCTTGAAAAATTAAATCGACTGGAACAAAAAGTTGAAGAAACCCGTGTTTTGGCTCAAAAAACCTGGAGTCTGTTTTTTTGGACGATGGTTGGCACGGTTGTGTTGTTTGTCTTGCCGCTCATCGCTCTGGCTTTTGTGATCCCTTACTTCCTGAAAACCCTGAATTCAACACTGGGGATATAGTTGAAAGACGAAATAAAAAAATTCGTAATAGCTGTTGCGCTTAAGAATTAAATAATTTTATATGGACGAGAAATGCCCCGGCTGCGGTCAGCCGATGGAAAACTGCAAGTGCGGTTCGGACGAAAAAGAGTCCCACTGTGGTTGCTCCCACTGCGGCCATCCCTGCGGCCCGGATAAAGAATAGTTTCTGAAAAAAGCGCCCTTACATGGGTGCTTTTTTTATGCTAGTATATGCGCAAAGAAGGGAGGTGAAATAGAAATGAAGAAAATGAATCCCGTGAGCTGGATTGCAGTGATCCTCGTGATCATCGGCGGTTTGAATTGGGGCTTGATCGGATTTTTCAACTATAATCTGGTCGCGGCCATTTTCGGCGCCATGTCCGGACTGACGAGAGTGATCTATGCCCTTGTTGGACTCTCCGCTCTCTACATGGTTTTCTGGAAGTTTTCGATGGCCGGTGACAAAGGCGAATAGGAAAACAAAAGAATAAAAAATAAATATCAATTTTAAAAACCTCCCGAAAGGCTTTGAGAGGTTTTGTTTTTATTTATATGGCTGTTATTTGTCTTTCCAATTTTTTCTCCGTAGTTTCTTGTGATAGCTGATCGCAAAGCGGTGGGCTTCGTTGCGAATTCTTTCGACCAATTTTTCATCGCTGATGATGTTTTGGAAAATCAAAGCTTCTTTGCCGTGATACATATCCAGTTTTTTGCGCGTCGGCCCTTTGGCGACGCCGACAACGGGGATATTATGGCCGAACTCGCTGACGACATTCTCCGCCATATTGAGATGTCCCTTTCCCCCATCGACAAAAATGATATCCGGCAAAGGCCAATCGTTTTGGAAACGCCGTCGCAGCATTTCGCGCATCATTGCCACATCATCAACTCCGGACACGTTTTTTATCTTGAATTTCCGGTACTGGCTCTTGTTCGGATGGTTGTTTTTAAAGACTGCCATGGAGCCTACGGCAAAATCTCCGCCGATGTTTGAAATATCATACGCTTCGATACGTAATGGAGATTCGATCTCCCTTGTGGAGATCGAATCTCCAGCCATATCTTTTGATATCAACGCCACGTCCCGAATATGCTCAAGCGCGAAGATCCGATTCCGCGCTTCGGCCGCCTTTTCAAATTCGCTATTCTTTGAATATGTTCTCATCTGTTTTTTGAGCTCGGTGAGCAAGCCTTTCTTTTTCCCCTGTAAAATCATCTCTATCCCGTGGATATTTTTAAGATAGTCTTTTTTGCTGATCGCATCCGCGTACGGTCCCGGACACCGCCCGATCTGGAAATCAAGACAACCCTTTTCCGTTTTGGCTTTGATGGAGTGAAAGGGAAATATTTTACGAATTATTTTTAATGCGATCTCCATCTGTCGCTTTGATAAATACGGACCATAAATTCTTTTTGCCGATACAGTTCCTAAGTTTGTTTTTCTCAGAATAACAACTCGCGGAAATTCTTCTGAAGCCTTGCCCCGCACCAAGCTGTGCTTTGGTGCGCGGGTGATCACGAAATAGCCGAAACTCTTGTCGTCTTTCGCCATCACATTATATTTCGGCTGGTGCTTTTTGATGAGATTGGATTCCAAGATCAAAGCTTCCAGCACCGAATCCGTTTCATGAATTTTGATGTCGGCGATTTGGGACACTAAAAGTTCAACTTTAGGCGCTCCTAAAGTTGAACTTTGGGAGCGAAAATAACTCCCTACCCGATCCTTGAGCGATGTCGCTTTCCCGATATAAAGAATTTTCCCTTGTTTATCACGAAATTCGTACACGCCGGGAGATTTGGGAAGGTTGAATATTTTATTCTTAATTCTTAAATCGTAATTCATAAATCATTTTTTCAACACTTCCCTCAAAAACTTCCCCGTATAGCTTTCCTGATGATATTTCACCACTTCTTCCGGCGGACCGGTGACAATCACGCGGCCGCCGAGGTCTCCCCCTTCGGGACCGAGGTCGATGATCCAATCGGCGGTTTTGATGACATCCATATTGTGCTCAATCACAATCACCGTGTTCCCCGCGTCCACCAGGCGATGCAGGACGTTCAAAAGTTTTTTCACATCATCGAAGTGCAGCCCGGTGGTCGGCTCGTCGAGAATATATAAAGTGTTCCCCGTCATCCGCCGCGAAAGTTCCGACGCCAATTTGATCCTCTGCGCTTCTCCGCCGGAAAGCGTCGTCGCCGCCTGTCCAAGATTGATATACCCCAGCCCCACTTCTTCCAGGACTTTCAGCGGTTCGAAGATCCGCGGATAGTTTTCAAAAAATTCTTTTCCCTCCGAAACCGTCATCGCGAGCACATCGGCGATATTCTTGCCTTTATACTTCACTTCCAGCGTTTCGCGGTTGTATCTTTTTCCTTTGCAAACATCGCACGGCAAAAAAACGTCCGGCATAAACTGCATTTCCACTTTCAAAAATCCCTCTCCTCGACAATTGTCGCACCGTCCCCCATTCACATTGAAAGAAAAACGTCCCGGGCCATAGCCGTGCCCCCGCGCGTCTTTCGTCATCGCGAAAAGTTCGCGGATCAGTGTGAAAAATCCGACATAAGTTGCCGGGTTCGAGCGCGGCGTGCGCCCGATCGGAGACTGGTCGATGTGGATCACTTTGTCCACATATTGCGTTCCAAGAATTTCTTTGTGCCGGCCCGGCCGCTCAAGGCTTCTCATAATCTTCACCGATAAACCTTTTCCCAGAATATCTTCAACTAGCGTTGATTTCCCTGACCCCGAAACACCTGTCACGCAAGTCAATGTTTTCAAAGGAAATTCAACGGTTATGCTTTTGAGATTGTGTTCTGTCGCTCCTTTGACGGTGAGCCATTTTTTGTTTTTAACCGGACGGCGAAATTTGGGAATTTCTATTTTTGAGTCTCCCCGCAAATATTTTCCTGTGATGGATTTTTTCTCTTTTTCAATATCTTTTACCGTCCCCTCGGCTACGATTTCTCCGCCAAGACGCCCGGCTCCGGGGCCGATATCCACCAAATGATCGGCCGCTCGGATCGTCTCTTCATCGTGTTCAATGACAATCACCGTGTTGCCGATATCTCTCAATTTCAACAATGTTTCCAGCAATTTTTTATTATCTCTTGCGTGAAGACCGACTGATGGCTCGTCGAGAATATAGAGGACTCCGACCAGTTGCGAGCCGATTTGAGAAGCCAGGCGAATTCTCTGTGTTTCTCCGCCCGCGAGCGTATTCGCCGAACGAGCCAGAGTGAGATATCCCAAACCCACATCTTCCAAAAATTTCAGGCGATTTTTCACTTCTTTCAAAATCTTGTCCGCAATTATTTTTTCCCGTTCGTTTAATTTGATACCCTCGAAAAATTTCAGTGTTTTATTCACGCTCACCTCCGAAATTTCAGAAATATTTTTATTTCCCACTGTGATAAGCAATGCTTCCGGCTTATACCGTGAACCTTTGCAGGCCGGACATTTGCTCGGTGACATATATTTTTCGATGTCCTGCCGCACGTTTTCGGATTCGGTCTTGAAATAGCGGTCGCGCATGAAACCCAAAATCCCGTTCCACTCAACATTAAATCTCCAAACTGCCCCGGTTTTGGTCCGAAAGCGAACTTCGATATCATCCGGCTCTTCATCGCCGTGAAGCAGAATATTTTGCTGCTTCTCGGAGAGATCCCGGAAACGCACATTGTCCGGTATGCGATAATAGTTTGTCACCGCGCGCAAGATCGAGCCTTGATAGTTGTTCGGCTTGTAGCTCCAAGGCATGATCGCCCCTTCGGCAATCGTCCGGGTTTTGTCCGGAATGATGAGACCGGGATCAATTTCTTTTTTTGTCCCCAGTCCTTCGCAAGCCGGACACGCCCCCTGCGGACTGTTGAAAGAAAACAGCCGCGGCTCAAGCTCGGGAAAAATAGCTTCTTCGTGCTCTGCGCAAGCTAAATTCTGATTATAAATAACTTCTTTATACTCATCACTTTTTTGGATTTTGGATTTTGGATTTGATTTGACATTTGGATTTTGAAATTGGGATTTTATCTTAACAAGTCCTTTTGAAAGCTTGAGCGCGCTTTCCGTGCTTTCAAAAATTCGGCTGATATTTTTGTCGTTTACCTCCACCGTGTCAATCAAAATATCAATGCTGTGTTTTTTGTATCTCGCCAATATCTTGCCTTTTTTGGCTTCTTCCTCCAGAATCACTTTTTTCCCGTCCACATAGGCTTCGGCAAATCCGCGTTTCCACATCTCCGCGAGCAAGGTCGCATAGTCGCCTTTTCGCTCCCGCACCACCGGTGAAAGAATTTCAATTTTAAAATCCTCCCCTAACCCCTCCTTTTTCAAAGGAGAAGAACTCGCTCCTCCCCCTTTTTTAAAGGGGGATTGAGGGGGATTTTTGCAACTCGCGCACATATCGATAATCCGATCCACAATCTCATCAATCGACAGTTTCGAAATTTCTTTTCCGCAAACCGGACAATGCGGCCGGCCAATTTTGGCATAGAGAAGCCGCAAGTAGTCATGAATTTCCGTCACCGTCCCCACCGTCGAGCGCGGATTGTGCGACGACGCTTTCTGGTCAATGGAAATCGCCGGGCTCAAGCCCTCGATCGAATCAACGTCCGGTTTTTCCATCTGACCCAAAAACTGCCGGGCATAGCTCGAAAGACTTTCGAGATAACGACGTTGACCTTCGGCAAAAATGGTATCAAAAGCCAAAGTCGATTTCCCTGACCCGCTGATCCCCGTGAACACAATAAACTTCCCCCGCGGAAGTTCGAGGTCGATGTTCTTCAGGTTGTGCTCCCTGGCGCCTTTTATGATTATTTTATCCATAGATTTCTTCAAGGTTCGACCTTGAGGAATTGGAGGTGACAGCCGACAAGGGAAAGGTCGAACCTTTGATTTTCCCTGAATGATTCTTTACCTAACACAAAAATGCCCCATTTAAGGCTTGCCCCGCACCAAATTTATTTCGCAAATACAAAAACTTACCCCAAATTGGCACTTATACACACCGACCTATTTCGGTGCGGGGGTTTCTTCAATATAATACTATTGAGTTAATAAATCAATTTCAGTTGTTATAAAAAAAGAGGCATCCCAACCAGGAATGCCCCACCAGAGAACAAGTCTCTGGGAAAATTTTACCGATCCCTCCACTCTGGCGTTACCAGGAAGCTGCCACCGAGATAGGCATACTTCAGCCGACCGCTGTCCATCAGTCGTTTGACCGAAAATTTTACGTCATTTTTTCCAACCTGGTCGGGGTGGCTTTTTAAGACTTTTTCTGCACATCCATGTACTTTAGAAGATTATCTTTGCCACAGGCTTCGGTTACGATGGCGAAAATCTTCTCGTCTAATTCTTTCGGCTTCATCATCTGACACATATAATGTGCCTCCTCTCTCGTATTTGATAAAATAAACCTAGCAAACTTAAACGTAATTTGCAACTTTTCTTACCCCATCTGCACTTTCCTCAATTGCACAATTTCATCTCGAATCACCGCTGCTTTTTCGAATTTTTCCATTCCTCAAAAATAAACCGACAATCCCAGCACGGCGTGGATAATTACCAAAGCAAATGACAATTTTGCCATTCGCGAGTGCCACGAAAAGGGAATCTTGTGAATGCCCTTTTGATTGAGAATCGGAATCAAGGCGGTGAACATGAAAGAAGTCAAAGTCAAAATTCCCGAATACATCAAAACGGGCTTGCCCAAAATTTGATAATAGGCCAAATGTGCCAATATATTCATTGTTTGCAAAATTATTCAACAATTATCTTGCCTGTCATTGATGGATGAATCGCGCAGCTATAATCAAAACTTCCGGCCTTTTCAAATTTGAAATCAAATTGTTGGCCGTTGCTCAACTCTCCCGAACCAAAAGTGTCCGATTTTATCGTATGCGCCGCGCTATCCTCATTGGTCCAAGTTACCGTCGTCCCCGCTTTCACAGTGAGCGTACTGGGACTGAAAGAAAAATTCTTGATAGCCACCGTGCTTGCCTCTCCGACAGTGCTTGCGCCTGTTTGCGCCGATTGGCCTGGAATTTGAACCGGCGGTATTTGTTTGCTGGCTTGATATCCACAGCCGCCCAAAAAGAAGACGGCCGAGACGGCCAGGATCAGACTTGCACTTTTTTTCATTTGATTTGCGCTTATTGAATTAGGCTAGGCTTTTTCTTCAACTATTTCATTGATGCAAAAATACCCTCCGGAAAGTTCGTTCTCGCTGTATATCGGGCACATTCCGCAAATGCACATTTTCTGAGAGTCCATTTCGCAATCTGATTTCTTCCGGGCGCAGAATAATTTCTCGTTCTTTTTTTGATTGCAAGAAGTGAAAAGGGAGCAATCGAGGCAAATACACCCGGAAAAATTGTCTTGATTATTTTCGGGTTTTTTCATTTCTGGACGCAAAATTATTTTTTATAAAGTTTCTTCTTGGAAAGATGCTCATAATCAAGCTTTTCGCCGCAATCGGAGCAAATAAGAATTTTTTTGGAAAAATTGACGACATTATTCACCAAATCGTCAAACTGCTCGAAAATCGTAGAATCAGTTTCTATTCTTTTTCGATCTGATTTGGTATCTTCATTGCTCTCTCCGACCCAAGCAGCGTAGGCTTGAGGCGGAAAAATCATTCCCAGTTCTGTCAGAAAATTCATGAGTCCTCCCGCCACATGCTGATACCCGTCTTCGTGTCCCAAAATCATCATTCCGGCCACTTTGTTTTTCACCAACACTTTTTTATGAACCGAATTTGAATTTTCCAACGAATTGAGGCGTTCGATAATAAGCTGCATGAGTTGCGAATGGTTTCCCCAATAAATGGGAGTGGAAAAAATCACCATGTCAGCTGACAATATCCCATCGTATATTTTCTTCATCTCGTCGCTTTTGTCCGTCTGGGTAATCAAACAAGGATGAACGCACATTTTGGCGTTGATTGAATAGTGATGACGGCACGGGAGAAGCTTAAGTTCGGAGGCGACGATGATTTCTTTTTCGATTTCCCCGTCTGCCAGTTTCTCAAAGGCTCTGTTGAGCAGGTGATAGCTATTTGATTCCCGGCCCCTGGCGGAAGTGGAAATTCCCAAAAGTTTCAATTTCGCCATTAATTTAACCTTACAAAACTACTTTAATTATAACATTTTCAGCCAAGTGAATCAAGAAGTTTGAACTGTTACTTCATCTGCAACTTCCGGAGCTGAATTATCTCATCCCGAATCACCGCCGCTTTTTCGAATTCCATATTCCGGGCGACGGTTTTCATTTCGGTTTCTTTTTGCTTGATATAGCCGGCGATATCCTCAAGCGATTCCAATTTCACAAATTCGCGCGGGATTTCGGGTTTCAGTTCGTGATCGATGATTGATTCGATTTTTTTCTTGATCGTTTGCGGCGTGATGTGATGTTTTTTATTGTATTTCGTCTGCGTTTCGCGCCGGCGATTTGTCTCGTCAATCGCCCGTTTCATCGAGCCGGTGATATGGTCGGCGTATAAAATCACCCGTCCGGAAATATTCCGCGCCGCCCGGCCGATGGTCTGGATGAGTGAAGTTTCACTGCGCAAAAACCCTTCTTTGTCCGCGTCAAGAATAGCGACGAGCGAAACTTCCGGCAAATCCAAGCCTTCGCGGAGCAAGTTCACGCCTACAAGCACATCGAATTTTCCTCGGCGTAAACTTTCCAAAATGCGCACCCGCTCCATCGTATCCACTCCTGAATGCAAATATTCGGCTTTTATCTGGCTTTCTTTGAGAAAATCCGAAAGATCTTCGGACATTTTTTTGGTGAGCGTCGTGATTAATACTCTTTCTTTCTTTTCAATTACTTTTTTCACTTCATTTATTACATCTTTAACTTGCCCCTTCGCTGGTTTAATCACTAACTCTGGATCTACTAACCCTGTAGGTCTAATTATCTGCTCGACTACGCATCTTTCATCAACTTTTAATTTTGAACTGTAATTTTGCACTTTGCACTTTGCACTTTGCACTAATTCATAATTTCCCGGTGTAGCGGATGTAAATATCACTTGACTAATCTTATCCTCAAACTCTTTAAACTTTAATGGCCGGTTGTCATAAGCGCTCGGAAGGCGGAAACCGTTGTCAATCAGCGCATATTTGCGCGCGTGGTCGCCGTTATACATCCCGTTGAGCTGGGGAACGGTCACGTGTGATTCGTCAATAACAATGAGGAAATTTTTGGCCCAGCCTCGCCGAGACGGCGAGTCGAGGCGGGCAAAATAATCGATCAAGGTATACGGCGCTTCACCCGGCGCGCGGCCGGTCAGATATCGGGAATAGTTTTCAATTCCGTTGCAGTATCCGATTTCCCGCATCATTTCGAGATCCTGCTTTGTCCGGCGGTATATCCTCTCGGCTTCGAGCAATTTATTGTTCTTTTTGAAATATACCACGCGCTCGTCGAGTTCTTTTTCAATTTCCAGGAGAGCGTCCTGCATCACCGGCTCCGGAACAACAAAGTGCTTCGCCGGATAGATCAAAGCTTTTTCCAGGTTTCCCAGCGCTTCGCCGGTCAAAAAATCATATTCGCTGATTTTCGCTATTTTATCATTCTTGAGTTCTATTCTTGTCACGATTTCCCGGGATGGAGACATTATTTCAACCGTCTCTCCGTGAGAGCGAAATTTTCCGCGGGACAAATGCTCCGAGCGGAGAAAATGCATCTCCGTGAGGTCTTTGATGAGCTTTTGCCGGTCAATCGCTTCGCCGATTTTGAGGCTCAAAGAAATTTCGGAATAGTATTCGGGTGAACCGAGACCGTATATGCACGATACCGAAGCAACAATGACCACGTCACGCCGCGACATCACCGCCACCGTGGCCGCGTGGCGTAGCCGGTCAATCTCGTCGTTGATCTGGGATTCTTTTTCGATATATGTGTCGGATGAAGAAATATACGCTTCCGGCTGATAGTAATCATAATAGGAAACAAAATATTCCACCGCGTTTTTGGGGAAAAATGTCCGAAATTCCTGCGCGAGTTGCGCCGCCAGCGTCTTGTTCGGCGCAATCACCAGCGTGGGTTTTCGCACATTTTCAATGACGTTGGCAATAGTAAAAGTCTTTCCCGACCCGGTCACACCGAGAAGCGTCTGAAACTTATCCCCACGCCGAAGACCCGCGGTCAATTGCTTGATCGCACGCGGTTGGTCTCCATCGGGTTTAAACTTGGAAGATATTTGAAATTTCATGTTCAATTATTATATACGCAGAAAATTGAAATGTCCATATACAGACTAGCATAATTCATAATATAGTGATATAGTGATAGTATGTTCAAGCGCGGAATTGCCACCTTCACTCTTGACTATGGCAAGTGCCCCAAATGGCTGTTCGAACGGATGGTGAAACTGGGACGGGAGATGTCACGGGTCATCATTGCCGAATATGGGCCGGATGAGTTTGTGAAACGGATCGCCGATCCGGTCTGGTTTCAGGCGCTCGGAACGGTGCTCGCTTTTGACTGGAACGCGTCGGGACTCATCACTATTTTAACCGCGGCTTTGAAAGAGGCTATCCGCGGCGAGGAAAGAGATTTGGGAATATATATTTGTGGCGGGAAAGGCAAAGCGTCGCTCAAAACTCCGGAGCAAATTTCACTCTTCGGCGCGCGAGCCGAACTCTCGCAGGAAAAAATAAATTCGCTCGAATACAATTCCCGGATGGCGGCGAAAGTCGATTCTTCCCTCGTCCAGGACGGGTTCCAGATTTATCATCACTGCTTCTTTTTCTCACGCAACGGCACGTGGGCCGTCGTTCAACAAGGCATGAACGAAAAAGAGGTGACGGCGCGACGCTATCACTGGTTCTCGGACGAAGTAAAGAACCTAGTGATTGAACCGCACAGCGGGATTATTTCGGACGGCCAGCACACCGGGCTCAATATGACCGCCAGAGAAAGCGAAAACACCCAAAAAATCAGCACAGAGCTCGTTCAAGGAAGCTATAATACTCTCATGAAAGATCTAGCATTATTGAGCAAATACGCGACTCCTCGGAGATCGGATCTCCCCGATGGAGATCCGATCTCCATTCTGCGCGACCACTCAACAGCTCAAAGCGAAGTGATCTCGGTTGGAAACGAGAATCAAGAACTCACCAAAATACACCTGCATGACCGCGATTTCAAGGTGTTGCCCGTCATCACGGAGGATTTCACCAAAAGCAAGTATTTGGAAAAAATATTATACGAAGTGAATGTAGTCAAGCCGAAAAATTATGAACAGCTTTTATCTTTGAAAGGCGTCGGGCCAAAGACCATCAGAGCTTTGGCGCTGACAGCGGAAGTTATTTACGGCGCGAAAGCTTCCTATGAAGATCCGGCCCGTTATTCCTTCGCCCACGGCGGAAAAGATTTCATCCCCTACCCCGTCGATCGCCCGACATATGACCAAACAATTGCCACTATGCAAACGCTTGCGTCCAAGATGAAAATTGGATATAGTGAGAAAAATAAGATAATTGGGAGACTGAAATAATATGAGCCGATTGGAAAAGAAAAGAATAACGGATAATATGGCAAAAATTCGGGCCGAAAACCGTTCTGCTATTGCGAATACGATAGCCGCTCGAGTTTTGAATGTTCTCGCTAGCAGCCCGAATCTCGAAGACGGTATTCCCAATTCGGAAATTGCAGAGGTTCTTCGCAAAATTACGGACAATGAAATTGATTTCAATGACAAGTTGGTTAGACAACTCGATTTCGAAAATCTTGACGACTTGATCAATGAGGTGGATCCCCTTATCCGCCGCGGACTCGCAAAAATGCGGGGAGAAAGAAAATCAGCAGCTTAACCCCGCCTTGGCACTGCCCCGGCGGTTATTTTTTTTATGCAAACAAAAAAGCCGGTCCCTCTCGGCTGGCTTTTTTGATGAGAAATTTCGAAAAATTACTCGGCTGCTGGCGGCGGAGTCATAGGCTCAACCGGAGCTTCCGGAGTTGGTTCCGCCGGCATTACTGGTTCGACCGGAGCTTCCGGAGCCATCGGCTCAACGGGAGTCACTGGATTCATATCGTCAGTCATAGTACACCTCTCTTTCTAGTTTTTAGAGTAATATAAAATATTATCTATCACTCAAAGCATATTTCCGCCCTGCATACAATGGCAGCAATATTTTTCGCTCTTCTCGCCCTCGGAATCCGTCCCGAAATCCTCCGCTTTTCTCAATGGCATATTGCAAGTTGCGCAATGCGGATCGAGCGTTTCTTCTTCATCTGTTTTTTCCGTCTGCATATCGTGCTGGTCCATAATAGAAATATCAAAAATTATATTTACATCGGTTTTTCTCCCATATCAAAAGCGTCAGCCGAAGCGGGAGCGGAAACAAAACTTGATTTTTTCAAGATCTCTTCATTCACTATATCACGATTGCGCCCGTACTTCAATTTGGAAAGCTCCTTGATGGCTTCCGCGATCTCTTTCGAGCCGGCCGTCGGCGGATAGGTTTTCATATTGAAGGGCGAAGCGACCTGGCTCGCGATCAAAAGTTTCATGAAACAGTTGTGATTGTCCACGTTCATGAGATCATTCGCATCGAATACCGGCTCAAACTGCTTTTGCAGAAATTCCGCGTCTTCCGCCCCCACCCGAAATGAGCAAATCGATCCCACGTTTCCAAAAACCGCCTTGGAAATTTCTTCTTTGAGTTGGGCGATGAATTGATGAGCAATGACTAGAGCCAGCCGATATTTTCGTGCTTCCGAAAGAATCTGGGCGATCGAATCGGTCGTGAAGTTTTGAAATTCATCGATATAGAGATAAAAATCTTTGCGCTCGCTTTCTGAAATATCCACCCGCGAAAGTGCCGAGATTAATATTTTTCCAACGATGATCATTCCCAGGAGATTGGCGTTGATTTCGCCAATCTTTCCCTTTGAAAGGTTCACTAGAATAATTTGCTGGTTGTCCATCGCCTGGCGAAAGTTGATTGTCGATTTCTCCTGAGCGATGATCGGCCGCATCATATCGTTCGAAATAAACTGGGTGAGTTTCGAAGTGATATACGGGACCATATTGGCGAGAGCCGCTTCCCCGCCCGCCTTTTCCGCTTCTTTTTCCCAGAAATTTTTGACGACCGGATTGGTGCAATGCGACAGTTTCAAATGCCGAAATTCTTCATCGGCCAGGACTCGCGGAATCTCCATCAAGGTCGAACCGGAATCCGGGTGTTCCATCACGAGCAGGGCCGCGTTGCGCATATATTGTTCAAACATCGGGCCGCCCGTCTGGCGCAGATCATAGAGCTTGTCAAAGATATTGATCATTTCATTGATGACAAAAGTTTTTTGCTCCGGCTTGTTTTGGTCAAATTCAAGCATATTGAGCCCATACGGCCGCTCCATGTCCGCCGGATCGAAATAGATCACGTCCTCCGCCCGTTCTTTCGGAACACATTCAAGCACATGATCAACAAACTCTCCGTGGGGATCGATAACGCACACGCCTTTTCCGTTTTTGATGTCCTGTTTCACCATTTCTTCCATCATCGTTGATTTTCCGGTTCCGGTTTGTCCGACGACATAGAAGTGGCGCCGTCGATCGTCCTCTGCGTGCCGAATCACCGTTTCCACTCCGCGATAGTCGTTGAAGCCGAGCGTGATGCCATCTTTCGAAATGTTTGAAGGCGGGGCGGCCGTGCGGGCCTTGAGCCAGGCGATCTTAGGCGTTTCGGTCGAGAACAGCGGAAAATGAAAAACGCTGGCAATTTCCTCTGAAGACAGAACAAAACTTTGGTCGCTCCGAAAGTTGCGGAAGATGAAATCAAAAGCGATATTCTTCGGACGCCGCTTGTCTTCGCGCAAAACCTTGAAGCTGTTTAGTCCCGGATTTTCATATTGTATAAAGCCATTTTCGAGCTCGGAAAGAATCACTTCCGAGCGCTCCTGAGTGAGCGCCGAAGCCACCAGACGGATATTCACGCTGAAACCGGATTTTCCGGCTTTGCCTTCGATTTTTTTCACCACCTCCTGCTCTTCCGGTGTAAGTTGGATGACATCTTTGTTTTGCTTCAAAATATCTTCCTGTTTGTCTTTTTTCTGATGAAAAAGGCTCAACAGTCCGCGGCCGACCTGGCGCACGATCGTATCCCTTTTGACATCCGAAAGTTGCCGGCCCTGCTGCATTTTGTGGGCGACTTGCTTCCCTTTTTGCCGCCAGCCGCTCCGCGCCGGTTTCATGAGAAGCTGGATGGCCGCCCCTTCCTTTTTCTCGTCGAACTTTCCAAGCACGTTCGTGATGTTGTTGAGAGGATCGGCTTCCAGTGTCTGATATGTCCGGATCGGAAAATGATGCTTATCCTTGAGAGTGAGGCTTGAAGCCGCTGTGAAACTGCCGGGAGAAAAAATATTGTAGTCTTTCACCCGTTCAATCGAGGCCTTGGGATAAAAGCTGTGAATCTGCCGCTCGACAATGTTGATGAATTTTTTCGGCGCCCCGACGTAGAAGGAAATTTCGTCATTGTCGGCGGGATTGGCCATTTCGAGCGCTACGACCGCGTCTCCATATATAATTCGATGCCAAATGTTTGATTTTTCTTTGATGTTCCCGAGACTCGCGAAAAGATGCTCCATCACCGAGATCAATTCTTTTTCCGATTTGGGCTGTTGCTGCTGTTCGCCTTGCGCTTCCCGCTTCATCGGCCGGCTCACTTTCACCACGTCGAGATCCATATTGAGCGACCGCGTGACCAGACCGCGAAAACCCATGAAACTTTTGAATACCAAAAGAGCGCCCGAGGCAAAACAGACAATCGCGGCCAGCCCGGCCAGAGGGTATAATATTAAATTTAAACTATAAGCATCCATTTTTATTTTTGTTTTTGGAAAATTTATAATTCCGTCAAAAGTCCCTTCTGCATCAGTTGACTTCGGAGTTCATCTTCCATCAAACGATCATGAATCTCATCAAGAGTATAGTTGTCGGCCGCCGCCGAATCTTTTCCTTTGTCCATATGCTGCGCCACCTGGATCGCGTGTTCCGGTCCATATTTCCCGGCAATTTCGACCAATTTTTCCACCTTTTTCTCAAATTCTTCAATTCCGGAGACGGACTGAGCATCGCTCGCAATATTTGCAGCCGGAGCCGCTTGCTGCGTTCCAATGGTCTGCCTGGCTGTCTCAATTTTTTCGGAAACTTTTTCTTCGGGTGATTCCGCAATTGTTTCAACTTGGACTTCTTTTGATACTTCCGGGGTCGGAATAGTTTCTTTTTCCCCAGCGTCAATATTCGCTTCTCTCAGTTTTTTCGCCAGATCCAGATCCTTTTGCTCGATCGGCTCTTGATAATTGCTTTGCGCCATTTTTTCTTGATTTAATCTTTAATTTCCTGAAAAATACTCAAAACTTCCGGTTTTATTTTCTCGAATATTTTTTCGTGCCCTTTTGCATTGGGATGCAGACCATCTTCCCAATCGCCGGGTTTCAAAACTCCTTTCAAGCTGACATATTTCAAATTTTTCTCCTGACAAAATTTTTCAATAGCTGAATCGTATTTCGTTATCTCTTCATTTGTATACCAACTATCTTCATTCCAATAGACAGGCTTCGTTTTCTCCTCATCAACTCCGGTTAATCCTATGAAAACTATTTTTTCAGCGAATTTCAGGGATTTTTCGTACAGCTTTTCAATATTTTTCTGAAATTTTTCGATTGGAGTTAGATTCCTATCCTCTGATTTTAAAAACTGAGAATCATTATTTCCAATCGAAAAAACAATAATATCCGGCCTTCGCGCTTCGCATTCGACATCGAATCTTTTCAGTAAATATTCTGCCGTCGCGCCTGAAACCGCGAGATTATAGACACTGGCAAAATTTTCATCCTCTTGGTTGAAAAAATGAATTTTCAGCCGCTCCACCCAGCCGCCTTTTTCAGCGTCGTACGCGCCCCAAGTTATGCTGGCTCCAAAAACACAGATGTGTACTGACTTCATAATTTTCAGAAAATTAGACTTCCCCGCCCGCTTTCGCCAATTCTTCTTCCTTGATCTTTCCCAAATCGCCCGTTGTTTTTTTCATCTCATCCGTGAAATCTTCAACGATTTTTTTGACGAATCCGTCATAGTCTTCAATTTTCGTGCGCAGATACGCTTCCACTTTTTCCGGTTCCGCCTCTTCGGTGTCGAGCATCTTGGCCAGTTCCTCGCGGTCCGGATCGGCAAGCTTCTCGAAAGTCTCAAGATATATTTTTTTGAGAAGCACTTCCGTCATTTTGACAAGAATTTCTTCCTGCTTTTCTTTGGGAAGACTCTGCAGTCCCAACTCTTCAATGATCGACTGCTGGAGGATTGTGTCGTTTGGCATAATTTTTATTTATTTTTTATTATTTAATATCTCGTTGATAGCCTGTTGAACCTTGGCTCCAATTGATTCTCCATGCCCAATTGGGGCAATCCTCGAATCCGCCAAAGCCCGCCTCAAACATTCACCGATGTTTTCATGGCCGCTTGTATTGTAATATTTCAAAATACTGCGCAAATCATTCAATTTCTTCCAGCTCTCATTCGAAACATTGACTACGTCGGCCTGTGAAACATCTTGGGCGACATTGGGACCGGTTCCGATCAGGTCGTCCCATTTACTCATCGGCTGATCATAGATATTGTAGTATTCGCTTATTCCAAATTTGTGGAATATATTTCCCAAAAGAGGACGATTTGCCAGATACACGCGATGATTGATATTGGCCAACTTTTCTGCGTTGGCTGCGCCCTCACCGGCTCCCGCCCTTGGCTCCACAGCATTTTCGGGCGTAAAATGTGGCTTACTTAAGGTATTTTCAGGCACCGCCCCCGTTCTTGGTTTTATATCCTCGGGATTAACGCCCATTTTTGGTTTCACATCTTCAACGGGCATACCTCCCTTGCTCGGAGCAATTTCTTGGGATGCACCGGCGTGTCCTCCCATGACCTTCGCCGGATGGCTGGTCGCTAAATCTTCGGCCGCGCTGCCATGATGAAGATCGCCCACTGGAATTCTATTGCCGAAGGCTTTCCCTTCATATGACAGCTTGGGCTTTCCCGTGGATGAATCTTCGAATATTTTTATATGATCCCCCGGCTGAACCCGATGACTTGCAAAATTATCAAATACACCCTTTTTCAGCCCCAATCTGCCACGAAGGTCTTCTGCCAGTTCATGCGCCTTTGCCCCAACCTGACTGTGAAATCGCGGATTTTCGGGATCAAGCCCAAAGGCTTTTGGGTTGGCTTTTATTATATCCTGTGCCGATCTTTCAATTCCACCGTTCCGCACAACCTCATGAGATCCCAGTATCCGAGGGCTCGCATTGTCCGCTGGCACATGCTCGGAAAAATTCCCGCCCTGATCATTCATATTTACCGGCGCTTTGCCTGGATATTCCGTCGGATGCGGCTGTCCGGAATGCACATCCGAAGCCGACGCACCTGGATGGACACCCGGTCTCATCGACTGGTCAAGCGGAGTTGCTACCAAACTAGAAGGTTTGTGAAATTGATCGGAAACATTAGCATCAGCTCCTGCCGCATTAGTACTTTCGGCCCAATTAAGCAATGACCCGCCGCTTTTTATTTCGGGAGTGTGGGCAGTAAGAACTTCATGCGCCTGCATCGCCGCAGCTCCGCCTCCCATACCTTCCGCGGATATTGAAGATGCTAAAATAGAGGAATTAACCATTTTTTCTTTAATAGCTCCACCTAGCCCATTAAAAACTCCATGCCGATACATGTCGAAAGCTGTTCCCCCGACGCCAACCAATCCAGCGAGAGCAAGCGCTCTTCGCTTGTGTTTGCTGTCCATCTCCTCAATCCGTTCCTTGCTTTTAAAAAGATTTTCCGTCGATTTCATTGTAAATCCAGATTCAAGATTCTTTATTCTCTCGAGCCATTCATCAGAACCAAGAAATGTATCAAGCTTATGTTCCAATTCTTTATTCATTTTTCCAAGGAAACGTTGGTCTTGAAATCTTTTCGCTCCAATATACATCGCACCCGCCCCCAATGTCCTCTGAACTGTCCGGAGAGTGAACGCAGTCGCTCCAATTAGGCCAAAACTCGCACCGCCGGTTACGCCCGCCAATGCTCCGACTCCGAATATAGCTGCTGATATTGCTATCTTTTTCTTCCAATTCATTTCTTTCCAGCCATTGGCCATTTTTTCGAATCCATAGAGAATTTTTGCCGGATAGCCTGACTGCTCCTTTTTCAAATCGTATTTTAAATTCAAAAATTTGGCCGCTTCTTCTGCTCCCTCAAATTCCCGCAAAAATTCCCGTGCATCTTCTTTATTGCCTTTTTTCAATACATCTCCACGCTTAGCTTCCAGGTAGTCTTGCCACGCTCCGTTATAATCATGAAATGCTTTAGAGTAATCTTCGTCTGAAACCTCTTTTATGCTCGCACCAAGCAGATTTTTTAACCTTGACCATTTTCTGAACGCGTCTAGATCTACCTTCGCATAAACTGCTCTTTTCGCGTCCAAATCCGCTTTTAATTCTTCGAGAGTTTTTTCGCCCTTCTTAGGCTCCGCATCCGATTTCGACTCTGGAGCAACCGGCGCCTGTTCAACCCTTTCTAAATTAGCCTTTTCTCCCGGCGCCAGGGGAACGTCAGAAAATTCAGGCGCGAGCCCGTCCGTGCTCACTTTGGCAATGTTTCTCATCCCTTTCGGCGCAAATTCTCTCGCTCTATTTATTTTGCGTTGATTTATCACTGCTTGATCACTTACAGTCTCCTCCACCTTTTTCCCACCTGAAGAAATATTTACATTATTTTTCGGATCGGCGGAATTTGACATCATCCCAGCCGCCCCTAGCTCTTCCTTATCTTGCTTGAGCTGTTCTCTTATATTTATATTTGTTATTTCCTTTACGGGTATTTCCATATGTTTATCTTTTTTATTTAAATCTTTTAAAGACTCGCCACTTGTCTCCACTGTATTTTTCGGTGTTTCCTTCAATTTTTCCTCCGGAATTCCGACCGGCAATTTCAGTTCAAGATATTTTCCGATAAGCTCCGCCTTTTCCGGCGCAAGCTGTCTGCCAAGACCCCATCTTTTTGCATCACTTATATAACTTGTCCGAATTGCTGAAATTTGCTTTTCAACAACCGTCGAACCCTTGCTTTCAATTTTGCTTATGGCTTTTTCAAGTTCTTTCGGATATTCATCTATGCAGGATTTGGCAAATCCCTGCTCCAGCTCCGTGAGTTCGCTGTTGATTTTCTCCTCAAGCCCTTCCAATCCTTCTTCACCGCTTTCAGGCAGTAAGAGTTCTCGTACTGCCGCTTCTCGTGTTGGCTCGACGCGATATGCCGCTTTTTTATCCGGTATTCTTGCAACTACATGCAAATTTCTGGCTGGAGGTGGTGCTTCCTCAACCGCGCTTTCTTCAAAAGATTCTCTAGCTTCCCTATATTTAGCGTCCGTCGATTTCCTTTTCCGCGCATGCGGTTTTTTCTTTCCGGCATCTCTGCTGATATAGCCTTCTTCTCCCATTGCTTCTATAAAATTTCCTCTTCCTTTTTCCATTTTTAATTTTTTTTAACTCAAACAAAACCGGCGCTTTGAATACGCTTCAGCTTTTTCCGGATTTTCTTTTTGTCTTTTACCCCCACACCAATTCCAGTTATCATCTTCTTCGTTGAATAATTGAAAAAATCTGATTCATAATTAGAATTGGTGTGGGGGTGTACTGAAATTATACCACAAAAACTAGTGCAATAGTATCTTGTGGATAACTTTTCTTGGTTGTTGTATAATGTGGGCGTAAGCACTCTTGAGATAAATAAAAAATAAACAAAAATCTATGCTCGAAAAGTACCAATATTGGATCGTTGGCGGGATTCTTGGCATTATGTTGATCCTGTCCATCAGCGTTGCCCTCGGCGATGCGGCCATCATGGACGAAGTGGCCCATATTCCGTCGGGATATTCATATATCCACTTTCACGATTATCGCCTCAATCCCGAGCATCCGCCCCTTCTCAAAGACCTCGCCGGAATTCCCCTGCAATTTTTGAAAGTCACTTTTCCGACAGATGAAAACTATTGGACAACCGACGCCAACGGCCAATGGGACGCCGGATCGACATTTTTGTACTTTCCGGGAAACAATACCGAAGCCATTCTTTTTTGGTCCCGCTTTCCAATCATCCTGATCGCTCTGGCTTTCGGATTTATGATCTTCAAGTGGGCCAAAGAGCTGTTCGGCACCAAAGCCGGCCTTTTGGCGCTCACCCTCTTTGCTTTTGATCCGAATATTTTGGGACACGACCACTATGTGACAACCGACCTCGGCATCGCCGCTTTTTCTCTTTTTGCTTTTTTCACTTTTATCAAATATCTCAAAAATCCCAATTGGAAAACGATCACTCTGGCCGGGATATTTTTGGGACTGGCGGCTCTCGCCAAATTTTCCTCCGTTTTGCTTTTTCCAATTTTTGGCATCGCGCTCGTTCTTTATGCGATTTTCCGAAAAGACAAGCTCAATTTTTCTTTTTTGGGATCCGGGAAAGTGAAAATATTTTGGCTGCAAAAATTATGGTTGTATATCGCGACTTTCGTTGTCATTCTGGCTATCCACGGACTGTTGATCGGGCTTGTTTATGAGGCCAACACATATAAAATGCCGACCGAAAAAATCCATCAGCTGATTGATACCCAGCTTTCTCCCAATGGGTTGCAGAAAATAGCCATTCCCTATCTTCACAAAATGGTCAACAACGCCGTCCTCCGCCCCTATGCCCAATATCTCACCGGGTTCTTCATGGTTTTCGGCCGCGTCGAAGGCGGAAATACGACCTATTTCTTCGGCCAAGTGACCAACCAGAGCTTCCGAGCCTATTTCCCACTTGTTTTCTTGATAAAAGAGAGTTTACCGCTTTTGATCCTGCTTTTTTTCTCGATCGCCGTGGGCTTGACAATGCTTCTGAAAAAAAATTTGCCGAGTTTCCCCAAAAGAATTTGGACCAACATCCAGGATTATTTTGATGGCCACATCGCCGAGTTCTCGATGCTTTCTTTCATCGCTTTATATTGGTATGTGAGCATCACTGGGAATCTCAACATCGGCCTCCGCCATCTCTTCCCGACCCTGCCGTTCATGTATATCCTGATCGCCAAAGAAGTGACTATTTTTGGAAATAGAGCGGCAAAAAAATACCAAAAATATTTTTGGACAATTGTGCTTTTGCTGGTCACTTGGCTTGTAGCTGAAGTCGCTTTCGCCTATCCGAACTATCTGGCCTACTTCAACGAAACTGTCGGCGGACCAAAAAATGGCTACAAGTATGTGACGGATTCAAACGTGGATTGGGGTCAGGATCTGAAGCGGCTGGAAAAATTTGTTGAGGACAACAATATTCAAAAAATCCGCGTCGATTATTTCGGCGGCGGAGATGTGGTACATTATCTCGGAGACAAGGCCATTATGTGGCACTCCGATTTGGGTCAGGAGCCGGGCTGGTACGCAATTTCGGCGACCTTTCTCCAAAATTCCCTCTACTACAAGATCACGGAAGGAAAACCGGACTATGAATGGCTGCGGGAGCGAACTCCCACGGTCGAGATCGGCGGGTCGATATTGATCTACAAAATTGATTGAAACTATTTCGTTTTATAATAAACTTTCCCCTTCACTCTCAAGTCCAAATAGTCCATATTTTTTCTTGTTTCTCCGTTCAAATCTTTCTCGAAAAGGGTCTGGATGATATTTTTTGCTTCATCGATTGAATATTCCGAACTGATTTTGAGGATCCAGCCCTCACTGGTCATCACGCTGACCTCCTGCGAAGCTATCCCGGGAGTATGGTAGCTCGCCACAGGTTCAATCTTCAAATCGTCCCGCATCATTGCATTCGCTCCTTCAACATATCCGATAAAATCCGGGCTTATTTTTGTTTTGCCGATCTCCACCGGGATGGCGCTGTCGTCGACCACCACCAAGAAATTGCCGACCCGCAAATCATCTTCGCTACCCGCCGCTCCTCCATATACCAAACCGCTGCCGTCGACGAAATAGCACACACCCGCGCTGCACCAGGCCAATTCCGCTTTCCGCTCAACCACTTTCGCGACAATCGTATCAGGAAATTTTTTCCCGATCGACGCAACCTCCAGACGATTAAAATTGTTTTTCACCGCATTGCCAATATTCGCCTCGCTCGCCAGAAAGAAATTTTTTTTCGGCAAATACTTCAAATAATTCCCTTCGAGTGATTTTTCCACCACTTTCGAAATCTCCACGCTCGAAATATCCTGATTCCCCTGAATAGTTATTTTGCTGATATCCAAAAAAGTCGAGAAAAAAAGCAAAAAAACGCAAATCCCGAGAAAACCGACCAAAAGCAACCAAAAAAGGAAGCGAGAAAAAAACCCGCCCTTTTTCGGTTTTTCTTTTTTCGGCGCTCCGGGATACGCCTTCGTCTCTTTTCTTTGCCAGGATTTTTGGATAGTTTTGTTTTTCTTTTTTTTGGAAAATATTCCCATGAAAAACCCTTACATAACTTCTTTCACAATCTTCGCGATCATCCAGGCATACACGTTGTGCCGGCCATATTTCTTGATCTCAACGGATTCATGCTTGTCTCGAAAAGAAAAATCGAACGTTTGTCCCTGAACGGTTGTTTTGAGGTTCGTCGTCCGCGCTTCCGCACCGTCAGAAAAGCCATAACTGATCTTTTCCGTCTTCGAAAAATCGGCCAGTTCTCTTACCCGTTCATCGTCGAAATTGAGAATCAATTTGCCATTTTTGGGCAGTTTTTCCGCCAGCAATTTCATTTCCTCAAAGATCTCATCCAAGTTCGATTCCGCGTCCGAATAGCTGCCTTCAATATTCGTCACAACTGCCCAAGTTGGACGAACCATCTCAAGCAGATATTCCATATCGCCTTTCTTTTCCACACCCAATTCCAAAACCAGTTTCGAGGGAAATTTTCTCGAGAATAGCGCCCTCAATTTGGCCTGAATCAAAATTTTCCACCATTTCCAGAACGAAGACTCTCCCGACTCGAGGTACAATATCGCGAGCGGCAAGCCGATTTCCGTGTTGTAGCTCCGTGGATTTCCCCGCACTTCCTGCTCACCATATTTTTCGCGCAAGAACTTCAAAATATATTCTTTGACCGTCGTTTTGTTGGTTGTTCCGGCGACGGCAATGATAAAGGGTTTTTTTCTCCAGAGAATAATCTTTGTGAAAAGTTTGAGATAAAACTGGACGATTTTCTTGAAAAAAGGCTTCATATTGAAATTATTTTGAGAAAAATTTTTCCATCCGATCAAACGCCAAGTTGATATCCTCTTCACTGCGCCCAAAACACATCCGGATATGATTCTCCCCGACCGGACCGAAGGCTGATCCGGGAACCGTCGCCACTTTGGCCTTCTCCAGCAATTCTATCGCAAATTCCTTTGAACCGCCACTTGGAGTGATTTTTTGCAAAATATCTTCTTTGATGCGCGGAAAAACGAAATAGGCACTGTCCGGTTTTTGATATTCAAATATATTTTTCAGCTTATCGAGCCGCCGGCAGATCAGATCCCGCCTGTTTTTATATATCGCGTGATATTTCGCCAGTTCCTCGTCCGCCATTTCGAGAGCCGCAAGAGCTGCATACTGTGAGACTACGGGAGCGCACGTGACCAGCGCGTCGTGCACGCCGAGGATCTTCTTCGCGAGATCGTGATGAGTTGCAAGATACGCAATCCGCCAGCCCGTCATCGCGTAGGCTTTGGAAAAAGAGAAGATATAGATCAATCTGTCCCGAATCCCGCGCATCTGGGCGAGGGAGTACAAACGTTGGAGGTTCGACCTCCCCGTGGAGGTCGAACCTCCATTTTCCTCAAAAACAAAATCTTTGTAAACTTCATCGCTCAGAATATAGAAATTGTGCTTGATCGCGAGCTGCGCCACCGCGTGAAGCTGATTGCGCGTGAAAATCGTCCCCGTCGGATTGTTCGGATTGCAAAAAAGCAGGGCTTTCGTTTTTGGAGTGATTCTTTTTTCCAATTCCGCAATATCAAACGCCCAGTGCTTCTTTTCATCCAGCGGGACAAAGACCGGCACCCCACCCGCCACCTTGATAGCCGGCTGATAGGATGTATATGTCGGATCGGGAATCAAAACTTCATCTCCCGGAGAAAGAATTGCCAGCATCGTCGCCGTGATCGCTTCGATCGACCCGGCCGTCACGATAACTTCTTCTTCAAAGTCATAAAACTTGTTTTCTTTTTCAAGATTGTGCGCGATCACCTCGCGTAACTCCAGAAGGCCGGGTGAGAGTGAATATTTGGCCACTTTTCCCTTCTCGATTGCCTCGATGGCCGCCCGCTTGATCGGCTCGGGCGTGTCAAAAGACGGCACGCCTTGGGCGAGCGAAACAACTCCGGGAATGCGCGATGCCCGGAGTTCCATTTCTTTTATTGGTGAAAGATTGATTTTCTTATCCATTCTTCTTGATAACTTCCATATTCCCCGGCATCCACTTGCGCAAAACTTCCGGAATGACGACCGACCCGTCGGCTTGCTGCCCGTTTTCGATGATGGCGATCAGGGTTCGTGAAACAGCAATCGCGGTTCCGTTGAGCATATGCAGATATTCTTTTTTGCCATCTTCTCTTTCGACTTTGATGTTCAATCTTCTTGCTTGATAATCCGTCGTGTCTGATGTTGATGTCACCTCGCCCCACCCGTTGCGACTAGTCATCCAAGCTTCGAGGTCATATTTGCGATACGCCGGTCCGCCCAGATCTCCCGTGCAAATATCCACCACTCGAAACGGAATCCCAAGTCCTTTGAAAATTTTCACTTCCATTTCTTTGAAATAGGTATGCATTTCTTCCGATTTTTCCGGCAAAGTATAGGCAAACATTTCCACTTTCGAAAATTGATGCACGCGATACAAACCCGCGCTGTGCCGTCCATAGCTCCCCGCTTCTGTCCGAAAACAATGCGAAAGAGCGACATACCTCAAGGGCAATTTTTCCTCATTAATAATTTCGTCCATATGATATCCGCCCATCGTGATTTCGGCCGTTCCAACCAAATTCAGATCAGTATCTTCCACGGAATATATTTGCGATTCCTGCCCCCGCGGATTGAAACCGACTCCAAGCAGAATTTTGTCTTTGGCGAGATCTGGAGTTGTGAAAGGCGTGAATTTTTCCTGAATGCACGTATCCAAGGCATAATTTATCAAAGCTTGTTCAAGAAGTACTCCCTCGTTTTTGAGAAAATAGAATTTGGCTCCGGCCACTTTCGCCCCGCGCTCAAAGTCAATCAGATCCAAATTTTTCATCAACTCCTCGTGTCCTTTCGGTTCGAAATTGAATTTTGCCGGTTCGCCATATCTCTCGATTTCTTTGTTTTCCGAATCATCTTTCCCGATCGGCGAATCCGGATGCGTCATATTGGGAATCTGGATAATCAGTTTTTTGTATTCTTTTTCAGTTTCCTCAAATTCCGGATTAAGCTTGTCCAAATCTTCTTTTATTTTTTTCCCTTCGACAATCAAATTTTCTTTATCCTCGCCCGATTTCATTTTATCGTTAATTTCATTCTTCTTTTCTTTTAGTTCCCCTATTTCGACGATCAGTTTTCGCCTTTTCTCATCCAATTCCAAAAGCCGGCCAACATCGCACTTGATGTTGCGCAGTTCGCAATTTTTCTTCACAGCGTCCTTGTTTTCCCGAATGTATTTGATGTCTAACATAAAAGTTATGGCTTTTCAGGCTTCTTAATTAATTTAATTTCACTTATTGCCTTCAGCTCTTGATCTAAAACTTCTATTCTTTCTATTAGCGCAGGACGTTCTTCTCTCAGCACTTTTTCTCTTTCAGCTAATTTCGCATCAGAAAGACTGGCTAATTCTTGCACTGCCTTTTGCTTAATATTTTCAAGACGCCTTATTTCTGATATTTTTTTTTCGCCTTCAATTCTAGTCATTCTCAATAAAAATAATTATTATTTCTCTTTCATCGGCGGGAAGATGACTGTTTCTCGCACCGATTTGTTCATCAAAAGCGCAAACAATCTTTCCGAAAAGCCGAAACCAAACGCTGGAGGCATGCCATATTCAAGCGCTTCGACAAAATCTTCATCGAGCATTTGCGCTTCTGTGTCCCCTTCGGCGCGAAGTTTCATTTGGTCGGAAAATCTGGCGCGCTGGTCAACCGGGTCGTTCAGCTCCGCAAAACCGTTTCCAAGCTCCGAGGCGCAGGCAATTACCTGAAGGCGCAAAACTTTTCGGGGGTCTTTGGGATCTTTTTTGGCCAGCGGCGATACTTCGACCGGATGGCCGACCAAAAAACAAGGTTGGATCAATTTCGGCCGCACGGTTTTTTTGTATATCGTATCGATCATCCGCCCCTTGCCATAGTTTTTTTCATATTTGATCCCCAACTCGTCCGCTTTCTTCTGGAGATCGGCGACAGAAATTTCTTTATCGAGATCGATTCCCGTCTCTTGCTTGAGAAGCTTGAAATAGTCTTTTGTTTCCCATTTTTCTCCCCAATTGATTTTGTTTCCCTCGTATTCCGTTGCAAGGGAGATCGAATCTCCCCTTGGAGATTCGATCTCCAAGATATTCCTCACAATTTCCTTGAACAATTTTTCAACCAGCTTCATCCCCTTTTTCAGATCCGCATAGGCTTCATAATATTCGAGCGTGTCATATTCCTGCAAATGCTCTCTGTCAATGCCCTCGTTGCGAAAAACCCGGCCGATCTCGAAGACTCTTTCGTATCCGCCGACCAGCAGCCTTTTGAGCGGCAATTCCAGCGAAATGCGCATGAAATAGTCGCGATCAAGCGCGTTGTGATGCGTGACGAACGGCTCCGCTTCGGCTCCGCCGGGAATATTTTCAAGAACGGGAGTCTGCACTTCCAAAAAGCCTTTTTTAGCGAGAAAAGTTCGGGCTGTTTGCCAAAAAATGTTTTTCTTGCGGAAAAGCTCGCGCGTTTCGGAATTCATCATGAGATCCAGATAGCGCCGGCGCAGAAGTTCTTCCGTATCTTTCACCCCAAAATGTTCCGTCGGCACGGGTGCCAGACTTTTGCTCAATATTTTCCAATCCGACACTTCAAGGGTGATTTCTTCCGTTTTGGTCTTGAATAATTTCCCCTTGACCTCGACAAAATCGCCAAGCTCGATCGAATCGACAAAAAGCTTATATTTTTCCGGATCAATGTTTTTTTTGCTCAAAAAAATCTGGATTTTCCCTGATTCATTCTCAATGTGGGCAAAAGCCGACCCGCCCATCGGACGGAGAGACTTCACTCTTCCAACCAAGATTATTTCTTTGCTCTGCAATTCATCAAATTTTTCCAACGCTTCTTTGTTCACCATCGTCCGGCTGGTTTTTTCCGGATACGGATCAAGACCCGCTTTTCGCAGATTTTCCAGTTTTTTCAGTTTTATTTCCTTTATTTCGTCAAGCATATTTATATAGATTCACGATTCTATCCTTTTCTATTATAGCTTTTTCCCACAAAAAAACAACCCTGCCTTTCGCGAAGGGCAGGGTTGCCTGTATATGCAATAATCTATTTCACTTCCATCACCGTATATTCTTTTTCTCCCGCTGGCGTGTTCACTTTCATCTTTTCGCCCGCGCTTTTGCCCATCAAAGCCTGACCGATCGGCGATTCGTTGGAAATTTTTCCGCCCAAAGGATCGGATTCGTTTGAACCGACAATGCAAAAAGCCTGCTCATCGCCTCCGCCATTGGCGGAGCATTTCACTTTGACTTTGGATCCCATTTGGACAACATTGCTTTCCTGGTTGAAACTGGCCACTTGGGAAGTGCGCACGTCATTTTCAATTTCCATTATTCGCCGTTCATTGTCGGATTGCTGACGCTTCGCTTCCGAATATTCCGCGTTCTCGCTCAAGTCGCCCTGCTCCTTGGCTTCTTTGATGATCTCGGCGATCTTCTGGCGCATTTCGGTCTTGCGCATCGCCAGCTCTTCTTCAAGTTTTTTGCGTCCTTCCGGGGTGAGAAATTTTGTCATATGATTTGCTTGCCCCGCACAAATTCTCATCGCAACATCATGTAGACATAAATACAGAAAAATATATTTAAGTTTGAACAAGATGAATATTGCGAAAAAAATTGGTGCGGGGTTTTATTCCTAATAACGATAACGATTAGAATGATAGTCGAAAAAGAAAGTGTTGTCAATGATGGTAAAAAGAAAAATGCCACTTCCCGGTTTCCCGAAAAGCGGCACTTTGACGAACGGAGCATTGAACCTATTCAAAACATTGCTCCGCGGCCATAAAGAGCATAGTGATGTAGAGACATACGCCCCCGAAAAATCCGAAGGTAGTCATCGCCAGTGTGATCAGATCAAGCTCCTCGCTCTCCAAGCCATTATGTGGCAGGAAATAAGTTATGACGAAGCCCACAACGTACACCAACAGGACGATTAGTATGCCCTTAAAATCCTTATCCAACTTCAGCTCCTCCCCGCCATTTTTATCATCTCTTTCCAGGGGACCGAACATATTCACCTCCTCCTTCTTGCTTGGATTGGTTTAATAAAAAAATAAATTATTAAGGGAAGAATGTACCTTCATCCTTAATTTCGAATTATACACCCAAAAACGGACCGCGTCAATGGTCGTGAAACATTTGGGGAATAATGGCTTGTATAAGGGTTATTTCTGAATTAAGTAGAGACGGCAATTTATTGCGTCTCGAAACACGAAAGACGCGATAAATCGCGTCTCTACTGCTTATTTCTATCTCCGAAATACCACTGATAGACATCGTGGGTCACCGGTTCGGCCGTCGAGAAGCCTTCCCCCCCGCCTTCCACCAGAACCGCCATGGCGATCGTCGGGTTGTTGTAGGGCGCGAAAGAGACGAACCAACCATGCTCGCGCTCGTTGCCGCTGCCGAATTGGGCTGTTCCTGTTTTTCCCGCCACTTCGACCGGCAAGTCTTTCAAAGGCTGCGCTGTTCCGGAAAGCACCGTCTGGCGCATTCCTTCCCGCACGACTTGCAAGTTGGCTGCAGAAACAAAATTTTTGTTCAATTTTTCCACCGATCCGTCAATTTTTTTGATCGAGTCGACAAGGTGCGGCTGGAAAACTGTTCCGCCGTTGGCAATCGCCGCAATATAGTTCGCGAGCTGAAGCGGCGTGACCGTCACAAACCCTTGCCCGATAGCGCAGTGATAATCGTCTCCCAGGTACCACCTCTCGCCGAGTTTGTCCTGTTTCCACTGCTCGGTCGGAATGAGCCCCGAAACTTCTCCCGGAATATCAATCCCGAGCTTGCGGCCGAGACCGAACTTGTCGGCGTATTGCTGAATTTTGTCTATACCAAGTCCTGTGATATCTCCCCAGCCTCCGCCCACCGCATAAAAAAAGATGTCCACGCTTTCTGCGATCGCTTTGCGGACATCCGTGAGGCCGTGCGTTTTCCAGTCCGGAAAACTGTAGCTCCCGATATTGATTGCTGCCGGACAGTCAAGCGTCGTGCTCGGCGTGATCGTCCCCTCTTGCAGCGCCGCCGCCGCCACAAGCGGTTTGAAAGTTGAACCGGGCGGATACTCCCCGGAAATCGAACGGTTGAACATCGGCTTGTCCGGATCGGACATCAATTTTTGATAGTCGTCCGCTGAAATTCCTTTGGCGAAAAGATTGTTGTCATAACTGGGAAGATTGACCATCGCCAAAATTTCGCCGTTTCTCGGATCGATCGCGACCGCTGCCGCTGTTTTCGTCCCCGTCTCGTTGAGCTTTGCCTGCAGGGAGTCTTCGAGCTTTTTCTGAAGATCAGCGTCAATCCCCAAAACCAAATCGCTACCCGGGACCGGCTCCGTGACGCCGAAGTCCTTTTGGATATTCCCGGCCGAATCCACCTCGACTTCCTGTTTTCCGTTCACTCCCCGCAGATTTTTTTCATAGCTATATTCCACGCCGGTTTTTCCGATATAGTCCGTCATCAGATAGTCCGGATGGGCGGCCAGATCGTCCTTTGATATTTTTCCGCTGTATCCGATGAAGGAAGAAAAGTACGGGCCGTCTTCATACTGGCGCACCGCCGTCTGATCGAGAGCGAAGCCCTTGAGATTCAGGTATTTTTCGGTAAAAATGAGAGATTCATCCTGGCTCACGTTTTCTTTGATCAAAACGGGATTCATCGAGCTCTCATTTTGCGAGCCAACGATCACTTCAATGTTTTGACTGTTCATGCCAAACATCTCGGCAATATCCGCCATCTCCTGTTTTTTCAAATTTTGATCTTTCGGAATATCCACCGGAATGGCGATCAGGTCGAAACTCGGGACGTTGTTTACAAGCTTTTCTCCGTTCCGGTCATATATGATCCCCCGCGGCGCCTTGATGACAATCGAGCGCACCCGGTTTTCCCGCGACAGTTCGCTATAATATCCACCTCTCGCTATTTGAAGATAAAAAACCCTTGCCCCAAGGAGCAGAAATATCACAAAAACGATCACGCGAAAAATTTTGAGCCTGTTTCCCGAAACAGCACTCCCAACAACCCGTGTTTCATCAAGATCGGAAGAATTTTCCGTGATCTCGTCGATTTCGGCTCCTCGCAACTGTCTTTTTTTATTGAAATAATTTTCAAACATGGCAATATTTATCAGTAGTTCCTTTTCGCCAATCTCACCGGTTCCAAAAACAATGCTCGGCTGATTCTTCTAAAAATATAATAAATGGCATAAGCCGCAATGATTGAATATAGGATCTTGAAAAAATAGTCCGCGCTGAAAATGTTCAAAGAAACGCCGAACGGTTCGTGGAGAAAATTTGCCTTTATTTTCAAAATGGCAAAAATAAATATATCCTTCGCAATCTCCGAAACCAGGACAGCCGCCGCAAAAACTGCCAGAAAAAATGTTTTCCGCGACCTTATGTCCGCCACATCGATGAGACCGGCAACCATCCATCCGACCAGAAAATACGCCAGAGCCGCCGTTCCGAAAACAGTGCTTGACCCGGCATCGATCAACATTCCCGTGAGCAATATCCATTTGAGAGATTCCTTGAAACCCATGGCCAACACCAGAGTGATCACGAGCGCCAATGCCAGATCCGGAATCCTCCGCGCGGAAAAAAAGACACCTTCAACGGAGAACTGCAGAAAAACCGTAGCCACGCAAAGGATGAACAACGCGAAATTTTTCATTTCTTTATGATAAATACCATTCTCAAGTCCGACACATCGATGGCCGGAACAACCGAGGCCGCCTGAAAGAGTTTGTCGGGCGATTGTCCGACCTGGCCGATCTTTCCGACTGTTAGTCCTCGCGGAATTTTCCCGCCAAGACCTGATGTAATCACCGTGTCGCCTTCGCTCAAAACATCCGTTTGCGAGATCATGCCCATTTTGAGTCCCAAGCCGTATTCTCCATTCACAATTCCCTTCGCCCCGGAGCTTTGCACCTCGGCGTTGACGGCACTCGAGGGATCGGTGATAAGTGTGACTTTCGCCGAGCTCGAATATGATTCAGTGACCTGTCCGATCAAAATTCCGTTTGAAACTATGGCTGCCATTCCCGTTTTGATCCCGGAATTTTCTCCTTTGTCAATGAGAAAATAATTGCCAAGCCCTTGCGGGTCTTGGGCGATGACAAAACTGGCCTCAAGGTCAAAATTTTTTCTGGGAGCAAGATCCAGCTGCTGCCGCAAAGTTTGATTTTCTTTCTCCGCATCCTTGAGCCGGTTGTTTTGGGCAAGCAAGCTTTGGTTTTCCCCGACCAATTTTTCATTTTCACTTTTGAGATCTCCGATCGATCCCATAAATTGAAAAAAACCCGACACTCCCCCGGAAAAAATTCGGAAAGTTTTGAGAAACGGACTGGAAACAGTCAAAATGGCTCCCTTCAACGGATTGTTGTCAGAGCGAAGACTGGCAAAGATGACGATCAGCAATACGCCTGTTATTGAAAGATATTTTAGGTTTTTGCGGGAAAACATGGGCATTCTCTACGAACTACGAAACTTTACGAATATACGAAATTTATTCTAGCGAGTGAAAAAATGAATTTCGAGAGTATTGCGTGTATCCGTCCCTGATCTTTAGTTGGGACGGATAGCCTACTCGAGAAATCATTTTTTCGCGAGCTTCACATAAATCGGATTAAATTAAAAAGAAACTTTGTCATACTGCGTTTCGGCCAAAACGTTTTTCAGCTCATCGAGATGTTCCAGGATGATTCCCGTTCCCCGCGCCACCGCCGTCAAGGGATCGTCCATCACCCGCGTGGGGATATCGGTCTGCTCGGCGATCAATTTTTCGAGCCCCCGGATCAAGCTGCCCCCGCCCGCCAGAATGATGCCTCTTTGCATAATGTCGGAAAGAAGTTCCGGCGGAGTTTCTTCGACCGTCGATTTGATGTTGTTGACGATTATTTTTATGGAACGGAAAATGGCTTCCCGGATCTGTGAATCATTCACGATCACTTCTTTCGGCAGACCCGTCACCAGATCGCGTCCGCGCATCGGCATTTCCAAAACTTCATCGAGCTCATAGGCGCTTCCGATCCCGATTTTGATGTCTTCGGCGGTCTTCAGTCCCAGGAGAAGGTTGAATTCATCGCGGGCATAGCGGATGATGTCTTCATTCATTTCATCCCCGGCAATACGCAAACTCCGGCAAACGACCACCCCGCCAAGAGAAATCACGGCGATTTCCGTCGTCCCTCCGCCGATATCAACGATCATATTCCCGGACGCTTCCTGGATCGGGAGACGCGCTCCGATCGCGGCCGCCATCGGCTCATCAACAAGGTACGCCCGCCGGGCGCCGGCGCTCATCGCCGCGTCCACTACCGCCCGCTTTTCCACTTCCGTCACGCCTGAAGGAATTCCGATGACCACTTGTGGCCGCGGCATCAGAGCAAAACTGTCTTTGTGGACTTTTTCAATGAAATAGCGAAGCATCTGCTCCGTCACTTCGAAGTCCGAAATGACTCCGTCCACGAGCGGCCGGGTCGCGACAATATGAGCGGGAGTTTTGCCGACCATTTTTTTGGCCTCCACACCGATGGCCAGAATTTGCCCGGTTTTCTGGTTGACGGCCACGACCGATGGCTCATTGATCACAATTCCTCGTCCGGCGACATACACAAGAGTATTGGCCGTCCCCAGGTCAATCCCGATATCCTTTGAAAATCTTCCAAAAATTCTTGAAAGCATAATTTCACGAAATCATGTAACACGCAACACAAAACACAAGAGCTAAACAAACTTAAAAAAGCATTTCAACGATAGGTGAATTTGAAGCCATTTTTATATTTATTTTCCTGTTCCTAGTACCTAATCTTACTTGAAAACACATATTGTGTCAAAGTTCGCTTTGCCAAGAAAAAAGGGCGATGTCGCAACATCGCCCGTCTTAAAAATTTCCTTCAAAATTATCCGTTAGACTCTCGATGCCAAATTTCGAAATCCTCAATCATTTTCGGGTTACGGATAATCTCATTTATGGCATGAAATTCATGCGTTGTGGCCGCTTCAAAGCTTGGATATTCACCTTGGTCCGGGTCACATACAAATTCCGCCTGAAATGTTTTTTTGTCCAAATCGACGGAAACCACTTTTCCAGGCGTACTACACCACGGCATATCTGTATTCACGGTAAGCCACTGACCAATTTCAGGAATTATGTCCGCCATTTGTATTTCCCCCTTTAGCTTTCAGGCTATCTGAGAGCCATCTTTTGAAAGCCGCCCAAGCATCCAATAACCCGATGCCTTTTACCAGCGCGAAAAAAATAATCTTCGCCGACCACTTCGAAATAAATTCCGACACTCTCTTATCTCCCCAGTAAGTTTTTCAATTTTTGAAGAACTTCAAGCCTCGCCACGTCCCGGAAGGTGACAGCCACCATCAAGGTGATGAGAAGCGCAAACCCAATGTTGTGGGCGCGTGCCTCGAATTTTTGGCTCACGGGCTTGCCCTTGAGCTTCTCGATAATTATAAACAAAATCCGCCCGCCGTCAAGGGCCGGAATGGGCAGGATATTTATAATGGCTAAGTTAACCGAGAGCAAGGCGGTGAATTGCAAAATATAGATGAAACCGAGTTTGGCCACTTGCCCGGTAAAAACTGCGATACCCACCGGACCGGAAACATCCATCCCCACAGAATGGCCGGTGATGAGTTTCCAAAGCAAATTCCCGAAAGCGACAATGATCATTCCAGCGAGATCAACCGTCGTCTGCACTCCTCGCCAAATTGATTCATACCAGGGATAGGAAACGATGGCGGTTTTCACGAGACTAATCCCAAGCGCGCCTTCGCTCGCCGGAAAATCGGTCCGCGGAGTGCCGGTGAGATCAAGTGTCTCGTTTCCCCTCTTCACGTCCAATCTGATTTCCTGTCCTTTTTTGGCGTTGATATAATTCTGGACATCTTCAATAGTGTTGAAGCGCGCAACCTGATCGTTTTCTTCAACCGCCCCGACAATCTGGTCGCCAACTTGGATTCCCATCTGCGAAGCGGGCGTTCCGGGAATTGTTTCAATGATCTGGATTTTTTCGTTTTTGAGATTCCCGGCCACCGTGTCATCCACCGCCTGCGGAATACCGACAAAATATCCAATTGACAAAAGAACCGCCGCCAGCAAAAAATTCATGGCCACACCGGCCGCCAAAATTCTCGTCCGCGTGAAAGCCGATTTCGAAGCAAAACTTTTCGGATCCCTTTTTTCCTCCCCGTCTTCGCCCATGATCTTCACAAATCCCCCGAGAGGGATCCAATTGACGGAATATATCGTATCGGTCGATACCACTTCTTTCGATCCCCAAACCAGTTTTCTCTTGCCATTTTTCGTTTTAAACAAGCCAAAAATCCTTGGTGGAAAACCAAAGCCAAACTCTTCCGCCATCACTCCATTTCGCCGCGCAACCAAAAAATGTCCCAGTTCGTGGACGAAAACAAGAAGGCCAAGAATTATTATGAAGATTAAGACTGTAAACATAAAAATTAGATTTCCATCATTTCTTTCTCTTTTTTCCCTCGGATTTCTTCGATTTTTCCATTGTATTCATCTACGCTCTTCTGAAGCATATCCTTTCCGCGGAATTTGTCATCCTCGGCCAATTTCCCATCCTTGACCATTTCCTGGATCTCGTCCCAAGCCTCTTCCCGTGCCTTCCGGACTGCCACTTTTGACTCTTCCGCATATTTTCCGAGAGTTTTCACCAGCTCCGTGCGGCGCTCTTCATTGAGCGGCGGTATGGCCAGACGGATCACTTGGCCGTCGTTCACCGGATTGAATCCGAGTTGCGCCTCATTGATCGCTTTTTCAATGTTCACCAGACTGTCTTTGTCCCACGGCTGGACAACGATGAGCCGCGGCTCGGGAACATTGATGCTTGCCACCTGCTTCAAAGGAGTTTTTGCGCCATAGTATTCAACAGTCAGGCCTTCCACCATCGCCGGATTGGCCCGCCCCGTCCTCAATTTGTTTATTTCTTCTCTGAAGCGTTCGACTCCTTTTTCCATTTTTGGTTTTGCATTGGAAACAATTTGCTCGAGCATATGTTTAACAAAAAATATTAAATTCTGAAAAATATGAATTTTCGCAGAAATTTATTTTTTCAGAATATTCGATATTACCGCTTGTTCATTCCTACGTATATCACGCCCGGGTTCTGTCGGTTGTACGCAACCGCCTCGGCTGTCCGGCTTCCGCCAAGTTGCGTCGTCGCCCAGCTTTGCCCGCCATCCACGGATTTATAAAAAGCCTGCGCCGCCCCATATATTATCTCGTCCGAATTTTGAGAATTGATCGCAATTCCCCGGATTGCGTTTTCTTTGAGGCTATTGAGTACTTTCACGGATTCCCAATCATCCCCGCCGTTTTTGCTTCGAAACAATCCCGTGGTCGTTCCGGCATAGACCCAATTCGTCCTGTTTGGGTCAGCCGCAATCGCCGTCGGACTTCCGAACTGCTGCTGGCCGTTCAAATTGCTCTTTTCTCCAAGATCTTCAAAATTTTTCCCCCCGTCCCGAGTCCTGAGCAATCCGCCTTGACTCACCGCAAAATAGGCCAGATTCGAGTTCATTGAATCAACCGCTATCTTGAAAACGCCGCCCTGGGTCTTATACAGATTTTTCCAAGTATCGCCGCTATTGTCCGAAAAAATGATCTGGCCTTCCGTCGTCCCGCCGAAAATCTTTCCCGACCCCGCCGGATCAATTGCCAGGGCCAAAACAAACGACCCGCTCGACGGCTCGGTATAGATGTCTTTCCAATTCGCGCCCGCGTCCGTTGATTTCAAAATTTTTCCCAGGCCATCCACGATCGCCGCCGCATAGACCGTATTCGCGTTGGTCGGATCAACCGCCATCGCATAGGCTTTTGTCACCGCGCTCGTCGAAACCTTGAGCACTTGCCATTTTTCACCGGCATCGGTCGTTTTGAATATGCCGCTTGAAACGGTGCCGATATAAACTTCGTTTCCGTTTTGGGGATTCACGGCGAGACTCAAGACATCAACAGAGCCGATTTTTGTCTTGTCATCGATCATCACTTTTTGCGTGAAATTTTTTCCGCCATCATCCGAGCAAAAAACCCCGCCATCAGAGGAACTGGAGACGAGAGAACAGCCGGTGAGAAGAAATACTGAAACAAACAAGCCTAATATTTTTGTTTTGTTCATATTTCTATTATAACTTGAACTCTTATACTTGTCATTTTCGCAAAAACTAGCTCATCCTCAAGGCCAATACTTCTCCCACCCCTCTCGCGTTCGCGTTTGTGCGCTCGAGCCGGTTGATTGCTTTTCTTGTATTTTCAACAAGCTCGACAACTTTTCTGATTTTAGCCAGATTATCCAAATTTCCCTGACTAACAACCAACTTTCGCAAACTTTCCGCCATCACCAGCTCCCAGTCTTTCAAGACCGAAGTCATTTCATTTTTGTTTTTTGAAATCTTTTCAATATAATCAAACCTCTCAAAAATTTCCTGCCGAAAAATATTTTTCAGCTGCCCCCTATTCTCTTCGCTCCATTCCGGAAAATTTGTTTGCGGAAAGCGAAGAACAGCGCAGCGGGAAGCAATCGTGGGCAAAAGCGAATCCATATTATCCACAAGAAGCAGAAATACCGCTTTTTCGGACGGCTCTTCCAGAGATTTGAGCAAGGCATTCGCGGCTTCGGCGTTCATTTTTTGGGATCTTTTGACGATGCAGAATTTTGTCTTAAGTTCGTACGGAAAAAATTTCAGCCTTTCGAGCGCCTCCCGGACTTGGGAGATGCTGATTTCCTTTTCTCTTGTTTTTCCCTTTTTCTCCTCAATTTCCGGCTCGATGATCACCACGTCGGGATGGTTTTTTGCCTTTATTCTGGCCAAAAAATCCGCATTGCCGAATTTTCCGGCAATTTTCGAAACGAAATAGAGCGCCGCCTTATCCTTTTCCGCTTCACTCGATCCAGCAAAAATATATGATCCCGGCCGACTAGTGGAATCGACCAAACGATCAAGATAGGATTTTATTTTGGGATTGATTAATGAATTCATAAGATTTAATCTACTGCGTTTCCTGCCAAAAATTATAAATAGGTCCGAAAGATAAACCAAACAATAAAAAAAATAAAATTTCTTCAATGGGAATTCCGAAAGCAAGTATACCTGAAATGTTTCGTAGCAACCACCAGTCACGAACGATATTGGGATATATCGTGAGCAGAATTAAATATCCAATAACTGATGTTGCAACCATGAGAAAGCCGCTTATAAAAGATTTTTTTATTAAGTCCGGCTCTAGATATAAAATCATACATGCAGTAATTGCGAAACCAATATCGCAAGCGTATATGGAATTAAATCCGATTAAATTTGAAAAAACAATCATTGAAGAAAATAAGACCCCTAGGGGAATCAAAAACCTTATTACATTAAAATTTTCCTTACTCTTTTTATTATTTTTATCAGAGAAAATAACTGATACAATCCCTCCCACAAAAAATCCAAAAATAAGTTCTTGAGAAACGAACATCGATGCCGAAACATACTTCAATGGGTACCAATAATCTTTCAAAAACCAAATAAATTCCAGAGGTATTGCTAAAAAAGCAACATACAGTCCAACGGATATCATGCCTTTTCTACCCTTCGCTCCGAAAAAAAATAATATTAACCAGACTGGCAGAATTATTAAGGCACCTGTTAAATAAGCATAATTATACATAAGCAACTCATCAGAGCTTTTATTACCTAAAAATTATTTTTATAATCCCCCACCATCTCCCCAATCATTTTTTCGATATTCTCCACAAATTTTTCTTTCGAAAACTTTTCAGCTTGGGCGCGGATTTTGGCGGGGTCATAGTTTTTTTCGTTTTCCTGGAACCGGCGCACGGCATCGGCCACCACTTCAACGGCCGATTCATCGAAGAATTCACCCGTCTCGCCTTCGATGACCGTTTCCGTCGCCCCGCCTTTGCGAAGCGTGATCACCGGTTTTCCAAAGCTCATCGCTTCAACCGGCGCGATCCCAAAATCATCCTCGCCCGGAAAAATGAACGCCCGACAAGCGGCAAAATATTTTTTCGTCTCCTCGTCTGATTTCCAGCCCAAAAACTTCGTCTTGGGTCCGGTAATCGTTTTCAGATATTTCACATATTTCGGCGCGCCCTCCCCGATCACCACGAGCGGCAAATTCAATTTATTCATTGCTTCAATCGCCACTTCGATTTTTTTGTAGGGCGAAAGCCGGGAAACGATCAAAAAGTAATCTTCCTTTTTACCCCTATCTCCCTTATCATCCAAATTTCCCTGATCGCCCCCAACTTCTACCGGGGGATAAACAACTTCGCTTTCCCGGCCGTAATATTTTTTGATCCGCGTCTGCGTAGTCTTCGAATTTGCGATGAAAAAGTCCGGCCGGTCCGCCGCCGCTTTGTCCCACATCCGGACATAATTAAGAAGGAGCCGCGCGAAAATTCTCCGCCCTTTTCCGAGATTCTGTTCGCCCAGATATTTTTCGTTCCAGTCCCAGGCAAAACGCATCGGACTGTGGCAATAGCAGATATGAATCGTTTTCGGTTTCACAATGATGCCTTTCGACCAGGCGCCTGAAGACGAAATCACGAGATCATAGTCTCTCAAATTGAAAGTCTCCGGCGCAGTCGGCAAAAAAGGCAAAAGCCACTTGGGCCGTTTTTTCAAAAGCTTCGGAAATTTCTGGAGAAACGACGGTCGAATATCCGCATTTTTGAATTTCCCCCGCATCTTTTTCGGGTCATACAGCATCGTATAGATCGGCGCCTCGGGAAAAATTTCCGTGAGCGACTTCAAAACTCTCTCCGCCCCGCCATATTGGTTCAGAAAATCATGGACAAGCGCGACTTTTAATTGACTAAAATTATTATCCATAGTACAATATTATGTCCTGAATATCCTGTATTTTGGAGGAAAATATGGAATTATCCCAGGCTCAAAAACTTATCATAGAGGGCATAATTTTTATTCTCTTTAGCGTAGCTACTTTTATTTTTATCAACAGGGAGCGCGAAAGAGCTAAAAAGTTGCCAACTACAGATGAAACTGCACTGACCGAATCAGAGTATAAATGTTTTTTCGTTCTTTCCGCCATATTATTGGCAATAGGAATTATCACTTGTCTCAAACAGATTGTTTAATCGTCTGTTTGCCGGATCCGCTCAAACTACCGAGCCGGTCCGGCTTTTTTTATTTGGGAAACTTTAATTTGTCATCCCGAGCGGAGTCTCGACGAATAGTCGAGACGAAGCCGAGGGATCTGCGTCCATTAGCAAATAACTAGCCATTGCGTACACACGCAGATTCCTCCACTCCGCTTCGCTTCGGTCGGAATGACAAGCAAAATAACATTGCAAATTACATAATTAATTACTAACCTTGTTACGTAACAAGCTACTTACCTCCAACGCGCACTTCTCCCAGCTGAATCTTTTCACATTCTCCAATCCTTTTTCTATTATATCATTTTTATAGGATTCGTCCGAGATCAGTTTATGCGCCGCTTCGGCGATAGCATTGGCGTCCTTTGGATCAACTAAAACCGCACTATCATTCGCAACTTCGGGCATTGAAGAAGTGTCGGAAGCAATCACCGGCGTACCGACACTCTGGGCCTCAAGAATCGGCAGACCAAAACCTTCATAGAAAGTCGGGAACAAAAACACATCCGCGTTTGAGAGTAAATAAAACTTATCCTCATCGCTCACATAACCGGTCAGGATCATATCGCTTTTGCACGCACTGCTATCAATTTTGCCCTTTATTTTTTCTCCTCCGAAACCAAACTTGCCGACCAAAATCAATTTTTGCGAAATTTTATATTTTTTCTTCAATATTTCAAAAGCCTCGATTATTCCCAGAATATTTTTCCTGTCTTCCAGCCTTCCAATGAACAAAAAATAGCCACAACCCAAAAGTTGTAATTTTTGAGTTGTATTTTTGATCTTTTCACTTTGCGCTTTATCCTCAAAATCACCAATTCCTTCGTAAATCACTTCAATCTTCCTTTCCGGCACTTTGTACAATCTCACCAAATCATTCTTTGTGTTCTTGCTCACCGTAATAATTCGCCTGGCAGACCGGCATGAATTCCGGATCGACCAGCGCATATAAAGCCTTTCAAACAAAGAATAAGCTTTGGGGCAGAATTCATATTCCAGTCCATGAATTGTGACAATGGTATTTTTCGGATGAATGAGGGGTACCGTATGCGCCGGGATGAACAGCACGTCCACCGGACGAAAAAGCATCTCAAGCGACAACCGCGCCTGCGTCCAAAAAATCGGCGCGCGCAGAAATTTCACTTCCCAATTTTCGGGAAGTTTGAAGTCGATATATTTTTTTTCATTCACTCTCGGATCCAAATACAAAACAACGGACCGGTCACCCAAACAATCCCGCAAATGCTTGATCACCCGATAAGCGTATTCCTCAATTCCGGTTTTTGTTTTCACGAACGCTCGCGAAGCGTCAATCCCTATTGTCATATAACACGAAGCATGTAACATGTAACATTTTGAAAAATAATCTTGTGTTTTGTGTTACATGTTATATGTTTTGTGAATTATTTTGTCAGCATTATCGTTCTTTTGTACATATCCAAATTCTCGAGCGCGATTCCCGTTCCCTTCACCACGCAGAAAAGAGGATCATCCGCGACATAGCACGGCACACCTGTAGTCTTCGAGATCAGCTGGTCAAGATGGCGAAGCAAAGCGCCGCCGCCCGAAAGGATCATCCCTTTGTCGATCACATCAGCGGCGAGCTCCGGCGGAGTTTCCTGCAAAACCTTTTTGATCGCATTGATGATTTCGCGCAACTCATCCTGGATCGCTTCCGTGATTTCGTTGGCCGAAACCCGGATCGTTTTCGGCAAGCCCGCGATGAGATCGCGTCCGCGCACTTCCATATATTCGTCCTTCATCTGCGGAATCGCGCTGCCGATTGTGATCTTGATTTCTTCCGCCGTCCGTTCCCCGATGGCAAGCCCGTGTTTCTTTTTGATGAAATCGGCAATCGCTTGGTCAATCTTGTTTCCGCCAACTCGCGCGCTGTGCGCCGCCACGACTCCCCCCAAAGAGATAATCGCCACTTCGCTGGTCCCGCCGCCAATATCAACAATCATATTCCCCGCTGCACTGTTGATCGGAATACCCGCCCCAATCGCCGCCAGGATCGGCTCTTTGACAACATAGGCGGTCTTCGCCCCCGCCTTCACGGTTGCGTCGACAACGGCCCGCCGTTCCGTTGAAGTGACACCGGCCGGAATGGAAACCATCACCTCGGGACGGAACAGCCGAAAACCGCCCGCCACCTTGTTGATAAAATAGCGAAGCATCGCTTCCGTGATCCGATAATCCGCAATCACACCGTCTTTTAGTGGCCTCATGGCCGTGATTGCTTCCGGGGTGCGGCCAAGCATCTCTTTGGCTTCGTTGCCGACCGCCATAATCTTGTTGTCCACGAGTGAAATTGCCACAACCGACGGCTCATTGACAACAATTCCTTCACCCGGCAGAAATACCAAAGTATTGGCCGTCCCAAGATCAATTCCAATTTTTTTGATAAACACGATAATAAAAACTCAAAACTTAAAATTTCCGCCAAAGGCGGATCAGCCTCTGGCTGACAAAACTCTTGTTGTTTTTATTTTTGCGCTTTGAGCTTTTTGTTTTTATTTTTTCACTCTCCGGATGTCCGCTCCCAATTTTTGAAGACGCTCTTCAATTTTCTCATATCCCCGGTCAATCTGATAAATATTTTCAATCTTGGTTTTTCCATTGGCAATAAGACCGGCCAGAACCAAGGTGATGCCGGCCCGAAGATCAGGACTGGCAATTTTTCTTCCGGTCAATTTCGTCGGTCCGTTGACTGTCGCTCGGTGCGGATCATTCATCGCAATATGAGCGCCCATCAAATTGAGCGCATCCGTGAACATCAGACGGCTCTCAAAAATTGAATCATGAATGAGGCTTGATCCCTTGGCTTGTGTCATCAAGAGCGTAAACGGAGGTTGTATGTCCGTTGCGAATCCCGGATACTCATGCGTCGCGATATTCACCGGTTTCAATTTTTTCGCGCCCCAGACGATCAACTCATTTTTTTTCTCTTCAATCTTCACTCCCGCTTTTTCGAGATACGTGAGAAGCGCCCGAACATGGTCGGGAACGCAATTCTTGATCCTTACTTTTCCGCCCGCAAGCGCCCCAAGAATTGCAAATGTTCCCGCTTCAATCCGGTCGGGAATCAATTCCAATTTTCCGCCTTTTATGCTCTTCACTCCGCGTATCTTGATTGTTGGCGTTCCTGCGCCGGATATTTTCGCTCCGCACTTGTTCAAAAATTCTGCCAGCGCCGGAATTTCCGGCTCCATCGCCGCATTGGAAAGAACGGTTTCCCCTTCAGCCAGAACCGCCGTGATCATCATTGTTTCCGTCCCGGTCACGGTGATACGCGGAAAAAATATTTTCGCGCCTTTCAGCTTCTTCGCGCTCATCCGGAAATGGTCGTTCTCCCATTTCACGACAGCTCCGAATTTCTGAAAGCCGTCGAGAAACATATCGATCGGTCGCTTGCCGATCACGCACCCGCCCGGATGATGCATCCGCACTTCGCCTTTCCGCGCCAAGACCGGCCCCGCCAGGATGATCGACGCGCGCAATTTTTTCGCGAGCTCGTCGTCAAGCTGGCTTTTTTTGATCTGATCGGCCTGGATTTCGACTTTGTTGCTAAACCTTTTCACTCTCACCCCAAGATCCTCAATCAGCTCCAAAATTCTTTTCGTATCCTCAATGAAAGGAAAATTTGTGATCGTCCATTTTTCCCGTGACAAAAGAGCCGCCGCCACTGCCTTCAAAGCCGCGTTTTTCGCTCCTTTTACTTCAATTTCCCCGTTCAACTTTTTTCCCCCGATTATTTCAAAATATGACATGAATATCGAATTACAAGCATTGCTATTATATCTGAAATTGATAATATAATCAACCTTCACCCTGTTAAATACTGCGAGACAGTAATTTCGTCTTGCGAAATTATTTAACAGGGTAAACAAAATCCGCCCAAGTTTTTTGAAAAAACTCAGGCGGATGGTTTGCCAGACTGCCCCGAAGGACAAAAAGAAAGGACACTTACTTTTTTGATAAAACACTTTTTTGGTGTTTAGATCACCCAATTTTTTTATTTTGTTTTTTTAAGGAACTTTTTGATTTTTGATTTTCGTTTTTCTTTTACATCACATTTATTAAAAATTAATAATTATTTATCCCTCCCATCGCTAGTCCCAAATTGTTCTTCATCGCGTCTCTCCCTGGATCATTCGCGAAGATATTTTCTGGCGCGGACATAAGCGCTGCCAGCTTGTCTGAAATATTGTTTCCACTGTTGCCGCTGCCCGGATAGTAGTTGGCCAGATTGATCTGTCGGAAATTTTTGTTTCCTGCCTGATCCGACACTCGCAGAATGATGGATGACTTTTCCGCGTCAACGGAAAACAAAGCCTTATCTTCTCCCAGAACAGGCCTCGACTCTCCGTTGAACTGGAACGTACAATTGTTTTTGTCAGCGCTTGCTTCAAGAAAAAATCGGCTTGGATCGTTTTGGTCGGCATAGAGGCGGAAATCGACATTCGGCTTTTCCCGGTCAACAAAGAAATTGGTTGTTGCATCCGCGAATACGTTTTTATTTTGCAGAGCAAGGCCATGTGTCCCTTCAGCCAATCCTGTCTCCGAAAAAGAAAACCATCCATCCGGATCTGCAACCGCTGAACCGACAAAATTTCCATTGTCGAAAATTGCGACAGTTTCTTCCGGCTTAGCCCGTCCAGTGATTTTGACCTCGCTACCGGAAAATATTTCCCCCGATTGCGGACTGGTGATCGTCGGCTGTTCGAAAAGGCTTTGGCTCCTCCCCTCTTCTCCCACGGACAGCGTTGGGAAATTTTTCCCGCTGTCCACACGCTTTTCCGGATTCAATGTTTTCTTGTTTACGTCATTCAAGCTTGACGAATTTTTGTCTCCCGAGCCGAACATCACAACGACCAGAATTGTATCGTGGCCGTTTATAATCCCCTCTTTCACTGCCGTTCCCATCTCGTGATAATTCTGGTTAAGTATGTTCGCCCGATGCGTGGGACTGGCCATCCAAGCCTCTTCCATATTTTCCGCTGCATGAAAATCCATTGCCAGGTTCTCTCCGGCATAGATATAGTCGTAGTTTTCTTTTTGGATCCAGCTCCAGGGCGTCGCCCCGGCCGGAGAAGTATGCGAAAAATAATTGTTGGCAACCATATCCGAAGCTTTCGTTTCGGCCGCCTGGGACAATTTCGAGTTCACAGTAAGCGCGCTCTCGCCCGCCTCCGCCCTTGATGCATTGGTAAGCTCGATCACTTTTTCCACGGTAATGTCGGAAGCAACCGTTTTTCCGGATGAGGAGACAACAAGCGCGCTTGCCGAAATTATCACCGAAACAAAAACCAGCGAAAATATTTTCGTTCTTCCTCTTGAGCTCACCCCTATTCGTTCTGCCACCCATTTAGCAGGTATTTGCATTTCTTGAATTGAGCTCACCCTGACTCGAAATAATTTATTCTTCAGTAACGCCTCAAAGGCGTTTTATAATATTCGTATATTCGTACAGATTCGTAATTCGTAGAGAAAGACAGAAAAACAAAAGGCGATTTACACCCATGTATAAATCACCCTTACTTGCGCAAAACCCCCTTCTTTATGGATCTTACTTTCTTATTATATAACTATTTTTTGCATTAGTCAATGATGCGAAGGAATATTTTTCCAAAAAGACTTGACAAATTTATCTCCGCACTAAATTCAATACCCGAAGGCAATTATGACCATTATAATAAAATAGTTTTGCTAAAATTTAGTGCGGGGATTTATTTCATTATTTTTTTGAATCCGTCGGCATAAGACAACACCCGATCCGAATACCACGAATAGTTTTCCCAGTTGCCGCCCGCGAGATACATCGCCGCCGCTTTCGCCCAAGCCGACCGGTCGCCCGCCGTCACGCCGTTCACCGCCACCAGCTTGAGACCCATCGCGACAAGGGAGTCCTTGAGATCCCACGGGTTCGCCGGACTATTCCCTGTGAGTTTTTCCACCTTGCTTTTGTATCCGAGCCAGGTGGTCGGCATGAATTGTCCCGGCCCCATCGCTCCTCCCCATCCCCCGCATCCGTCCTTCGAATTTGAATTGTAGCAAGCCCGGCGCGACACCGGCACGCTGTTCGGATCAACTCCGAGTTCACCGCAAATTTTTTTGAAAGTGTCCCACTGGGCCGGATTCATGTCAGTTTTATATCTCCCTCCCCCGACATTCGTTCCAAGTCCCGATTCGACGCGCAAGACGCCGAGCAAAAATTCCGGCGCAACATGCGTGAAACCGGATGCATATTTGGCGGCGCTGATTGCTTCATCAATATTGATCGGCTCACCGAGCGCCTGCAAAGCGTTCAGCTGATCTTGCAATTTTCCCATCTGATCCGAAAGCGCCTGCTTGTCATTCTTTGTTTTGCCCAAAAGAGAATTTTTTGCCTGCTCTTGCGAATCCAAAGTATTTTGCTGGTCGTTTTGCATCGCTCTGAGATTCATCTGTTCTTCTTTTTGAGAGAGTAGATCATCCTTTTCTTTCTGGATACCTTCACGAAGAAAAACGAACCGGTCATATATCTCCCTCGTCCTCTCCTCAAATGATTCGAGGCTGTCCGCCTGAAAAAAGTAGTCTGAAAAAGTATTGTTTCCCAGGGCCAATTCCACGGACGTAGCATTGCCGTTTTCATACAATTCCTGCATAAATTGCGCGAGGACTTTCTTTTTGGCCTCCACCTCTTTCTGCATCGCGGCTATGCCCGCTTCTTTGTCCGCGATCTCAAGATCAAGGCCTTGGATCACCAACTGAGTCTCCTGCATTTCAAGCTTTATTTTTGCAATGTCTTTTTCGATAGCGTCGATATCGCCCTGAAGAGTTTCTGCTTGGTTATTTTTGACATCAATTTCTTTTTGATATTCCTGGATCTGGTTCCGCAGAATATTTATTTTCATTTTCAAATCCTGCTGCTGGGCATCATTCTGGGCAGCCAAAGATACATCGGACGCCAAAAACAAAACAAGCAAACAAAAATATATTGTTATTTTCGAAATATAACCTTTCATTTTATATTCTTTTCAATTCTATTTTTATTATACTTTATTCCCTACAAAAAAACACCCGACGCTTATTTGTACAGGAACTATCATGCTTTTACTTAGAGGAAAAGAAAAAGACCTCACGCGAGTTCGCACCCGAATGAGGTCTCTATGTTCGCCTCCTGTGGTTACATTTCCGGCAGCCATAATTCATTCACCGAAGTGATCCTGTCGGGCGTTGCTTGTTCTAGGATTCTGCCCTGCAAAAGTTCGATGAAAGCATCGATTTTGAAGAGAACGGCATTTTGGCAGTCCATCTTCGGGAAATTTTTCGCCTGAACGGGACACCCTCCCCCGCATAGAGTGTTGACTATGCAGGCTTTGCATTTGTCCCTATCGAGCATCGAAGTCCTTTTCAACTCCGCATCTCTCCCGGAGAGACCTTGAGTTATGTCTCCCACGCAAAATTCAGATTTGCCGATTGTCCTGGGACAGTGGTAAATTTTCCCGTCAATCGAGAAGATATATTGAAAACCCTTTTGCGGTTCGCAGAAGTTGAACTTCGGCCCCCAATATGTCTTGAAGTTTCCCAGCCACCCGAAGCTGTTGGTGAGATGAGCGAGATACTTGAAACTCTCGAATTTCATCTTCCCCATCAGTATCGGATATTTTTGGAAAAGATCAACAAGGGTTTTCACGATTGCCGCTTCGGAATACTCATCTTCGGCGTTGTCTAGATTAGCATAGTCGTGGGAGGCTTCGATCCGCCACTGGAAGTTCGAGAGCTCCAGCCATCCTTTTTGCCTGACGATTTTTAGGAGCGCTTCGAGCTTTAGGATATTCCCCGCCCCGAGGATAGTTTGCATCTTCACCTGATGACCCTTTTGGAGCAGATGCTCAATGGCGGATACCACGTCCGCGAAAGATCCCTTGCCTCCTCTATAGGGTCGTCGGGAATCGTGGATTCGGGGCGGCCCGTCAATGGTAATCCGAAAATCCGAGATGATTTCCCGAAACTCATCGAACAGATCCGAAAAACTTATTGCTCTCGTACCATTAGTGATGATGACGCACTTCCATCTGTTCCGCTCGGCGAATTTTAAAGCCGTGCGGAGGATTTCGGGATTGGATACAAGAAGTGGTTCTCCCCCAAACAGAACCAGGTTCATTTTACTCGGGGGTATCGCCCATTTTTCCTGCAAACCCTTGATAGCTTGGAGTGAACCATGCAGTACTTCGGGAGAAATTTCACCGCTTCCCAAAATCTTTCTCTCGTAACAAATGGTACAGGCGAAGTTGCAGTTGAGCGTAGTCGAGACATAAAACCAGTAAGGCATGTGTTCACTATGATTGAGATTCGCCTCACGGAGGAGGGTAAGAGCCGTTTGCTCACCTCTCCTGTTTCCTATGTGGCCACGCTGGATCAAGATTTGCCTCTCGTCCTGACTCATAACTCCATAGGCTACCCTCTCGGGGACAATATCGATAGCCCCAGTTGTGGTGTTAATGAAAAGGTGAAAGAAGTCATCAATCCTGAAAGAAAACGTTCTAGAATTCCAGTTTTTACGCATCTTGTCCTCCTCCGACTCTATTAATCCGATAGTATTTATATGTGATTTTATTGTTAAACAGCTGTATGAACATTCTATATCATCGGATGATTTTAGTCAAAAAAACACGTGGATCACGCATCCTTTCGCAAATTGCTATTTTTATTGGTTTCAAACAAATAATAATTTTGACAATTCAAAAAAATCAGAAACAACCACATCTGCGCCAGCTGATTCAAGGCGGTCTTCGGAAAAAGTCGTAGTAATACCGCATGCTTGGCATCCAGCCGCTCTCGCGGAGAGAATACCATTATCCGAATCTTCGATAACCAGACAATCCCCTGGTTGCTCATCAAGTTTTTGAACCGTAATCGCGTACGGTTCAGGATGCGGTTTCCCATTGGTTACGTCTTCGGCCGTAACCATAATTTCGAAAAAATCATCCAGATTGAATTTTTTCAGTATTTTCTCTTGCATTCTTTTCCGTCCCGAAGTTGTCAAAGCGTATTGATATTTTTTATTTTTCTTTAATTCTTGCAGGAAATCATAGACTCCGGCAACGAGCCCCATATCATTCAAGGCATAATCCAAATACATGCTGATTTTTCGCTCAATCATTTTTTCTATAGGTTCACTCCCAGTTCCGTATTTTTGGCTGGCGTATAAAAAAATATCTTCGATCTTTTTGCCCCGAAAATTATCCCACTCGCTTTTCGGGACAAGCATACCAAATTCGCGACAAACTTCTATTTCCGCTTTTTCATGGATAGGTTCGGAGTCAACAATTACCCCGTCCATATCAAATATCAATGCTTTTATACTATTCATAAAATAATTCTAAGGTTCTTATGATTTTTTTACAAGTACCTTTATAATGCAGCATGGAGAGGGATTATTAAAAACACCCGACGCTCTTGCATCGGGTGTTTTGAAATATTTCAGATTATTTCTTGTCCTTGCCTGCCGAAGAGGCAGGTTCTTTTTTCTCCCTGTCTGCCGTAGAGGCAGATTCGGGCTTGACTTCCTCCCCTTCAGCCGGAGTTTCTTCTTTCACCACTCCCTCGACTTTCGTGACATCTTCCTTCACTTCGGTTTCAAGATCGGCCAGCTCTTCTTCCGAGCGCGGCTCCGAGACCATCGCTACCACGGTTTCCGGATCGACAAGCACTTCGACTTTTTCAGAGAACGGAAGATCCTTCACATAGATATAATCATCAAAGGTTTTGATCGGCGTGATGTCCACTTCCATTTCCGGCGGCAGATCGCCCGGCAAACATTTCACCTGAATCGCATCCATATTTTTCACCAGGATACCGCCCAACTCTTTCACTGCGGCTGACTCGCCTGTGAAGACTAATTCAATTTCGGCTTCGATTTCCTCATCCATCCGCACTTGATAGAAATCAACGTGCCGCGCCAGTCCGCTCAAGACGTCTTTCTGGACATCTTTGATCAGCACATTCCGCTCATCATTGCCGTCAAGCGCCAATTTGAAAACCGTGCTCTCTCCCACTTCTTCATATGTATGGTTGAATTTTTTCTTGTCGAGCGAAACCATCACATTTTCAATCCCCCGACCATAGAGGATGCCCGGAATATTCTCTTTGTCCGCAACCTTGCCGACGGATTTCGTTCTGATTTTCGCATCAAGTGTGATATTTTTTGTCATCTTTGGTTAGTTAAACAGTACCGATACAATCTAACAAAAAAAACTTTTTTCGTCAACCCCCTACACCAATTCTATTTGTAATATATAGGAATTCAAATAAATAGTGACGAAAATTGGTGTGGGGGTCAACCCCGGTTGAATCCTAGCCGTACCTTTGCCGACTGCCTCTGTACACGCTTTCGGCAATTCCAAGCATTGCGCATGTCGCCACAAGCGAACTTCCGCCATAACTCAGGAGCGGAAGCGGAATTCCCGCCACCGGCGCTATGCCGATATTCATCCCGATATTTACGACAATTTGGATGAAAAATACTATTGCCACGGCACCAACCAGCAGTTTTCCGAAATTGTCCCGGCTTTCACGGGCGATGGAAAAAAGCCGCATTAGAAGGACAAACAGCAGAATCAGAACAAATGCCACGCCCGTGAATCCAAGTTCTTCCGCAATCACCGCGAAAATAAAGTCAGTGTGTTTTTCCGGGAGAAAGTTGAGCTGGCTTTGCGAGCCGTGGCCCAACCCTTTTCCCCACATGCCGCCCGAACCGACCGCCACGGTTGATTGGAGAACATTGTAGCCCGCACCGTGCGGATCGCTCGTCGGACTCACAAGCACCATGATTCTTTCTTTTTGATAATTTTTCAAAACAAAATGCCAGCTGAAAATTCCCAACAGCATCCCGGCAATCACCAGGGCGGCCAAATAGCTTTTCCGCACTCCGGAAAGAAGCAGGACTCCCGCCCACGTCCCGACGATGACCAGGGCCGATCCCAAGTCAGGCTGAATCATGATCAACGCAACCGAAAAAGCAACGGGAACAAGTGAAATGAAAATATGCCTCGGCTCCCGGATCGTTTTCACATTGAGAGAAAAATATTTGGCCAGGACGACAGCGATGACCAACTTGAAAATCTCCACCGGCTGGAAATTGACAACTCCGAAGCTGATCCAGCCGGAAGTTCCGTTGACGATTTTTCCAAAAACCAAAACCGCAAGCAATAGAAAAATTCCGGCAAGAAACAATATCGACGACATTGATCGAAAAATACGATAGTCGGTAAACGAAAAGGCAAAGAACAAAAAAACGCCAAGAAACGCAAAGGCCGCCTGGCGGAAAAAATGGCTAGTGTCATTTCCGACAAAACTGTTTCCCGTATGGCTGATCGGATAAAGGACGGCTAAGCTCAGCCCCAAAAGCAAGAGAGCGGCTGCAAGCAAAATCCAATCTATCTTCAAAATATTTTTTACCATCTTTATTATTGTTGCCCACCGCTGACATTATAGGTTCCGTATTGGCCTGAAACACCGTGCTGCTTCATAAAATTGTCGTTCGTGAAAACATCCACTTCCGGAACGATTTCTATTTTTGCTGTCACCGGATCAATCGCAAACGAGCTGTTCCAGCTGACATTGATTTCTCTCTCCTCGCCCGCACGAACATCATTGAAGTTGGTCTCATTGACCGCGATCGGAGATCCATCTCCCCCTCTGATTACAACCACGGCGGAAATCTCATGAAAATCAAAGCCGCTCTGGTTTTTTGTTTTTGCCGTGAGACGCGCAAATCCGGATTCTCCTCCGCTTGCCAAACTGAATTCTTTGGCATAGACCGTGATATCCGGTTCTTCGAATTGGGAAAACTTGCTCCATTCAAATGAACTTATTTCAAAGTCCAAACTCTCCGGCTTCGCATCAGAGGACATATTGAAGGCAAGGACATATTTCGTCTGCCCCGGCAAAATAAAATTCGACCCGGCGCTTTTGGCGATTATTTTTCCCGCTCCGTCAAGAAGATTGAAGGAATAATCAAATTTGGCCGCTCCGACAAGCGAGTTTGGATTCACGAGCTTCACCAGCGCGTCATATTTTCCCGTTTCTCCGGGAACGATTGCTTTCTCGACAACTTTGAGGCTTTCCGCCTTTGGCATTTCCGCGCAGGCCGAGCAGGATCCGCCACAATCCACCCCCGTTTCTCCCTGGTTTTGAATTTTGTCCGTGCAGGTCGGCTTCGTCCGGAAAAGAAAATATAATCCCGTTCCAACCAAGCCAAAAATCACAATGTAAGCTACAACAATGGTCAATCGCTTTATAGTACGGCTTGAAGGCGTCATATTTTGCAAATAATATTTATGCCCTTATACTATATCATTTTTTTTACTTTGTCATCTTTCATGATTTGATTTTTAGGCGGTTTAATTGTACTATTCAAGAGTAAAAACTAATCTATTTCTATGCAAAAACAACCAAAAACAGAGCTTCTTCGGCACTCCCTCTCCCACGTCCTGGCCGCAGCCGTTTTTGAAATGTTCCCCGACGCCCGCTTTGGCATCGGACCGGCCATCGAAAACGGATTCTATTATGACTTTGACCTCCCGCGTACACTGATTCCTGAAGATCTCGCGATCCTCGAAGAAAAAATGCAGAGCATCATCAAGGCCAATTTCAAATTTGAAAAAGCCAATCTGCCGATTGCCGAAGCTTTGGAAGATTTCAAAAAAGCCGCGCAGCCGCTGAAGGTCGAATTGATCAAAGATATCGCAAAAGAGGAAAGTAGTAGAGCATCCGCCAAAGGCGGATCCGCCTCTGGCGGAAAAACTGTTTCGATTTATCGAACCGGCAATTTTGTCGATCTTTGCGCTGGTCCTCACATCGATTCGACCGGAGAAATAAGCCCGAAGGCTTTCAAGCTCACCAAGATTTCCGGCGCCTACTGGAAGGGCGACGAAAAAAACAAGATGCTCCAGCGCATCTATGGCGTAGCTTTCGCAACCGACAAAGAACTCCGGCAATATCTTGCCATGATGGCCGAAGCGGAAAAAAGAGATCATCGAAAACTCGGGAAAGATCTGAAACTATTTATGATTTCGGATGAAGTGGGAAAAGGATTGCCACTTTGGCTTCCCAACGGCGCTTATATTCGGAAAAAGCTCGAGGATTATATGTACGAATTGGAAAAACAAAACGGCTATGATTTTGTATACACGCCCGTTCTCGCGCATGAAAATCTTTACAAAAAATCCGGCCACTTGGCACACTACAAGGATGATATGTATAACCCAATTGATATTGAGGGAGAAAGATATTATTTGAAACCAATGAATTGCCCCCATCATCACATTATGTTTCGCAATGATTCGAAAAGCTATCGCGATTTGCCAGTCCGCTATTCTGATTTCAGTCTCCTGCATCGCTTTGAAAGATCGGGCGTCCTCACCGGACTTATTCGGGCACGCTGCTTTTCCCAAAATGACTCTCATATTTATTGCTCGCATGAACAAAGCCAGAGCGAGCTTGAAAAAGTTTTAAGCTTATTCAAAAAAGTTTACGAAGATTTCAACATTACAGGCTATTGGTTTCGACTATCACTCCCCGATTTCAATGATAAGGAAAAATATGGTGACATAAAAAACAGAAAGCTCTGGGAGGAATCGGCACGAATTGCCCGCGCAGCCCTGAAAAAATCGGGAGTAAAATTCGAAGAAGTTGCCGGCGAAGCAGCTTTCTATGGACCGAAAATTGACGTTCAAATCAAAAATGTCCACGGAAAAGAAGATTCAATCGCAACTGTTCAAATGGATTTCTATATGCCTGAACGATTTAATCTCGAGTTCACAAACGAAAAAGGAAAGAAAGAAAGGCCGGTTATTATCCATAAGGCGATTATGGGATCATTCGACCGATTTTTCGCCTTTTTAGTTGAACAAACCGCCGGCCATTTCCCGCTTTGGCTCTCCCCTGTTCAAGTTGAAGTCATTCCCGTTTCGGAAAAGTTTGAAAAATTCGGAAAAGAAATTTTGAAAAAACTCCAAGAAAAAAATATTCGTGTCGCGATGAACAAAACCGGCGAATCCCTCGGAAAAAGAATCCGCACCGCCCAGAACCAGAAAGTGAATTATATGCTCATCATCGGCGAGAAAGAAATGAAAGCCAAATCCGTCGCCGTTCGCGACCGCGAAAAAGGCGATCTCGGCGCAATAAAGGTTGAGAAGTTTTTGGAAAAGATCCAGAAAGAAATTGAGGATAAAAAATGAAATATTTCGTCAAAGTCTTCGGTTGTCAAATGAACCAGTCTGACGCCGAAAGAATCGCCACTTATCTCGAAAAATATAAATTAAAATTAGCCTCTTCAATTGACGAGGCTAATTTAATCGTATTCGTCACTTGCGGCGTCCGCCAATCCGCCGAAGACCGCGTTTATGGACAGATCAATAATATAAAGAAAAAATATCTGGATAAAAAAATTGTCTTGACCGGCTGCCTCTCCCATAGAAAAGACGTCCAGCGAAGGCTCAAAGGAAAAGTAGATCTGTTTTGCGAAATTAAGAGTTTCCCACAAGCGGTCTCCCCCTTTCTTAAAGGGGGACTAAGGGGGATTTTGAATAAGCAATTCAATAGAAAAAATCTCTCTTCGACTCTCCCTTTAGTAAAGGGAGAGTGCTTTGATTATCTAGACATAACACTCAAATATACAAACTCATACACAGCATATATACCAATCATGACCGGCTGCAATAACTTCTGCGCCTATTGCGTCGTTCCCTTTGCGAGAGGTCGCGAATATTCCCGCCCCGCTGATGACATCCTGAAAGAAGTAAAAAGCTTGGTGAAAAAGGGATGCAAAGAAATTATATTGCTTGGACAAAACGTGAACAGCTATAAAAACCTCACCCCAACCCTCTCCTTATCAAGGCGAGGGAGCGAAAAAAAAATAAATTTTCCAAAACTTCTCCGCCTCATCGAAAAAATCCCCGGAAAATTCTGGCTCTCTTTTCTCACCTCGCACCCGAAAGATATGTCTGACGATCTGATTGAAATAATCGCCAAAAGCAAAAAAATCTGTGAATATATCTCCCTGCCCGCTCAATCTGGAGACAACGAAATTCTTCGCAAGATGAACCGCAAATATTCAATTGAACATTATAAAAGACTAATCAAAAAAATCCGTGGATCTTTTCAAAGGTTCAACCTTAGCTGTACAGCTAAGGTTGAACCTTGTATCTCCACCGATATCATCGTCGGTTTTCCGGGCGAAACGAAAAAACAGTTTGAAAACACGGCCAAGCTTCTTCGCGAGATGAAATTTGATATGGCCTATATCGCCCAATACTCCCCCCGCCCGCAAACCCTTGCCTGGAAAATGAAAGACAATGTTTCCAAGAAAGAAAAAGAAAGACGCGATAAAATGCTTACGGACATTCTCTCCAAAACCGCGCTGGAAAATAACAAAAAATATATCGGCAAAGTCGTTGAAGTTCTAGTTGACAAAAGGTTCGACCTTGAGGAATTTCGAGCGCCAGCGAGAAAGGGAAAGGTCGAACCTTGGATGGGAAAATACCTCGCCCACACCCGCACCCAAAAGAAAGTCATTTTTCACTCCAATAAAAAAATCCCCGTCGGCATTGCCCCGCATCATAACGCGTCGGAATTGGTGCGTGGGGAGTTTCGTGAAAGTCAAAATCGTGAAATCTAAAGCGTTTGGATTGGAAGGAGAAATAAAATGGGGTAGCAATTAATCACTACCCCGACAAACATAGTGGGCATGTTTCAGCATCAGCTAATATAGCCCTTAACCTCCCCGCCCAAACATTTTAGACAGGGCGTCCAGAGCTATACACAGGCCGCTAATCATTATGATTATAAGAGCCCAATGCAGCTGCACATCAGAATTAGACATATCAGATATGTCTAAACCGCGTTTCTTGGCAGCATTCTTACATTTAATAATGGTATCCATGCCAATAATGATGCAGATAATAACAACTATCACCCTTACCAAAAAAATTATTATATTCCAAAGCATGGAAAATACCTCCCCTAGCGTGCTGTTGCACGAATTGTAATAAGAACATTTAGAAACAATCTTATCTATCTAGGGTAAAGTTCAATTTTTGAACCTAATGGTTGTTGATTATTAGTTTAAATAACAGATTATTTCGTTCTTTGAAATTCAATTTTCTGTGATTGTATATCCAAACATATTCTCCGAGATAAAGATGCAATTTTTCCCTCCT
>JAPLXD010000009.1 GCA_026396255.1 Candidatus Moraniibacteriota bacterium | reverse complement strand
GGGTAAAAATTCTTTTGCTCATATTTTTTTGTTAATTGATTACATTATACCAAATTAAAAAGTGGACAGGCTCTTTTTTAGAGTGTCCACTTTTTGGGGTACAGATCAGGTTTGCCCTGCGGCTTTTTTTCAATCCCTTGACACTCCAAAAACTATATGATAAATTTATTCTGTTGCAAGAAAATCCCTTATGAAAAAGGGAAACATGCGAGGGACTAGACAAAAAATAAAAGATAGTATACAATACTTTCATCAAGCAAATAAGTAAAACTTAATAAACGTTAATAAAAACGAATTTGCACAAATTCGAAGTTGTGATTTGGGCGGATTCGGGAAGTTGAAAAAAAATGGCAGCAGAAGCATTTGATCGTTCCAAGCCGCATGTAAATGTCGGTACCATCGGACACGTTGACCACGGCAAAACTACTCTGACCGCGGCTATTTTGCATGTCTTGAGTTTTCTCGGACAGGCCAAGGAAAAAGGCGTGGACGAAATTGACAACGCTCCTGAAGAAAAAGAGCGCGGAATCACCATCGCGACCACTCACTGCGAATACGAATCGGAAAAACGGCACTACGCGCACGTGGACTGCCCGGGACACGCCGACTATATCAAAAACATGATCACCGGCGCCGCCCAGATGGACGGAGCGATTTTGGTTGTTGCCGCGACGGACGGACCAATGCCGCAGACCCGCGAGCACATTCTTCTTGCGAAACAAGTGGGCGTGCCGGCTATCGTTGTATTTCTCAACAAAGTTGATATGGTTGATGATCCGGAATTGGTTGACCTGGTTGAAGCGGAAGTGCGTGAACTTCTCACGAAGTATGAATTTGACGGCGACAATGCGGCCGTTGTTCGCGGTTCCGCCTTGAAAGCGCTCGAATCAAAGAGCAAGGACGATGAAGCGGCCAAACCCATTTTGGACATCATTGCGGCGCTCGACGAAAAAATTCCTGATCCGGTCCGCGATGTGGACAAGCCCTATCTGATGCCGATCGAAGATATTTTCTCAATTGAAGGCCGCGGAACGGTTGTGACAGGAAGGATCGAAAGAGGAATCGTCAACGTGAACGACGAAGTGGAAATCGTGGGAATTCGCCCGACCGTCAAGACGATCGTCACGGGGATCGAAATGTTCAACAAGACCCTCGACAGGGGACAAGCCGGAGACAACGCCGGAGTTCTTCTGCGCGGAACCAAGAAAGATGATGTCGAAAGAGGGCAAGTTCTTGCGAAACCCGGCTCAATCACCCCGCACACCGAATTTGACGCCGAAATATATATTCTCACCAAAGAGGAAGGCGGACGGCACACCCCGTTCTTCAAGGGATACAAGCCGCAGTTCTATATCCGCACCACGGATGTGACAGGCGATGTCACTCTTCCGGAAGGAACGGAAATGGTCATGCCGGGCGATACCGTAAATTTGGGTGTGAAGTTGATGGCGCCGGTCGCGATGGAAGAAGGAATGAGATTCGCCATCCGCGAAGGCGGCAAGACCGTCGGCGCGGGAGTAGTAACGAAGATCACGAAGTAAGTTAAAATTTTTTTCAGATCCCTTAACAAATGGCAACCAAGAAAGCGGAAGTACAACCGGAAGAGGCAAAATCGAGGATACGGATCAAGATCAAAGCCTACGACCACAAAGTGATCGATCGTAGCGCGCGCCAGATTGTCGAAACAGCTGAGCGCTCGGGTGCGGAAATCGCGGGCCCGGTGCCTTTGCCTACCCAGATCAAAAAGTATACTGTGAACAAGTCAACCTTCGTTCACAAGGATGCTCGTGATCAGTATGAAATGCGGATTCACAAGAGACTCATCGATATTTTCAGCCCGACGCCGAAAACGATCGACAGTCTCACAAATCTTGATTTGCCGGCGGGAGTGGATATTGAGATTAAAATGTGATCTAGTTAAAGTCCCGATTCGCGGGATACTAAGCTAGCAATAAAATCCTTCTGGGTTTTGGCTGGTTTATAACCAGTTTTTTGTTTGAATGATTGTCCCGCACCAATTCCGAACAAGTATTTTCAATAAAGGAAATATGAATTCTCGGAATCGCCTGCGGCTTAGGATAGCAGTTAATTGACGGAAAGAATAAGAATTAGTGCGGGATGCTCAAATTTGCAGCTTCTCGCAAAGCTCAAAGGCAAATATGGCAAAATTTATCTTCGGGAAAAAGCTCGGAATGAGCACGATATATGATGAGAAACAAGGCGCGCTGAATGTGACGCTGGTTGAATGTGTGCCGAATGCGATTACGCAGATCAGAACCGAAGAAAAAGACGGCTATGTCGCCATCCAGGCGGGAGTGAAGCACGAGAAAAAAGAAAAAAAATTCAGGAAGAAAAAGGAATTTAAGAGCGAAACAGGAGAGCTGAAAGTCGGCGATGAGCTGAAAATTGACCAGTTCGAGATTGGTGACAAAGTGAAAGTTTCCGGCATCACGAAGGCGAAAGGTTTTCAAGGTGTGGTGAAGCGGCACGGTTTCAAAGGGTCAATGAAAACTCACGGACACAAGCATGATTTGCGCGCGCCGGGTTCAATCGGAGCGACCTACCCGGAGCACGTCATCAAGGGGAAAAGAATGGCAGGCCGGATGGGCGGAGTGCGATCAAGCGTCCGGAACCTCAAGATCGTTGAAATCGACAAAGAGAACAATATATTATTTTTGAAGGGCGCCGTGCCGGGAGTGAAAGGCAGGATCGTTGAAATAGTCGGTTAAAATATCTGAAAGTCTATTCGAGATCCAATCTCGAGTAGACTCGAGATTGGATCTCGAATTATGATAAAATTTCCCGTATACAACCTGAAAGGTGAAAAAGTGAAAGAGATTGAACTTTCGGAAAAGGTTTTTGGCGCGAAAAGAAATGACGCGCTTTTGCACCAGGTTTTCGTTTCCCAATACGCCAATCGTCGGCAAGTTTTGGCTCACACGAAGGACCGGGCAGAGCGGGCGGGATCCGGAATCAAGCCTTGGCGGCAAAAAGGAACAGGCCGGGCGCGGGTTGGTTCGGTCCGGACGCCGATCTGGCGCAAGGGTGGAATCGTTTTCGGTCCGACGAAAGATCGGAATTTCAAGAAAGACGTCCCGAAAAAGATGGGACAAAAGGCTTTGGCTGTCGTGTTGAGCTCAAAAGTGAAGGATGCGGAATTGTTTTTGGTTGACAGCCTTGCGATGAAAGAAGCGAAGACCAAGATTATGAGCGAGACGATCAAAAATCTGAAAATCAAGGGCAGTATATTGATCGGATTTTCCGCAAAAGAAAAAGAGGCCAAACGGGCCAGTCGCAATCTTCCGAAAGTTTTGAATATGGAAGCAAAAGATTTGAATGTATTTGACCTTTTGAATCACAAGAATTTGCTGATGAGTGAGGAAGGAGCAAAAATTTTGGAAAAGAAGTTTGAAGCCAAGAAAGAAAAGATAAAGTCATAATCAGACAGCTATGAGCATTTTCGATAAAATTTTAGGAAAATCCTCCTCCGCCGAGGCTACGGCGGACAAGGAAGAAAAGCCAGTGCGTGGAGATTCGATTTCCACGAAGGAGATCGAATCTCCAAGGAAGGTCGAGAAAAAGCCGGTCGTGAAAAAAGTTAAGACTGAAAAGACTGCAAAAATTGCAAAGCCCCAGTCAGAGGCTGGTCAGCCTTTGGCTGAGAAAAAAGAAGTCGCGAAACGAAAAGTCGCGAAGAAAGAGGAAAATATCGCCCACCGAGTCCTTCTTGAAATTTTGATTTCGGAAAAATCGACCCTGCTTGCCGCTCAAAACAAGTATGTTTTCAAGGTGACGAAGAACGCCGGAAAGTTTCAGATAAAAGAAGCGATCGAAGGATATTATGGAGTCCAGGTTGTGAGTGTGAATACGATCAAGATCAATCCAAAGAAAACAATTCACGGCCGGACGATTGGATGGAAGAAAGGATTCAAAAAAGCCGTTGTCACATTGAGAGAAGGTGATTCTATCGCTGCGGTTGAAGGAGTATAATAATCGAAAAATATGCCAGTCAAGATATATAAGAAAACCAGTCCCGGACGCAGAAATAGTTCAGTCAACAAACTGGAAAAGCCTTTCGCTGAGCCGGAAAAAAGTTTGACGCGGTCTTTCAAAAGACATAGTGGCCGTTCGCACGGAAAAATTTCAGTCCGGCACAAGGGAGGCGGACACAAGCGTCTTTATCGAATGATCGATTTCAAGATGGATAAACTCGGTGTTGGCGCTATTGTGGAAAGGATTGAGAGAGATCCGAACCGCAGCGCCCTCATCGCCCTTCTCAAATATGCGGACGGGGAGAAAAGATATGTTGTCGCGGTTGAAGGGATGAAAGAAGGCAGCAAAGTGGTTACAGAGGAAAAAGCTTCGATCAAGAAAGGCAATCGCCTGGCACTCAAAAATATTCCGGTCGGAACACCCGTTTCGCTCGTGGAAATGGTTCCTGGAAAAGGCGCGCAGCTTGCCAGATCCGCCGGTTCATCAGTGGCCATGATGTCTATCGAAGGCGGAATGGCGCAAATCAAGCTGTCCTCCGGAGAGATCAGAAAGACAAGCGGGAATTGTTTTGCGACAATCGGACAAGTGAGCAACTATTTGCACAATACGGTTGTGATCGGAAAAGCGGGACGTTCCCGCTGGCTCGGCATTCGCCCGGCGGTTCGCGGAACGGTGATGAACCCGGTTGATCACCCGCACGGTGGCGGTGAAGGAAAGCAGGGAATCGGTCTCAAACATCCCAAGACCCCCTGGGGCAAGCCGTCGCTTGGAAAGAAGACAAGAAAAAAGCACAAATATAGCGATAAGTTTATTATAAAGCGAAGAAAGAAGAAATAATATGTCAAGAAGTCTCAAAAAAGGTCCCTATGTGGATCAAAAATTGCTCAAGAAACTGCAGGACAAGAAACCGGGTGACAAATCCGTCGTCAAGACATGGAAACGCGCTTCAACGATTGTTCCGGAAATGGTCGTGGACACAAGCTCGGAGAATGTTCACTGACGCGAAAGTTCGTCCGCCATGGAGGAAAGATGCAAAAGGAGCAAGAGGCAGCCAAGAAGACCGCGGAAGCACAAAAGGCGCCTGAAGCGAAGAAATAATTCGGAAGTATCAAAGAAATGTTGGTATCAGCAAAGCTAAAAAGTTTGAGAAAATCTCCCCGCAAAGTCCGGCTTGTTTCGAGCGCGCTCAAGGGGATGGACGTGGAAAAAGCGCAGAGTCAGCTGAAATTTTTGGTGAAAGGTTCCGTTCCTCATTTTGAAAAATTGCTCAAGAGCGCGGTGGCGAACGCCGAGACCAATTTTGGTCTTGACAAAAACAACCTGTACATCAAGGATATAATAGTCAATGAAAAAACAAAGATGAAGCGTTGGCTGCCAAGAGCTCACGGACGGGCAAGTTTGCTTCTCAAGAGAACCTGCAGCGTTGAAATCATCCTGGATGAAAGAGTGAAAGGGAAGGGAAGGAAAAAAGTGGTGAAACAGGAAATCAAGGATGTCAAAGATATTGAAGATATCAAGAAAATAGAGCCGGAAGATAAAATCGGCAAAGAAGAGCTAAAGGAAGAAAAGAAAGAAATAGTCAAAGAAAAAATTGAAAAAGAATTTGTCGATGAAAAGAAAAAGGCAGCGGAATCCAGGGGGTTTCTAAAAAGGGTATTTCGTAGAAAAAGTATGTAGTTTACAAAACATGTAACATGTAACATGTAACATAGGATAAATAAAGAATCTTGTGTTATATGTTTCGTGTTATATGTTACATGAAAAAAATGGGGCATAAAGTCAATCCACAAGGTTTGCGTTTAGGGATCACAAGCGATTGGAAGTCGCGGTGGTTTTCGAAAAAAGATTTTGCCAGCCAGCTCAAAGAGGACGTCAAGATCCGCGAGCGAATTTTCAAGCAGCTCAAAAATGCGGCGGTTGGCGGTGTTGAAGTGGAAAGATCCGTCGGTTCGGTCAAGATTATCATCAAGACTGCACGGCCGGGAGTCATTATCGGCCGGGGCGGCACAGGCGTGGAAGACATCAAGAAGAAGATAAAAGACGAATTTTTCAAGCAGAAAAAATTGAATCTCAAGGTGGAAGTGGAAGAGATCAAGAATATGGAAGAAAACGCCATGGTGATTGCCCAGAGCGTTGCCGAACAGCTGGAAAAAAGAATGCCTTTCCGCCGCGTTCTCAAAACGACGCTTGAACGGATGATGGAAAACAAGAGAATAAACGGGATCAAGATTGAGATATCCGGAAGGTTGGGCGGAGCAGATATGTCCCGTCGCGAATGGTCGGCCAAGGGGAATTTGCCTTTGCACACACTGCGCGCGGATATTGATTTTGCCAAAGTCATTGCCATGACAACCTTCGGAGTGATCGGCGTGAAAGTTTGGGTGAACCGAGGAGAGAAGTTTATGTAACATGTAACACGAAGCATGTAACACAAGACAATTTGGAAAAATTTTCAAAAAATCCTTGTGTTTCATGTTATATGTTTCGTGGTTTGTGAAAAAAGATGTTGATGCCCAAGAAAGTAAAACACAGAAAGATCCAGAGAGGCGGAAAAATCCGGGGAAACGCAAAGCGCGGGACGGAAGTAAGTTTTGGAAGTATCGGTCTCAAATCTTTGGAAGCCGGTCTTGTTTCGGCGCGGCAGATTGAGGCGGCGCGGCGCGCGATGACCCGCTATGTCCAGCGTGGTGGAAAAATTTGGATCCGCATTTTTCCCGACAAGCCGATGACGCAAAAAGGGGCGGAAACTCCGATGGGCAAAGGCAAGGGGTCGGTTGACCATTTTGTGGCGGTTGTGAAGCCGGGAAGGATCATATTTGAAATGGACGGAGTGAAGCATACAATTGCCAGGCAAGCGATGAAACTCGCCGCGGACAAACTGAACGTGAAGACAAGGATCGAGGAGAGATAAAATGTGAATGAATTTTGAATAAAGCCATGAAGATTAAAGAGATCAGGGAGAAAAACGAGAATGAACTGAAAAAAAATCTTGTTGAACTTAGAAATAAGTTGGCCAAGATGCGGTTTGATATTTCAGCAAAGCAGGTGAAGAACCATCGGGATATCAGAATAACGAAAAAGGATATTGCGAGAATATTGACTGTATTAAATATTTCAAAAGTATAAAACAATTTTATGAAAAAATCAGATAACAATAACAGCGCGTCCGCCAAAGGCGGATCTCAGCCAAAGGCTGACCAGCCTCTGGCTGGCGCCGAAAAAGCTGGCGGAAAAAAATTTTTGGAAGGCGTGGTTGTGAGCGACAAGATGGACAAAACGGCCGTGGTGGCGGTGAATTCTTTCAAAGCCCATCCGAAATATTTGAAAAGATATTTGTTCACGAAAAAGTACAAAGCCCATGATCCCGAGAACAAGTGCAAAGTCGGGGACAAAGTGAAAATGGCGGAAACAAAGCCGATAAGCAAGGGGAAAAAATGGGAGATAGTATTTGAATAAATGGAATTTTAAGCTAAGTATATGATTCAAGCCGAGACAAAATTGAAAGTAGCCGACAACAGCGGAGCAAAAACCATTGAATGTTTCAAGGTGCTCGGCGGTACGCGCCGGAGATACGCCCAGCTCGGGGATGTTGTTGTTGCGTCCGTGAAATCGGCCGAACCGCGCGCCGCGATCAAGAAAAAGGCCATTGTGAGAGCGGTGATTGTGAGGCAGAGAAAACCTTTCAGAAGAAAAGACGGGTCGTATATCCGCTTTGACGAAAACGCAGCCGTGATTGTCGACGGGAAAGATCCGAAAGGAACAAGAATATTCGGTCCCATTGCGAGGGAAATTCGGGACAGGGGATATATGAAGATAGTCTCACTGGCACCGGAAGTCTGGTAAGTTGCACGCAACACGAAACATGTAACACGAAACACAAGAAACATTTTTTATAAAAACTGTGTTACATGTTACATGCTATATGTTATATGAAAATTAGAAAAGGCGACAATGTAAAAATACTTTCCGGAAAGGACCGGGGAAAGACGGGAAAAGTTTCACGCGTTTTGCCCGATGCCGGGAAAGCGCTTGTTGAGGGACTGAACCTCGTGAAGAAGCATATCCGTCCCCGCAAGCAGGGCGAAAAGGGCCAGAGAGTTTCCGTTCCGGCGGCGATTGATATTTCAAGTTTGATGCTGGTTTGTCCGAAATGTTCGAAAGCCACCCGGGTTGGCTTCAAGGTCAGTGAAAAAGATAAGTTTCGGGTGTGCAAAAAGTGCGGGAGCGAAATATAAGAAGAAAAAATATATGACGAGTTTTCTCAAGGAAAAATATAATAAGGAAGTGATTGCCAAGCTGAAGGAAAAATTCGGCGCGAAGAACACCATGGCTGTTCCGAAAATTTTGAAAGTGTCTCTCAACAGCGGGATTGGAAAATATCTCAAAGAAAAAGACGCCATCGATGAAATCGCGGAAAACCTGAAAAAGATCAGTGGGCAAAAACCGGTTTTTGCAAAATCAAAGAAATCAATTTCCGGATTCAAGGTCCGGGAAGGTCAAGAGGTTGGAGTTTCGGTGACGCTCCGAGGAGAACGAATGTGGCATTTCTTGGAGAGGCTTATTGCTTCAGCCCTGCCGCGCGTGAGAGATTTTCGCGGAATTGATCCGAAGAATGTCGATCAGAATGGAAATTTGAACATGGCCCTCAAGGAGCAATTTGTTTTTCCCGAAATTGTGCCGGAAGGTGTGAAGACCATTTTCAGTTTCCAGGTGAATGTGACGACCAGCGCGCGGACGCATGAGGAAGGGTTAGAGCTATTTAAATTATTGGGATTTCCCATTAAGAGCGAATAAACGAAGCATGTAACATGTAACATGTAACATAATAAATTTGTGTTACGGGTTGCGTGTTACATGTTACATGAAAATATGGCCAAGACATCAACTGAGGCAAGAGCCAGGAAAAAACCGAAATTTTCTTCTCGTATTGTGCGCCGCTGCTGGCGCTGCGGAAGAAAGCACGGATATATGCGGGATTTTGAATTGTGCCGGATTTGTTTCCGCGAACTTGCGAGTGTCGGGGAGATTCCGGGAGTCAAGAAGTCAAGTTGGTAAATTAGTATCACACAAATATGTTGGATCCAATCAGCGATATGCTCACAAGAATAAGGAACGCAAACCTTGCCGGTCACACGGAGGTTTTTGTGCCGCTTTCAAAGTTGAAACTCGGTATCGCCGGAATTTTGAAGAAGAAAAATTTTGTTGAAAAAATCAGTGAAGATGAAGTTGAAGGCCGCAAACGCATCCGTATCGATCTCAAATACATCCGGGACGAAAAAGGCAAGAAATCCCCATACATCAAAGGATTGAGCAGAGTGAGCCGACAGGGGCAGAGAATATATGCGGGCAAAGGAGAACTGCCGGTCGTGAGGAGCGGGTATGGATTTTCCATAGTCTCAACTTCGAAGGGATTGATGACGGGTGAAGAGGCGAAAAAAGCCGGTGTGGGAGGAGAAATTATTTGTGAAGTTTGGTAATATACATGTAACATATAACACGAAACATGTAACACAAGATTAGTTGAAGTATAATTTTCAAAAATCATTGTGTTTCATGTTACATGCTTCGTGTTTCGTGAAAATGAGCAGAGTTGGCAAAAAACCGATCACTGTCCCGGATGGAGTCGGAATCAATATCTCCGGACAAAATATTTCCGTCAAAGGGCCGAAAGGAACGCTTGATTTTTCTTTTCATTGGGACGTTGAAGTGAAAGCGGAAGGCAAAGAGATTCAAATATCCGTGAAGAAAATCACCAAGCAAACAAAAGCGCTTTGGGGTTTGACGCGGGTTTTGATTTCCAATATGATCGAAGGAACAACCAAAGGGTTTGAGAAACAGCTGGAACTTCAAGGTGTCGGCTATCGGATGGCGGTCGCCGGAAAAAAAATCAATATGGCGCTCGGATTTTCTCATCCGGTCGATGTGGAAGTTCCGGAAGGCCTTGAAGCGAAAATTGAAAAGAATATCCTCACGATTTCCGGAATCGACAAGCAGAAAGTCGGACAATTTGCGGCTTCAATCCGCGCTCTCAAGAAAGTCGAGCCATACAAGGGCAAAGGCTTCCGCTATGTCGGTGAAATTGTGAGAAAGAAAGCGGGCAAGAAAGCGGCCGGAGCGGAGAAATAGGATTTTGTATTTTGTATTTTTATTGCGATGTTGAAAAAAGCCAATTCAAGAAAAAAAAGAATCAGAAGAACACGGGCGAAGATAAGCGGCAGGGCAACGCGACCGAGGCTTTGCGTATTCAGAAGCCTCCGATATATCTATGCCGGGATTGTTGACGATGAGAATGGAAAAATTTTGGCGAGCATCGACAGTCGAAAGATAAAGAACGCGAAAAATACCGTGGAAACCGCCGGAAAGATCGGAGAAGAAATTGCCAAACTCTCAATTGCAAAAAAAATCAGAGAGGTTGTTTTTGACAAGAGAGGCTACAAATATCACGGAAAAGTGAAAGCCATCGCGGAGGGAGCGCGAAAAGGCGGACTGGTGTTTTAAATTGACAAAACATGTAACATGTAACATGTAACATAAGAAAAATAAAGGGTCTTGTGTTATGTGTTGCGTGTTATATGTTATATGAAAAAATGGCCAGGAAAAAATTTCAATCAAGAAAAGAGCGACCCGAATATGACCAAAAATTGCTGGATTTGGCCCGTGTTACGCGTGTTGTGAAGGGCGGGCGCCGTTTTCGCTTTCGGGCGACTTTGGTGATCGGAAACCGGAACGGAAAAGCCGGAGTGGGCGTGGCCAAGGGGGCTGACGTGAGCGAAGCGGTTCGCAAAGCCTTCAATGATGCCAAGAAAAAATTGGTCCTGGTGAAAAGGCACAACAGCACGATTGCCTGCCCGGCGGAGGCAAAGAATGGAAGCGCGAAAGTGATGCTAAAGCCCGCAAAAGCCGGACGTGGAGTTGTGGCGGGCGGATCAGTGCGCGCGGTCGTTGAGCTGGCTGGAATTCGTGATATAGTTTCGAAATCAATGGGATCATCGAACAAGTTGAGCGTCGCCAGAGCGACACTGGCCGCTCTTGAAAAGGTAAAAGTTTTGAGCAGCAGAGAAAAAAACATGTAACATATAACACGAAACATGTAACACAAGATCAGTTGAAATATATTTTTCAAAATCATTGTGTTTCATGTTACATGCTTCGTGTTTCGTGATAAAATGCAGATCCATCAACTGAAAATCAAGACCCAGAAAAAGAAACGACGCATCGGCCGGGGCGGAAAGAAGGGAACCTATTCCGGCCGCGGAATGAAGGGTCAGAAGTCCCGTTCGGGAGCGAATGTAAACCCGATCTTTGAAGGCGGACGTTCAACTCTCATCGAGCATTTGCCAAAAGTGAGAGGTTTCAAATCCCATCATCCCAAAAACCAGGTCGTTGATCTCACAAAGATTGAAAAACATTTTGCGGATGGAGATTTGGTGAACCCGCAGTCTTTGCTTGCCAAGAAAATTATTGATAATATAAAAGCGCCGGTCAAGATCTTGAGCGACGGAAAAATCGGGAAAAAGCTGACGATTGAAAAATGCCTGGTGTCAAAGGCGGCGAAAGAAAAAATCGAAAAAGCAGGCGGCGAAATTATGTAGCATGTATAATGTATTACGTATCACGTATAGATAGAAAAAAAATACATCATACATAATACTTGATACATTATACAAAAATGTTAGATAAATTTCTCCAAGTCTTCAAGATCAAGGAACTCCGGAACAAAATATTTTTTGTCCTGGGGATTCTTGTTGTTTTTCGCCTCGCAGCGAATATTCCCGTGCCGGGCGTGAATGTGGAACAGCTGCGCCAATTCTTTGAAAACAACCAGTTCTTTGGACTCCTTAACCTTTTTTCCGGAGGGGGTCTTCGCAATATATCGATCGTGATGTTGGGCGTCGGTCCGTATATCACCGCTTCGATCATTATGCAGCTTCTCACTATGATCGTGCCGCGTCTTGAGCAGATATACAAAGAAGAAGGCGAAGCGGGGCGGCAAAAATTCAATATGTGGACCCGTTGGATCACGGTACCGCTGGCTGCCATGCAGACTTTCGGGATGGTGAAGCTTTTTCAATCGCAGGGAATTTTTTCGGCTCTTTCCGGATTTCAGTTGGCGACGATCATCGTCATTGCGACCACCGGAACGGTGTTTCTCATGTGGCTCGGCGAGCTCATCACTGAAAAAAACATCGGAAACGGTGTGTCGATCATCATCTTTGCGGGAATCGTGGCAGGGCTGCCAACCTCAATTTCACGTCTTTTCGCGATTTGGGATCCGTCGAAACTCTTTTCGTATATCGGCTTTTTGATTTTCGCGCTGGCGGTGATCGGCGCCGTGGTGTTTGTTACGGAGGGCCAGCGCAATATTCCGGTTTCCTACGCCAAGCGCGTGCGGGGCAACCGCATCTATGGCGGGACGTCCACGCATCTTCCTCTTCGCGTGAACCAGGCCGGCGTAATCCCGATCATTTTCGCGATGTCTATCATGCTTTTTCCCGGAATGATTGCCAATTTTTTCGTGACGGCCTCCAATCCGGCTGTGGCCAATTTCGCCACCTCAATCAGCAATTTGTTCAAAAACCAGATGTTCTATGGCTCGATTTATTTCATATTAGTCGTGGCTTTCACCTATTTTTATACCGCGGTCACTTTTGACCCGCACCAGATCGCGGAAAATTTGCAAAAACAGGGAGGCTATGTTCCGGGAATCCGTCCCGGACAAAACACGGCCGACTATCTCGCCCGGACGCTCAATCGCATCACTCTCGCCGGAGCGCTTTTCTTGGGGCTCATCGCTGTTTTGCCTTTCGTCGTGCAGGGACTCACGAATATCCAGTCTCTCACCATCGGCGGGACGGGACTGCTCATCGTCGTGGCGGTTGTGATTGAAATTATGAAACAGCTCGAATCGCAAATGATCATGCGTGATTATGAAGGATTTTAGCCACGAAGCAAAAAGCATGTAACATGTAACAAAAGTTGATCGCGAAATATGTTACATGTTGCGTGTTACATGTTATATGAACATTATAATCTTGGGTCCGCAAGGATCGGGCAAAGGGACGCAGGCAGAAATGCTCGCCAAGAAATACAATCTCGAGCACATCGATATGGGCAAATCTTTGCGCGAAGTGGCAAAGCAAGACACGCCACTCGGGAAAGAAATATACCACATCCAGAATGTGACCAATACGCTCGTGCCAAGTCGGATCTTGCGGGAAGTTTTGCATCTCAAGCTGCAGTCTATATCCCGTGAGCAAGGAGTGCTTATGGAGGGAGCTCCAAGGACTATGAGCCAGCGCGAATATGTGGAAGAGGCGCTGCTCGAATCAGGCCGAAAAATTGACGCCGTTATTTTTATCAACATCCCGGAAGAGGAAACTATGAAAAGAATTTCGAAGCGCTGGATCTGTAAACAAAATCAGCACGTGCTGATTATGGGAAAAGACATAAAGAGCAAGCAGGAAAAATGTCCGATTGACGGAAGTGAAATTTTTCAAAGGATAGACGACACGCCGGCAGGTATCAAAAAAAGATTGCAAGTATATCAGGAAGAAACGATGCCGGTGATTGAGAATTTCCGCGAGCGGGGACTTTTGGTTGAAGTCGACGGAACGCCGAGCATCGAAAAAGTTTTTGAAGAAATATTGAGGAAACTCTCTTATTTGTCATCCCGGGCTTGACCCGGGATCCAGGGGACATACACAATTGGTGATTTTTACTCTGGATCCCTGCTTTCGCAGGGATGACAAGCATATTTAACTGAAGAAATGATTACGATAAAATCCAAAGAAGAAATTGAAATTATGCGCCAAGGCGGGCGGATTTTGGCTTCGGTTTTGCAAAAAGTGAGTGAAAATGTGAAGATTGGAACCAGCGCCGCGGATCTCGATAAGCTCGCTCGCGAGCTTATTTTTTCATCCGGTGCCCGGCCATCGTTTCTGAATTACAAACCCGGGGGAGCGGGCGAAGGCTATCCGGCCGCGCTTTGCGTTTCGGTGAATGATGAAATTGTCCACGGGTTGCCCCTTAAAGATAAAATCCTGCGCGAAGGCGATATAGTCAAATTGGATTTAGGCGTCGAATACAAAAAATTGCACACGGACGCGACGGTGATGGTCGGCGTGGGGAAAATTTCCACGGTGGCGGAAAAAATAATGCGCGTGACGAAAGAATGTTTGGAACTCGGAATCAAGAAAATCAAACCCGGTGCGAGTTTGAACGAATATGCCCTGGCTGTTGAAGACCATGCCCGAGAAAATGAATTTGAAATTGTCCGCGATCTGGTCGGGCACGGAGTGGGATACACTGTCCACGAACCGCCCCAGGTTTTCAATTATGCCGACCGCCGGATGAAAGAAATAATTCTGCAAGAAGGAATGACGCTGGCTCTTGAGCCAATGGTGAACGAAGGAAGTTTTGAGATCGTTCTCGTCGAAGACGGCTGGACATACAAAACGCGGGATGGAAAATTGAATGGGCACTGGGAGCACACGGTTGCAGTGACGAAGAGTGGGTGCGAAGTGCTGACGAAATAACCCCACCCCAGCCCTCCCCTTGTTAAGGGGAGGGAGGTGAAAAAAATCCCTCTCCTTTATAAGGAGAGGGTTAGGGTGAGGTGAAAATAAAAGGCCCCCGAAACGATGAGATCGTCTGGGGGCCTGAAGGGTGTTGACTAGTAGGGCCTTGATCAGGAATCAGGCAGGGTGCCTTAAAAATAAAACGAAGGCAACTTATTTTCCAGGAAGTTTTCAATCTCCTCAGGCGGCTTTGGAACATTACCCAGGTTAATTGCTTCAATATCCTGAATGAGGCTTTTAAGAGCATCGCGAACGGAATTGCCCATATCAGGAATACGGAAGTCTGTATCATGAAATAGGATTACCAGATGTCCTTGCGCTCTTACATATTTGCGAAGGTGTTCTTCGCCGCTTGATTGATCTTCAGTGCGAATGCGATGAACTAGTTCTGGTATTAAGTCGTTACAAAATTGCTGTAACTCCCAACAGTACGCATTTATAAGCTTGACAAATTCTCGCAGATTCATAGTTTCTCTCTCACAGGCCAATGGCCCGGGTTAATATTCTTAATCCTTATTCCTACTTGCAAGGCGAAATCCGTTAATTCCTAGGTCTATGAAAAAGCCAAGGAGCTTGCAAGATTGATAGAGCAGAATAAACGCCCACAGGATAACAGACAAAAAGATCCAAGCGACCATGTGGCCTACGAACGCAGAGTAGCTCCAATCTTTTCCGATGGAAATTCTAACGGGAAATAAAGTATTGATCTGGTCTCGAAAGCGGAGGATTAAACCCGTATAGAAGTAGCCGATTAATAAATATATCGCAATTGTTGCCGTCGGGTTCAAATTCCATAGAACAATTATCCAAGAAAACATAGGGCCTCCTCCCCTCACAGGCCAGCGATGGCCTGAGTAACGGCCTCACGGAACGAGGCGTCGATGATTAGCTTGAAACCTTGCACGGCGAGAACTAATACCTCAAAGGCGATTACCGGTGCCAATATATAATGCTTTACTGCCCATTCAGCCATGTTCTTTATTCCCTCGCTTTTCAGTTATTAAAGTACCGAAGTCTAATCCTATCATAATTTCAAACAAATGTCAATGACCTCGTTAAAAAACGCAAATATAAGCCATTATTTGGGGGTGGATTTTGGGAAGGCCAAAATCGGCCTAGCCGTCGCGGATTCCGAGACGCGGATTGCTTTTTCCTATGGGGTTTTGAAAAATGACAAGGATTTGATGAAAAATATAAGGGATATTGTCAAAAAAGAAAATATTAGCAAGATTGTTATCGGGAATCAAATGGAGATTCGATCTCCATTTGGAGATAGAATCTCCAAAGCGCTGAACGTGCCTATCGAATTCCAAAACGAATTGTTTTCAACGCAACAAGCGGAGCGCAACCTCAAAGAAAAAGGCGCGAAGCGCATTAAACGGTTTGACGACCAGGAAGCGGCGCGAATCATTTTACAGAGTTGGTTGGACAGATCACGTAACACGTAACATATAACACGAAACACAATAAAATTGTTACATGTTACATGTTTTGTGTTACATAAATTTATGTTTTATGATACAATATAGCCATAATCAATAAGGTTTCTAAATCTAATTATCGCCATGCCCGAAACAAAAACAAAACCCTATATCTCCGTCATTATTCCCGCCTACAACGAAGGCGGTCGCAAAGGAAAAGAACTGCGGAAAAATATCGGCGACATTGTTAAATATCTTGGGAAAAAAGAAATCAGCTATGAGGTGGTGGCGGTGAGTGACGGGTCAAAAGACAACACTGTCGATGTCTTCAATGAATACAAGGGAACGATCAAAAACTTGGTCGTGGTCGACCGCAAGCAAAACCGAGGGAAATGGTACAGTGTTCGCGAGGGATATATGAAAGCCAAAGGGGAATATCGCCTTCTGACAGACGCGGACGGCGCGACGGCGATTGATAATCTCAAAGATTTTTGGCCTCTCATGGAAAAAGGCGAGGATATCATCATCGGGTCGCGCGACTTGAAAGCCGCCAAAATACTGAAGCACCAGCCAAAGTGGAAGGAAATGCTCGGCGATATGGGGAATCTTCTTATTCAAGTTCTGATGGGACTGCGCGGGATCGACGATACCCAATGCGGGTTCAAAGTTTTTTCCGAAAAAGCGGTGAAAGATATCGTTCCGGAGATGAAAGTGGATCGCTGGGGCGGTGATTTTGAAATGTTGATGTTGGCGAAGAAAAAAAAGTATAAAATAAATGAAATTCCGGTTGTTTGGGTGGACGCGGGGCAGAGTCTGGTCGGCGTGAAAGGATATATCCGGACACTGACAGAATTGTTCCAGGTGAAATGGAGAATGATTAGCGGTCAATACAAGTATTGACCTCCATGTAACACGAAACATGTAACACGAAAACAAAAATTGTTACATGTTATATGTTACATGTAGCGTGAAAATATGGTGGAGGAAAAGAAAAAAACAATTGAAAAAAAACAGCAAGCATCCCAACTGCGCCAAGATCTGATCACCGGCGATTGGGTGGTGATTGCGCTCGGGCGGGGAAAACGGCCTGGTGATTTTTCCAAAAAGCGGCAGGCCTATGCGCCGCTCAAGGACAAGTGTCCTTTCTGTTTTCCGGAGGAGACGGGACAGGAAAAAGATTTGCTTGTCTACAGACGGGCCGACGGAGATTGGAGTTTGCGGGTGATCCCAAACAAATTCCCGGCTTTTTCACGCGGGAAGGCGATACGCCACATTGAAGAAGGACCGTATTTCGGGATGGACGGAGTCGGATATCATGAGATCATCATCACACGCGACCACAACCGACAAATTGCCATTCTCGACCCGGTGGAGGTGGCGGAGATCATTGACGCCTATCAAAGCCGCTACATTGACCTGATGAGCAAAAAGTCCGTGAATTTCATCGAAATTTTTCACAATCACGGCATTGAAGCGGGGGCGTCGATTGAGCATCCCCATTCTCAGTTGATGGCGATCCCGGTCATTTCGCCATTGATCAAATCGGAACTGGATGGAGCGGAAATATACCACGAATCAAATCGAAAATGTGTTTATTGCACGATGGCTGAATGGGAACTCGAAGAAAAGAAACGATTGATTTTTGAAAACGACAATTTTCTGGCGTTCTGCCCGTATTCGTCCCGCGATGCATTCGAAGTCTGGGTGATGCCCAAAGCCCACAAGCCGTATTTCGAGCGGATCAACAACGAAGAAAAGATCGATTTGGGTGAGGCGCTGCAAAAATCGATCGGGTCAATTTGGAAAACCCTTGAAGATCCGGCCTACAATTTCTATATCCATACTTCGCCTTGCGACGGAAAAGACTACCCGCACTATCACTGGCATATTGAGATATTGCCTCACACGGCGACCTGGGCGGGATTCGAACTTTCAACCGGAATTGAAATTTCCACGATCGAGCCGGAGAGGGCGGCGGAAGAATTGCGGAAATTTGTATGATGTATTATGTATAACGTATAATGTATTTTGTATTTGATTTTTCTTCGATACTTTATACATGATACTTTATACATGATACATATAGATTACTCCCATATATTCGGCAATATTCCTCCCCAACTCGCAACATTTTTGATTGCGATGATTCCAATCAGCGAGCTGCGGGCGGCGATCCCGATTGGAATCAAGGTCTATCATCTTTCCGTCTGGTCAACCTATTTTTGGTCCGTTTTGGGAAACTTGGTGCCGATGATCCTGATCTTGCTGATCTTGCAGCCGATCGCCGATTTTTTGTCAGCACATTTGCGAATATTTCACAAATTTTTCGAATGGCTTTTCGAGCATACCCGAAAAAGAGGAATGAAGAAATTTGAAACGTGGGGAGAAGCGGCTGTTTTTGTCCTCACCGCGACGCCCATTCCGCTGCTCGGCGGTTGGTCCGGTCCGCTGGTTGCTTTTGTGTTCAATATCAAGCTCAAAAAGTCAATTCCGCTGGTGATTCTAGGTTGCATGGCGGCGGGAATCATCGTTACAGGATTAACTTTATATTTTTAAGATCGAATCTTAAAAATTATGCAGAAAAAAATTGTTGTCGGAAATTTGAAGATGAATCCGGTGAGCGTTGTGGAATTCGAGCGCTATTTGGATGCGCTTGAAAAAGAGCTCAAGGGCAAAGAATTCGAAAAAACGGAAATTGTGGTCTGCCCGCCGGTCGTATTTCTTCAGAAACTGCTGAACAGAGATATAAAAAACATCAAGGCCGGCGTGCAGGATGTTTTTTGGGAATATCAAGGGGCTTTCACGGGACAAATTTCGGCGGGGATGGTGAAGAGCGCGGGAGCGACATTTGCGATCGTCGGGCACAGTGAGCGGCGGAAATATTTTGGAGAAAATGAAGAGATCATCAATCTGAAACTGAAAGCGATTCTCAAAAACGGGCTCAACGCGATTTTGTGCATCGGGGAAAGCGCAGAAGAAAGAAAAAAAGGCCAGACTTCGCAGGTACTCAAGAAACAATTGAAAGGATGTCTGGCTGAAATAGCGCCGGGAAAGCTGGAATATATCAGCATCGCCTACGAGCCGATCTGGGCAGTCGGGACGGACAAAATTCCGACATCGGACGAAATTTTGGAGGCAAAAATAATCATCAAAAAAGCGCTGGCGGAAATGTATTTCGTGAAAAGCGCGGAAAAGATGCGGCTGCTCTATGGCGGTAGCGTGAAATCAAATTGCGCCGAGCAGGTTTGTCTTGATCCGGCGATGGACGGGGTGCTGGTCGGCCGGGAAAGTCTAATGCCATACGAGTTTGTTAAAATCGCGATCTTAATCGATGAAAATTAAAAAATTATGCTAGCGAGCGTCAAAAACATTCTCAAGGAGGCCAAGGACAACGGATATGCCGTGGGAGCGTTCAATGTTTTCAATATGGAAGAAGCGCAGGCGGTCGTGCGGGCGTGCGTGAAAAAACAAACTCCGGTCATTATCCAGATCACGGAAAAAACGATGAATTATTCCGGCGATGGGCTGATCTACGACGTGGTCAAAGCGGTCGTTGACCATGAATCGGCGACTATCCCGATCGGATTTCATCTGGATCACGGGTATAGCTATGACACTGTTGTGAGAGCCATCGAAATGGGATTGGACTCCGTGATGATTGATGCGTCTCGCAGCAGCCTGCCGGAAAATATTGCCATAACCAAAAGAGTGGTCGAATATGCTCATGCCCGGGGAGTGAGCGTTCAAGCGGAATTGGGAACGGCGCCACGTTTGGGAGAAATGGATTCTGATCCGGATTGGGACAAGTTGATGACCAATCCCCTGGAGGCCCAGTGGCTGGTGAATGAAACAAAAATCGACGCTCTGGCGGTGGCGATCGGAAACGCTCATGACTTTTTTCGCGAACGATCCGAGCCGGATTGGGAGAGACTGGACGCAATCCGCAAATTGATCCCCGACACTCCGATTATTATGCATGGGGCCAGTGATTGGAATGACCATAAGGTCAAAGAGGCTGTGAAAAGAGGTGTAGTCTGCTTCAATATTGATACGGATCTGCGAATCGCGTTCAATACGGTTCTTTGCCAATTCACTCATGACAAATGCACTATCATTGATCCGCGTACGGTTATGGCGGAAGCGCGCGAAGCGGTGCAGAGAGTGGTTGAAAAAAAGATAGACATGTTTCGCAATCCGTAGTTTTTTGAGGAGAAAGAAGAAAATAAAATGCCAAAACAAACGAATCCACAACTGGTCCGGCGGTTGAAATATTTTTCCGAAATCTTGGGAGGAATGGTTTTTTTGGTCGGTTTGGCGGCACTGGTCGGCTGGCAGTTCGATGTGATTTTTCTCAAGCGGATTCTTCCCAGCTTGCCGATCATTGCGCCGAATACGGCTTTTTCTTTTTTTCTGGGGGGAATTGTCTTGCTCCTGGTTGCCAGTCCGAAAACGGGAGAAAAAAGGCATTTGAAAGCTGTCATCTATATTTTTTCGTCTTTTATCGCTCTCGTCGGATTTTTCACCCTTCTCGAATACCTTTTCGGCGTCAATTTCGGGATCGACCGTTTGCTTTTTTCCGCGGCGCAAGGGGAAGCCGCGGTCAGGATGTCACCGCAAAGCGCTTTCAATTTTTTGATGGTGGGTGTTTCACTACTTTTTATCGCCGGACAAGAGGAAAAAAAAGTGAAAGTGGGCCAAGCGATCATCCTCTTGGCCGGAATAGTTTCTTTGGTTTCTTTGTTCGGATTTATCTATAATATCTCCAGTTTCTATACGATCTCCCCCTTCAAGGGTATGGCGGCGCATACGGCCGTGTCATTCACGATGGTTTTTTTCAGCGTGCTGCTGATTTTTCCGGATTTCGGTTTTATGCGTATATTTGTGATCCGCGGCCTTTCCGGGCTTGCCGCCAGGCGATTGCTTTTTGTTCTTGTATGCATGATGATCGCGGAGGTCTTGGCCACAATCGGAAGACGTACAAATTTTTATGGCTATTCTTTTGAAATACTGATCCATCTGGTCGTGATCTTGGGATCCTTTGTCTATCTCATTTTTTTCGCTTTTCGCTCTCTGGATGAGCTGGGGAAAATGGAAACAAGTCTTGCGAAGAGCCAGGAGCTTGATCGGTCAAAAACGGAATTCGTGGGTTTGGCGTCGCATCAGCTGCGAACGCCCCTCACTGCTATTTCCTGGTATACGGAAATGCTTCTCAAAAAAGACTTTGGCGATCTAAACGCGAAACAAATGGATTATCTCGGGGAAATATACGCCGGAAACCAGCGGATGATTGATCTTGTGGATGATCTTCTCAACACCTCGCGGATCGATATGGGAACGCTCAAGATCAAGCCGGAGCTCGTCAATCTGGCCGAGGTGATGGAGAATACTTTGAATGAATTTTCACCCCAACTAAACCAAAAAAATATCAGCATCGAGAAAAAGTTCAGCCGTAATTTGCCGCTTTCGAAACTTGATTCTGAGCACCTGGGAATAGTTTTCCAAAATATTCTTTCCAACGCGGTGAAGTATACGTCGCCGAAGGGGAAAATAATGGTCGAGATGCGAAGACAAAACTCCCATATTTTGGTCAAAATCGCGGACAATGGCTGGGGCATTCCGGCCGTCCAGCAAAAGAAGATATTTACAAAACTCTTCCGGGCTGATAATGTAAGGAAGAGGGATACGGAGGGAACGGGTCTCGGTCTTTATATTGCGCGGGCAATTGTCAAAAAATCAGGCGGAAAAATTTGGTTCGAGTCGAAAGAAAATAAAGGAACAACTTTTTATATAACCTTTAAAGTATAAAAATGAAAAAAACCATTCTCATCGTCGAAGACGAGCTGCCGATGCTAAAAGCCCTCGCGGACAAGTTTTCTCTGGAAGGTTTTGAAATCCTCGAGGCGAAAGATGGCGCGGAAGGCCTCGAAACTGCCATCTCCAAAAAACCGGATCTCATCATCCTCGACATCTTCATGCCGGTGATGGACGGAAAGGCGATGTTTGAAAAATTGCGCCAAGACGCTTGGGGGAAAACGGTGCCGGTCATCATTCTCACCAATCTCAATCCGGATGACAAAACACTCGAGCAGTTGATGAAAAACGGACCGTCCTACTATTTCATCAAATCAAAATGGAAATTGGAAGAGCTGGTTTCGAAAGTAAAAAAAGAATTAGGCGCATAAAAATATTGTTCATTTTTTTAAACTTCCCTGGAGCTTGGCTTCCGGGAAGTTTTTTTATTTTGTCTAAATATGCTAAAATTCTCACATGAGTATTCAAAAAATATTACTGAAGTTTGAACCGAAGCCGGAAAATTTACTGGGGGTCTTGAAAGAAATACAAAAAGAAAACGGATATATAGGGAAAAAAGAATGCGAGGGAGCAGCGGGATATTTTTCTTTGCCTTTGGCGCGGGTATATTCCACGGCCAGTTTTTTTGACCAGATGAAAACGAAAAAAGAATCGAAAAAAATAATCAAGATTTGTTCCGGCGGTCCGTGCTTGGGAGAAAAATCAATGGAAGTGGCGCGCCAGATCGAAATGCTACTCAAGATCGAGCTGGAAAATGACGCGCGGGCGAAATACAAACTGGAATTGATGAGCTGCGCGGGGCTCTGCGACCGGGGGCCAATCGTGATGATAGACAATCAGATTTTTGAAAAAGTGAAACCGGAAACGGTGGACGATATTTTGGCGAATTATTTATGAATATTCTTACCAGATCTTGGGACAAAATAAATCCTCTCGACATCGGATCATACATCCGCCAGCGCGGTTATGAGGCTTTGCAAAAAGCCATCCGCGAGATGGTGCCGGCCGATGTGATAAAAGAAATCAAAATTTCCGGATTGCGTGGCCGGGGCGGAGCCGGTTTTTCGACGGGTGAAAAATGGGAAATGGCCGCTGGACAGAATTCGAGGTCGGACCTCGAGCGGGCTCGAGGTGCGACCTCGAATGGCAAATATTTCATATGCAATCTTGACGAATCGGAACCGGGGACATATAAGGATCGGACAATCGCGGAAAAAAATCCCCATCAAATCATTGAGGGTTTGCTCATCGGCGCCTATGCAATTGGCGCGAAAAAAGCATATATATACATCAACGGAAATTACAAAAAACAAGCTGAAATTTTGCGGATCGCGGTCGGACAAGCGCGGGAAAAAGAATTTCTTGGGCGCGGCATTCTTGGCAGCGCGATCGATATTGAGGTGGAAATTTTTGAAGGGGCGGGAGCGTATATTTGCGGGGAAGAAACGGCTCTTATCAATAGTATTGAGGGAAAACGGGGCGAGCCGAGGCTGAAACCGCCTTTCCCTCCGGTTTCGGGACTTTTCGGCAGACCGACGATCGTGAACAACGCCGAAACCTTGGCGAATATTCCATATATTTTGCGCCAAGGGGCGAAAAAATATTCCCAAATCGGCTCAAGTGTTTCGCCCGGGACAAAATTGTTCATCCTTTCCGGGGCGGTCAAAAACAAGGGGGCTCACGAAGCGCCGCTCGGTATCACGCCCCAAGAATTGATATTCAATTCCCTTTATGGCGGCGGACTTGAAACCGGCAAAGAATTTTGGTTCGCGCAAATCGGCGGGGCTTCGGGAAGATTGGTGCCGGCGGGAAAATTGGATCAGCCGCTCACTTATGGAAACTGCGAATATCCGCTCGGCTCCGGATCAGTTTTGGTTGTCGACAAAAACGCCGACCTGAAAGATCTGCTTTTGTCCTGGGCGGGATTTTTTCATCGCGAATCTTGCGGAAAATGCGTACCGTGCCGCGAAGGGACATACCGGCTGTGGGAAATCGCCAAAAGGCTCAAAAACAATGATTTACCCCTCACCAATTGCAATAATGCAAGTGAGAGGGATATTAATATAAATAAAAATCACAAAGAAGGACAATTGGTGAGGGGCGAACGCGAAAAAGACCGGGAAAATATTGAAGATATTTTGTGGACGCTTTCGCGCACGACATTTTGTCCGCTGGGAAAATTTGCAAGCGTGGCGTGGAATGATGCGATAAAGATGTTTGGGAAAAAAATATTTGATAAATAAGTGCAAAACTCAAAACGCAAAATGCGAAACCACAACGCAAAGCTAAAAGCAAGTAATTTTTGAATTTTTAATTGTGGTTTTGAGTTTTAAGCTTTGCGCTTTGAGCTAAATTTATGCAGATCAAAATAAACAACAAACCGTATAGTTGTGAAGACGGTGATACCATTCTTGCTGTTTGCAAACGCAATGGGATTTCAATTCCGACTCTTTGCGCGCATCCGGATTTGCTCCCGGGCGAGGGAGTTTGCCGGATGTGCTTGGTCGAAACAAACCAATCGAAATGTCTCGTTTCGTCCTGCACGCAAAAAGCTTGCGAAGGGCTTGAGGTTTTGACGGAAACAATGGGTGTGAACAGAGCGCGGAAAATAAATTTGGAACTTTTGTGGGCGGACCACGCGGGGAAATGCGCCGGTTGCAAAAAAAACGGACGCTGCGAACTCCAGAATTTGGCTGAAGCCTATAGCATTGACGAGTTCAAGTTTGTTCCGAGAAGAAAAGAATTGAATAGCGAAAATGAACTGGATATGTTGAAGAACAATTGGTCGCATACGGTTGTCGACGAAAAAAATCCATGCATATCCCGTGACAGCCAATATTGCATCGAATGCCGCAGCTGTGTCCGTGCTTGCAAGGAAATACAGACAATTGAAGCGCTGGGAGTGAACTATCGCAGCTCCAGGACAAATGTCGGAACTCCCTACGAAATTCCGCTTGATTGTATTTTCTGCGGACAGTGCAGCGCCGTTTGTCCGACGGCGGCCATCACGGAAAAAGACGACACGGAAAAATTGGAAAAAGCGCTTGCTGATCCGAAAAAATTAGTGGTTGTCCAGATTGCCCCCTCGGTGCGTTTCACGTTTGCGGAAGAGTTCGGGATACCGGCCGGAACCCGCCTTACCGGCGGGCAGGCTTTTTGGGAAGGGAAAATGGTGGCGGCGCTTCGAAAACTGGGCGCTGATAAAGTTTTTGATACGACTTTGGCCGCTGATCTCACAATCGTGGAGGAAGCGACAGAATTGTTGCGACGGATAAAATCCGGAAAAAAAGGGCTTGCCTCGCCGAAGCGAAGCGAAGGCGGGCCAATGTTCACCAGCTGCTGTCCGTCTTGGGTATTGTTTGTGGAAAAATATTATCCGGAATATATTCCGGATTTATCTTCCTGCAAATCACCCCAACAGATGCTGGGGGCGCTGACGAAAACCTATTGGGCCGAGAAAGAAAAAATAAATCCAAAAGATATCGTTTCTGTGGCAATCATGCCTTGTACTTCGAAAAAATATGAGGCCGAGCGGCCGGAGATGAAAACGGGGGAGCAGCAAGATGTTGATATTGTTCTCACGGTTAGGGAGCTGGCACGCCTCTTGCGCAGGAAAAAAATAAATCCGTCCTATTTGGAAGACAAAAAATTTGATCCGGCGCTCGGGAGCGCAACCGGAGCGGGAATGTTATTCGCCCAAAGCGGCGGAGTGACGGAAGCGGTGCTTCGCACGGCGGTCGAAAAGTTGACGGGCGAAGAATTGGGGAAATTGGAATTTGAAGTGGTCCGGGGAGAAGCGGAATACAAATGCGCGGAAATCGAAATCAACAACACGAAATTGAGAGTTGCTATTGTCCACGAAATTCGCAACGCGCGAAAATTGCTGGGAGAGATCAAAGCCGGGCGCGCCGAATATGACTTTGTCGAAGTGATGGCCTGCCCGAACGGCTGCATCGGCGGGGGAGGACAGCCCCAGCCGGCCAATCAAAGTGTGCGCAAAGCCCGTATTCAGGCTGTCCTTGATTGCGACAAGAGTATGCCTGTCCGCAAATCCCACGAAAACCCGGCCGTCAAGAAAATATACAAAGAATTCCTCGGCGCCCCCGGCGGTGAAAAAGCGGAAGAACTGCTGCATACGAAATTTGAGAATAAATCGAAAAGTTGACAATCCGACATTTTTCTGCTAGATTAAGCTCTAGTTGAAGAATTAAGCGATTTGAATCATTTAGGCGTTTAGATTTGTCTGAAAATTGAAAATTTAAGATAGCGGGGTAGAGCAGTCCGGTAGCTCGGGTGGCTCATAACCACCAGGTCGTGGGTTCAAATCCCACCCCCGCAACAAGCGTCCGCAAATAATAATTGAAGGCACTTTCCGCCGGTGCTTTTGTTTTGTGTTCATTTTTGATAAACTAATTTTGATGGCGGCGTAGCTCAGTTGGTTAGAGCACAGGACTCATAAGCCTGGGGTCAGTGGTTCGAATCCACTCGCCGCTACAAAATTGAATATTGGGGCCGTAGTGTAGCGGTTTATCACGTCTCCCTGTCACGGAGAAGATCGCGGGTTCGATTCCCGTCGGCCCCGCCCAAAATAAGAACATTTTTTTCAAACGAAATAATCCCTTGTATAAGGGGTTGTTTTTTGTTAGGATTAGGCTACAAATTTATGGCAATAATTCGCAAAAAAACTTGGAAAGTCCTTCAATTTGATATAAAAAAGTAATTGGAAAATATGGCGAATAAAAAGGTTTATATTATCCACAGATGGGGAGGCAATTCAAATGAGAGATGGCTGGTCTGGCTGGGAAATCAATTGAAAACTATAGGTTACGAAGTCACCATTCCGGATATGCCAAATTCTGAAACACCGAAAATTGAAGAATGGGTTGGGTATCTTCAAAAGCTGATTCCAACTCCGGACGAGAATACTTTTCTTGTCGGACATAGTGTTGGCTGTCAGGCGATCATCAGATATTTGGAAAAATTGGAAAATATAAAAGTCGGAGGAGCCGTGTTTGTAGCGGGATGGTTCAATTTGACCGGCTTGGAATCAAATAAAGAGAAAGAAATTGCTAAGCCATGGATAGAGACCCCGATCAATTTTGAAAAAGTCAAAAGCGCTGCTTCAAACTTTATGGCTATTCTTTCCGACAATGATCCCTATGTTCCGCTCTCCGAAACGAAAAAAATATTTGAAGAAAAGCTTGGAGCAAAAGTCGTAATTGAGAAAAACAAAGGACATTTCACGGAAGGTGATGATGTTTTTGAGTTGCCTGAAGTTGTGCGGAGTATTGAAAAATTAGCAAAATAAAGTTTGAAGGATTGTGGCGGGTTGGTGAGTTGGATTTTTAATCAATAATTTGATAATTTTTTCCTGAAGGACTACAATACAAGCAAAGCGAAACTACGCAAAAGGAGGTGTCTATGATCTTTGAATCTGCCCGTCAAACATGTTTGCGCTTATTCCATAAATTCGCCTTATCCAGGGCAATTCACTGGGTCAGTGTGTTGAAGGAATATGCAAACAATCCAGCGAGCAAAGAAAAGCATCTTTCCGCTATCAGGATGCTGATACATTGGCGAAAAAAATGCGGGCTGGACATTCGGGAATTTGTTAAGGTGGCTTATAAGTTGGGATACAATGTTCCCCAAATTATGAGAATATTAACAAAGCCCCGACCTCTCTAAGGGCGCCCTTGATGGGCGCCTGATTTTTTAGCAATATTTTGTTTATGAATCTCTCAAAACTCGAAGAAATTTTGAAAAAAATCTCGAACGGTGTTCACGATGTCCCGCAAAGCAAAAAATTATTCGCATCAGTGGATATTTTTTGGTTTTGGGGCTTGCTCAAAGCCTCTTTTTTGATAGGAATAACAGAACTTCGGACTGCAAAATTTCGAGAAAGGCTAGTTCAACAAGTAAGTGCAACACTTTGATGTAAAATCAAAGTATGTACAAACATTTCTCAATTGAGGAGCGGGAGAAGATCCAAGAGCTCCTCTGGCAAAAAACATCCGTCCGCGAAATTGCGAAAACCTTGAACAG
>JAPLXD010000056.1 GCA_026396255.1 Candidatus Moraniibacteriota bacterium | reverse complement strand
GTTCAAGGTTTTCGCAATTTCGCGGACGGATGTTTTTTGCCAGAGGAGCTCTTGGATCTTCTCCCGCTCCTCAATTGAGAAATGTTTGTACATACTTTGATTTTACATCAAAGTGTTGCACTTACTTGTTGAACTAGCCATTTAGCCTTATGATATGAAAGGTATGGACGCGAAAGTTGAACTTCAAAATTACAAAAAAATAGTTGACCAAAAATTGGCCGAATATTTTGAAAAAGGGATCAAAGAAGCGAAAAAAATTGATCCTTTGGCGGTTCAGGCGGCGAAAAATATCCGGGATCTCACGCTCGCGGGCGGAAAAAGGCTGCGGGCGGCTTTTATGTATTGGGGATATAAAGCGGCCGGAGGACGGGATGACGACAAAATGGTCGAAGCCTCGATGAGCATCGAGCTGACGAACATATTTTTGCTGATCCACGATGACATCATTGATCGGGACGATTTTCGCCACGGCGTGGAAACAATTCACAAGCGGTATGAGAAATTGGCCAGGCGGTATTATAAAAAAACCGACCCGGTCCATTTCGGAGATTCGATGGCGCTGGTCATCGGCGATATGGCGGCGGCGGCCGGAAACGAAATAATTTTCAACTCAAAATTTCCGCCGGAACGGATTCTCAAAGCTTTGGCTAAGCTGCAGGACATTGTTTCCGTGACGGTGGGGGGTGAACTGATGGATGTTGTCCTTGAAGCAAGAAGGAAGGCGACGGAAAAAGAGATTTTGAAAGTTCACGAAAACAAAACGGCCAAGTATACCGTGGAGGGGCCTTTGCATTTGGGAGCGCTGCTCGCCGGAGCGGACAAAAAAACATTGGATCTGTTCAGCGCTTACGCGGTTCCGGTCGGTATTGGCTTCCAAATTCAGGACGATATCCTCGGTATTTTTGGGGATGAAAGGAAACTGGGAAAACCGGTTGGCAGTGATTTGAGAAAAGGCGTGCAAACGCTGCTGATCACAAAAGCGCTTGAAAACGCAAACACTCAACAGCGCAAGTGGATCCGGAATATGATGGGAAACCCGAAGGCCGACGCTCGCGATATTGAAGAATTCAAAAAAATTGTCATCGATACGGGATCGCTCGAATACTCGAAGAATTTTTCGCAAAAGTTGATCAAGCAGGGGAAAGATGCAATTGAAAAAGGCGATATCCCAAAAAACGCGAAAGAATTTTTGTCTGGAATAGCGGACTATTTGATGAATCGAGAAGTGTGAAAACAGCGATCAATGAGCAACGAACAGTGAGCAATAAAACGAAATGAAACCTTTATATATTCTCAAAATTGGAGGAAGCGTTGCGACATATAAAAATCGTCCCGGATTTTCGGTTAGAAACTCTTTGCTGAAAAAAATAGCAAAATCTATAAAAAAAGCTCAAGAAAAAGAAAATTTTGATCTGATTTTGATTCACGGAGCGGGTGCAGCCGGTCATCAGTTGGCAAAACAGTATGGACTACAGAGAGGAACGGGAAAAAATCAAAAAAAAATGCATGGAGCATTTCTTTCCCGATTTGCAAACCAAAAATTGGATGTCGCGGTTGCCGAAGCGCTTTATGCAGGTGGGTTGAAAATAGTGTCCGTACATACGGCCTCAATAATCATCCAAAAAAACGGAAAAATCACAAAATGCGATCTAGAAATAATAAGAGACGCATTGGACAAAGAATGCATCCCTCTGCTTTATGGAGAAATGGCTTTTGATGAAGAATTGGGGATGACTATTTGTTCCGGCGATGCGATTGCACCTTATCTTGCAAAGGAGCTGTATGCTAAAAAAATATTTTTTGCCTCTGACGCGAAAGGGATTTTCGATAAAGATCCGCATATTTTTAAAAATGCACGGCTTATTGAAAAAATATCAATAAAGGATATTGAAAAAAATGTCGAATTGTCCAATTCCCATAATATTGATGCTACGGATGGAATGAGGGGAAAAATAAAAAATATCAAAAATTTGATAAAAAAATCAGTAAAATCGGTTGAGATATTCGACGGGCACAAAGCACAGAACTATAAAAAAGTTTTTCTGAGGGAAAAATTTCCACATACAGTAATTCAAAAATAGAAACAGCGGCTGTTGCCGCTGTTTAGCCGAGAATTTCCCGGGCATGTTTTTTGAGAAAATGTCGAAGGATGGGGGCTGTTTCCACTCGGATTAGGGGGTAATTTAGCAGATCCTCGCAAGTGTACCATCCCGCGAAAGTGATATCGTCGTCAGAAGGACAAAGATATGTAGCCGGATTTCCATGGAAAAAACCATACCCGTAAACTGTGATAATGTCGCTTCTTCCTGGAATCAGGGAAAAATTTTTGGAAATTATTTTTCCAATCGAGGCTTTCTCGAGAGAAATGCCAATTTCCTCTTTCAAGAGGCGGATTATAGTGTTGGTGTAATTGCCGTCTATTTCCTGGTAGGTTTCCAGGGGAAACGAAAGCATCCCCTTCTTCTTATAGATTTCTGGTTTGCTTTTGAGCTCCCTAAGTACGAATAATTTGGGAATTTCGTCAACAATAGAAAAGAGCAAAAATCCGACGCCAATAATCATAAGGTTTTCCTCCTGGACATTCGTATGATTAAGCTGTTTCAAAAAATATCATAAAAAATTGCGAATAGCAAGCTTGTTGTGTTTTTTGGATCTATTTTATATAATATCAATGTGATTTTGAATACTAACAAAAAACGGGATACACTATTCCCATTTTTCTATTTTGTATGTCTGAATTGAAAAACATTCCCAACCACGTTGCGATCATTCCCGACGGAAACCGTCGGTGGGCGAAAAAAAGAGGGCTTCAGCCGTGGGACGGGCACGAGAAAGCGGCTCAAAATCTCGAGCATATTCTTCGAGCGGCTTTTGATTTGGGAATAAGGCACTTCACTTTTTGGGGATCATCAGTAGATAATCTGAAAAAAAGGCCTTTCGCTGAGAAAAAAGCTCTTCTTGATATCTATAAGCGATATTTCCGAAAATTGATCGACAGTGAAGATATTCACAAAAATAAGGCCCAAATCAACGTGATTGGAAAGTGGGATGAGCAATTTCCTGGTTCGCTAAAAAAAGTTATCCGGGAATGCGTACAAAAAACCAAAGACTATAAAAACTATTATCTTAATTTTCTGTTGGCGTACAATGGGGACGATGAAATGGTCGAGGCGATGCGCAAAATCGCGAAAAAATGCAAGAGCGGCGCGAGGATCACCGCTCAAGCCATCAAGGACAATTTGATGACAAAAGACCTTCCGCCGGTCGATCTTCTGATCCGGACGGGAGGCGAGCCGCACAATAGCGCCGGCTTCATGATGTGGGATGTGGCCAATTCACAGCTGTATTTCACCGAGAAGATGAATCCGGATTTCGGACCGGAAGATTTGAAAGAGGCAATTCGGGATTATTCGAGCAGGGGGCGAAGATTTGGAAAATAATTTTTCTGGAAATAAAATGAAAAAACTTGTCATTATTCTATTTTTTCTTCTTATGCCTGTTCTGACATTTGCTCAAGATACCGGAAAAAAGAAAGCCTATTTCTTCTATGGCGATACTTGTCCGCATTGCAAAAAAGTGGAAGCGTATTTTCAGGAAAACGGGATATATGACAAATATGACATCACAAGTCTTGAGTTTTCAAACCCTTTCAACACCCGGCTGCTTTTGAAATTTGGCGATGTGCTCAATGATCCGAACAAAGGCGCGGTGCCGGCGGTCGCTTTCGGAGACAAGCTTATTGTCGGTGACCAACCAATCATCGATAATTTCGTAAAAGAAATCGACGTGGCAGACAATGCGAATGAACTGCCGGATCCGGACAAAATCGCCGGCACAAATGGTGCCAATACCAGCTTTAATAAAAACAATTCACCTGTTCCGGCCGCATCGGGAAATAAAAAGAACTATTTTCCCGTAATAGTTGGAGCGCTGGTCGTTCTTGGGGTCGGCGCGCTAATCTTTGTAAATCGTAAAAAGCAATAAAAAAATGGAAATGCAATTCACGGATCAAAATTTTGAAGCGGAAGTTCTCAAAAGCGAGAAGCCGGTGCTCGTCGATTTTTGGGCGGCCTGGTGCGGCCCGTGCCAGATGATGGGCCCGATTGTTGAAGAACTGGCCGAAGAAGTGAAAGACAAATACAAGGTCGGAAAGATGAACGTTGATGAAAATCGCGAGACGGCGGCCAAGTTCGAGATCATGTCTATTCCAACGCTCATCATTTTTAAAGACGGGAAAGTTGCGAAGCAGTTCGTTGGAGTGCAAGCAAAAGAGAATTTGAAGGGAGAGTTGGATAAAGTATAGTAATTACAGAGTTAAAGCATCCCGCTTTTCTCAAAAATTAACTCGAACCTTATTTTTCTTGTCAAAAAAGTTCAGCAAGCTCGTGCAAAATTGAAGTTTTTCGAGTAGGCTAACCTGCTCCAGCCTATAAATATGCTGGAGCAGAACGCAATACTCTCTCAACTTCAATTTTGCACTCGCCAATTCTATTTCTATGGATACAAATATTTACGATCTCATCATCATCGGCGCGGGGCCGGCAGGGCTCGCGGCTTCGATATATGCTTCACGGTACAAGGTCAACCATTTGGTGATCGGAAAAGAACCGGGCGGGCAGGCCATTGAAGCCCACAAGATTGAAAATTGGCCGGGAACGGTTTCAATTTCCGGATTTGAACTCACGCAAAAAATGCGCGAGCATGCCGAAAAACTGGGCGCAAAACTTGTCATGGATTCCGTTTCCAACATATCCCGCGGCGGGGATCTTTTTGACGTCACGGCGCACACAGCCCAATACAAAGCAAAAAATGTCATTTTGGCCCTTGGAATGGAATACAAAAAGCTCCAAATTCCCGGTGAAGAGGAATTCAAGGGAAAGGGAGTTTCCTATTGCCCGACTTGCGACGCGGCTTTTTTTCAGGACAAGGTTGCGGTGGTCGCGGGCGGCGGGAACAGCGCGGCGTCGGCAGCGCAGCTTTTGGCCGAGTACGCCTCAAAAGTATATGTCATCTATCGCGGGGAAAAATTGAAAGTCGATCCAAGCTACCTTGAAAATTTTGCGAAAAACGAAAAAATCGAGATCATCTACAATACGAATATCAAGGAAATAAAGGGGGAAAACATAGTTGAAAAAATTGTCCTGGACAAGGATTATGACGGAAAAAGCGAGTTGGAGGTGCAGGGCGTCTTCATTGAAATCGGGAGTGAACCGGGGGTTGAGCTTGCGAAACAGCTTGATGCGAATATCGACGAGCAAGGCTTCATCGTGGTGGGTTCGGATCAAGGCACGAATGTTTCCGGAATATACGCCGAGAAGGAGCGGTCGCGGCAGCGAGCGTATATAAAAAATTGCAAACTTCATGAATAAAATCCTTGGCGGCAAGATAGAAATCAAAAGTAAATTCAAACTTACCAAACGCAATTTGCCGGTGATCTACACTCCCGGTGTGGCCGAACTTTCGCGGGAGATCGCGAAAAATAAAAAGAGAGTCTACGATCTCACTTGGAAAAAAAATAATGTGGCGATTGTTTCGGATGGCAGCGCTGTTTTGGGTTTGGGAAATCTTGGTCCGGAAGCGGCACTTCCGGTGATGGAGGGGAAGGCGGTTATTTTCAAAGAAATGGGAGGCGTGGACGCGGTACCGGTGGTTTTGAACACGCAGGATACCGAAGAAATAATCAAGATTGCGAAAGTGATTGCGCCGGGATTCGGCGGGATCAATCTTGAAGATATTTCCGCACCAAGATGCTTTGAAATTGAAAAAAGATTGATCCGGGAACTGGATATTCCCGTGTTTCACGACGACCAGCATGGAACGGCAATTGCGGTGCTGGCCGGTCTTGTGAATGCGCTCAAAGTCACCAAGAAGGATATCAAAAAAATAAAAATAATTGTTTCCGGCGCCGGGGCGGCCGGTATTGCGATCACAAAGATGCTTTTGAAATACGGCGCAAAAAATATCATTGCTTTTGACAGCCGCAGTCCCATTTGCCGCGTATGCGCGTACAACAAAAACGACGCCAAGGATGAACTCGCAAAAAAAACAAACCTGGAAAATTTCAAAGGAAATTTGCCAGAAGCGCTGATTGGGGCGGACGTTTTCATCGGGGTTTCGGCGCCGAATCTGCTCAAATCCGGGGATGTTGCCAGGATGAACAAAAACGCGATTGTTTTCACGATGAGCAATCCTGAACCGGAAATATCCTATAAAGAAGCCAAAAAAGGCGGGGCGGCAGTGGTGGCAACGGGCCGGTCCGATTTTCCAAACCAGATCAACAACGCCCTTGTTTTCCCGGGGCTCTTCCGCGGCGCGCTGGATACGAGGACGCGCCTGATAACAGACAAATTGAAAATCAAAGCGGCACTGGCGATAGCCGGTTTGGTGAAAAACCCAAAAAATGATAGAATAGTGCCAGATGTGCTGGACAAAAGAGTGGCGAAAGCAGTGGCTGGCGTATTTCAAAAATAAAAACCTTACTTGTTATTGCGAGCGAAGCGAAGCAGTCCCGTAGATTTATATTTGCGCGAGATTGCCACGTCGCTACGCTCCTCGCAATGACAGAATAAAAAAAATGAAAATAAAAAAACAAATCATCCAAAAAGAATCAAAAAGCCAGGTTGAATTCATCAACATTACCCATGATGTCCAGGAAGTCATCGACGGATCGGGAATCAGAGACGGGCAGGTACTCGTTTTTTCTCCCCATTCGACGGCCAGCATCGCCATCAATGAAGACGAATCGCTTCTGCTCCAGGATTTTCAGCGGCTGCTCTATCGTCTCGTGCCGATCGACGAGAGATATTCGCATGATCTGTTCGAACTCAAAAGGGCAAATCGTTCGGATGGCCGGTCCAACGGCCACAGCCACTGCAAAGATTTTTTGCTTGGCGTGAGCGAAACTGTCCCGGTGGAGGGCGGAAAACTGCTTCTCGGGGAGCATCAGAGCATTTTTTTCGTGGAAATGGACGGAGCGAGAAAAAGGGATATCATTGTCCAAANTCATTGTCCAAATTATCGGAGAATAAACATGAATAGTCTGACTCGCGACCTGATCTATCAAGGCTATCTCAAAACAGACCGCATCATCAGTGCTTTTGCGAAAATAAGGCGGGTTGATTTTGTGCCGAAAGAATTGGAAAGCGCGGCCGGAGCCAATATCCCGCTTCCCATCGGCCACGGCGCAACGATTTCTCAGCCACTGACGGTGGCTTTTATGTTGGAACAACTCGCGCCGCGCCCGGGAGACAAGATCTTGGACATCGGCGCGGGATCGGGTTGGACAACGGCGCTTCTCGCGCACATCGTCGGGGAAAAGGGAAAAGTGATCGGGGTGGAAAGATATAAGGATCTTTGCAATTTCGGGATGAACAATATCAGCAAATACAACTTTATTTCCGGCGGGCGGGCAAAAATCGTCTGCGCGGACGGTTCCAAGGGCTATGTCAACGAAGCGCCTTACAACCGTATTTTGGTTTCGGCCGCGGCCAAGGAAATGCCGAAAGATCTCAAAAAGCAACTGGTGGTCGGCGGACGCTTGGTCATTCCGGTGAAGGAAAGCATCTGGATGGTCGAAAAAAAATCGGACAAAATTTTTCACGAAGAGGAATATCCGGGCTTTGTTTTTGTGCCGCTGGTTTCAAAAGGTTGAAATAATTTTTTCCATTAGAAGCCATACAGCTTTCTTTTTTTGACGAAGAGGGCTTTTTGTTTGTAAGATAAAATATATATGGGGCAGGCTGCGTAATAATCCTTGACAGAGGTGCGGGAGGAGGTATAATAAATTAGCACTCGGTTGATGAGAGTGCTAACAATAATAACAACAAATTATGGATTTGAATAAACTCACTTTCAAATCGCAGGAGGCGCTCCAGGGGGCGCAGCAAGTTTCGCAAAATCTCCAGCAAAATATGGTGGACGTGCTGCATTTGCTCTATACCCTTCTCGGGCAGTCAGACAGCGTCGTGCCGACCATCGTCGACAAGCTTGAAGCGGATCGGGAAGAGCTAAAGAAGAAAATATATACCGAAATTGAAAAGCTTCCCAAAGTGACGGGTGCGCCGCAATTCTATCTTTCTCCGGAAATGGCGGGCGTCCTCCAGGAAGCCTTCAAAGAAGCCGAGGCAATGGGGGACGAATACATTTCGACGGAACATCTCTTTGCGGCTCTTCTCAAAGTGGCGAGCCGGGCGAAAAAGTTGCTCGAAGAAAACAATATTACGAGCGTTAAGGTTTCAAAAATTATGAAAGAAGTGCGAGGCAACCAACGGGTGGACAGTCCGACCCCCGAAGGAAAATATCAGGTGCTCGAAAAATATACGATCAATCTGACGAAAGAAGCAGCGGCGGAAAAACTTGATCCGGTCATCGGGCGTGAAGAGGAAATCCGGCGCATCATGCAAGTTCTCACCCGCCGGACCAAAAATAATCCGGTTCTCATCGGTGAAGCCGGGACGGGAAAAACGGCCATCGCCGAAGGGCTGGCGCAAAGAATTGTCGCGGGTGATGTCCCGGAAACGCTCAAGGGTAAAGAAATTTTGGCGCTTGATCTCGGATCGCTTTTGGCGGGATCGAAGTTTCGCGGAGAATTTGAAGAACGGTTCAAGGCGATCATGAATGAAATCGAAAAGTCGGCCGGGAAATATATTTTGTTCATTGATGAGCTGCACACCTTGGTCGGGGCGGGTGCGATCGAAGGATCAATGGATGCGTCGAATATGATCAAACCGGCTCTCGCTCGCGGAAAAGTGCGGGCGATCGGAGCAACCACCCTCAAAGAATATCAAAGATACATTGAGCGGGACGCGGCGCTGGAACGCCGGTTTCAGCCGGTGTATGTCAGCGAACCGTCAATCGAAGATACGGTGGCGATTCTGCGCGGCCTCAAGGAAAAATATGAAATCCATCACGGCGTGCGGATCACGGACGGTGCGCTTATTGCGGCGGCCGAACTTTCCAACCGGTATATCACTGATCGGAACTTGCCCGACAAAGCGGTTGATCTCATTGATGAAGCGACTTCGTCTCTCCGGATGGAAATCGACAGTATGCCGGTCGAGCTTGACCAGTTTGAACGGGAAAAAAGAAAACTGGAAATCGAAAAAGAGGCGCTCAAGAAAGAAAAAGACAAAGAATCCAAGGCGCGGCTCAAAGAAATAGAAAAGAAGCTGGCCGACATCAACGAAAAAGCCAGCAAGCAGACTTTGCAATGGAAAAGCGAGAAGGATTTGATCACCAATATCCGCACGCACAAAAGCGAGATTGAGCGGCTGCGGATGGAATCGGATGTGCTTGAGCGGCAGGGAGACCTGGCGCGCGTGGCGGAAATCCGGTATGGAAAAATTCCCGAGTTTGAACGGAAAATCAAAAACGAGCAAAAAAAGCTCACGCAAATGCAAAGCAAAAACCCGATTCTCAAAGAAGAGGTGACGGAAGAAGATATCGCTCAAGTTGTTTCCCGCTGGACGGGCGTACCTGTTTCCAAAATGCTCGAAGGCGAGATGGAAAAATTGGTGGCCGCCGAGGAAAGCCTCAAAACGCGGGTCGTCGGACAGGACGAAGCGATCAGTGCGGTGGCGAACGCTTTGCGCCGCTCACGAGCCGGGATTGCCGAGGAGAATCGACCGATTGGTTCCTTCATCTTCCTTGGGCCGACAGGGGTGGGGAAAACGGAGTTGGCGAAGGCTTTGGCCGAGTTCTTGTTCAACGATGAAAACGCGATGATCCGGGTGGACATGAGTGAGTATATGGAAGCGCACAGCGTCGCCAAAATGATCGGTTCGCCCCCGGGATATATCGGCCACGAAGAGGGGGGACAGCTCACGGAAAAAGTGCGCCGCCGGCCATACAGCCTGATTTTGTTTGATGAGATTGAAAAAGCTCATCCCGAAGTCTTCAATATCTTGCTCCAGATTCTTGATGACGGCCGGCTTACGGACGGCAAGGGCCGAATGGTCAATTTCAAGAATACGGTAATCGTGATGACATCCAACGTGGGATCTGATATAATCTATAAAATGCAGGAAATTGGGTTTAAGGAGGAAAAACGGAAGGAATTTGTGCTCAAAGAAGATGAAATGAAGGAGCGGGTGCTCGTCAGTCTGCGGGAAAAATTCAAGCCGGAATTTTTAAACCGGGTGGACGAGATCATTATTTTCCATCCGCTGGCGGCCGAGCAGATCAAGAAAATCGTCGATTTGCAGCTCGAACTTGTTGCCAAGAGACTGAAGGAAAAAAATATAAAAATCCAAATCACCCCCGCGGCGAGAGAATTTTTGGCCCGTGAGGGGTTTGATCCGGTCTATGGTGCCCGACCCCTGAAACGAGCGATTCAAAGCCTGGTTCTCGATGAGCTGGCTCTCAAGATTGTGGAAGGGAAAGTGAAGGACGGGAGCAAAGTGAAGATTGATGTTTCTGGTGGAAAAATTTTGATTAAATAATTTTCTATAGGATGTTTTTCAGCTTCAATATATTTTTTCTCTCCGTGCTGTTCGCAGCCAATCTTTGGCTGTCAGTGAGCTATGCCGGTTATGCCGGCTGGTTCGGGATTCTTTTTTCGCTGATCATCATCATTGCGGCCAGGATCCTTGTCGGGCGATGGAAGTTCACGGTTTTGCCGGCGGTCTTGGTTCCGGGAACGGTGCTTCTTTTGTCGCTCATTGATCCGCCTTTCGAGATGAAGTTGTTCATCTTCCTTTCCGCTTTGGCTTTTTATGCGACTGTTTTGGCCGGTTGGCGGCTATTGCGCTATGAAAAAGACGAAACCGCCAAGGCTATGTACAACATTGCCACCGTGGCTGTTCTCTTTTGCTGGTATGCGGCGTCCTACGGCTGGTATTTGAATCCGAATATGTCGTTTCCAATTTGGTTGCTGCTTGTTGTTTTTTCTGTCATCACTTTTCTCGTGTCATACGTTTCTTTTGCAACAAACCAAATAGATCGAGAAAAATGGCTTA
>JAPLXD010000045.1 GCA_026396255.1 Candidatus Moraniibacteriota bacterium | reverse complement strand
ATACGCAATGGGAATCGTGCAAATATTTATTCATACCCCAAGGTTAGCACGACGAAAAGGATTTGGGGAGCGCATCCATCCCACGAGCTTACGCTCGGGGATTTAGAGCGCGGTTAAAAATTATTTTTAATTACAGCATTAATTAGTACACTCGCAATATTTTTTTCTTTCCATTAATCTCTTATTCCTCCCTGACATCCAGATATTTTTTTGTAATAGGTTTTTTGAAAATGATAGTCCAGACAAAGTTTCCGGCATATTTGGCTCCCATTTTCACAAGACCCTCCTTTTTCAGTCTTCGGGCGGAAGTATGCATGGGAAGATCGTAGGTGAAAATAACCTGGCCTTGGTTTTTGATGCGGCGCGCGATATCCGTGTCTTCGCCATAGAATTTGATGTCCGTATTGAACCCGCCGATATTTTCAAGAGCCGCGCGTTTCAAAATGAAATTTCCACCCTGGAGCATCGCCGCCTTTCCAAAAAAAACATGGTTTGTCCGGTTCAAAAGATAACCGGGATAATAAAAAGCCTTGACTAAATAGTTCTTCGTTTTCGAATAATCATAATAGACATACGGCCCGCTAAGCGCCACCAATTTTTCATGGCGGGAAAAATGGTCAAAAACTTTTTCAATCCAAAAAGGAGGAACAACCGAATCCGCGTCAACGTTCGCGATCAAATCTCCGCTCGAAGCAGCAAACCCGGCTTGTCTGGCTTGGGGCAGACCTTTCCTGGGCTCGTCGACCAATTTCACTTCGGGAAACGAAAGAACAATTTCACGGGTTTTGTCCGTACTGGCATTATTGACGACAATTATCTCGACATCCCGGCGCGATTTTTCTGCCTCTCGAATGACAGATTCAAGACACTTGGCAATATAGTTTTCCTCATTGTGCGCCGGAATGACAAAACTCAGTTTCATTCTGGTCGGTGCTTATTGGCAAATTTGTTGAATATTCCTTCCCACTTGTCCGCTATATTCTTTATACCGAATTTTTGAACAAATTTCAAACCGCCCTCGCCGAGCCGTTTTCTCTCCTGCGGATTTTCCAGAAGATAGATTATTTTTTCCGCGAGAGTTTTGACGTCTCCCGGCTCGACCAGATAGCCGTTTTCGCTGTTGATATAATCCGGCAATCCCCAACTGTTGGCGCCGATCACGGGAATTCCGGTGGCCATGGCCTGCATCATGCTGATGCACTGGGTTTCAGCCGTGCTCATCACGGCAAAAATGTCGGAAGCTTGGTATATTTTCACAAACTCGCTCGTCTCCACATAACCCAGAAACAGAACGTCTTTTTCGAGGCCCAGTTCCTTGGCCAATTTTTTGAGCTTGATCTCCGCGTTTCCATGCCCGGTCACGGCAAAAGTAATTTTTGGAAATTTTTTCTTGACCAAGGATATGGCTCGGATAATCACGTCAATATTTTTTTCATCCGCCAATCGCCCCGTATAGAGAATTGTGTTTTCCGAAAAACTAAACTTTTTTTTCAGCTCCTCCCGCACTTGATCACTCACCGGTCTGTATTCCGAAACATAGATAGGATTTGAGATGGCCTGACTTTTCCTCTTGAGACCGAATTTTTTCATTTCTTCGAGGATCGGCTGACTGGGCGCGGAAATCCAGAGGCATTTGTTATAATACCAGCTTACGTATTTCAGGATCAGCTTTTCAATCCACTTCCAATGGATCGGCGAGTATTTCAAAAATTCGCTGATGGGCGTGTGATTGGTGCCAAGAAACGGCTTTTTGAGAATCCGCGCAACCGCGAGTGCTTCAAGTCCGGCGAAAAAGAAATCTTGCGTATAAATCACATCCGGATTGAATTTTTTGAGGTGTCGGTAGCTCGAAAGGACGGGAAAGACAATCCGCCCCTGTTTGGTCGGCGTGGAAGGATAAGAAATGGAAGGCAGCCGGAAAATCTCAATATTCTTTCCGAGATCCAGTTCTTCGGGCTTCAGCTTGGAGATGAGGAAATTTTTTTTCGAATAGCGAGGCACATAGAAATTGACCCGATGGCCACGCCGGGAAAACTCTTTCGCAAGCGCAATGATCGAGTCGGAAATGCCGCTCATCTCGGGATAGAAATTGTCCGAATATATGGCTATTTTTCCGCCAGAGGCGGATCCGCCTTTGGCGGACATCTTTCCATAAATCATATTTTGATCTTAGATTTTTTCAACTCTTCGGCCGAGATAGGCCAGAAGCCGGCTGAAAAGATAATAAACGATAGCGACGGTTGCGACAATGAAAATGAAAATCCAATAGTTTTTTTCAAATTGCTTGGCCATCACTTCATAGGCCGCCCCGAAATAGTATCCCATGATCACCAAAAAAATCGTCCGGGGGAAAATGATGATCGAACATATTTTCACGAATCTTTTGATCGACATTTTTGTGGCGCCGACAAGCATAAGGCCGGGCGTGGGAAGGACGGGTGTGAGTTTCAACGCAATAAGCGTTTTCACGGAATGGCCGTTGAGCAGCGCCTCAATGCGATGCATCCGTTTTTCCGTGAGCCCGAAAAATTTTCCGAATTTTTCAATGACGGCCAAACGGCTGAAATAGCCGATGAAATAATAGATCACATCGGCAACTATATCTCCCAGAAAAGAAAGGATGAAAACGATGAAAACGTCGAAATATCCCAGCGCCGCCGCAAAGGCCGCCGCGACCGTCACGATCGGACCTTCGATGAGCATTGCAAAGAACATCAAAATGTACCCATGCTCGATGACCCATTGAAAAGCTCCGGCGAAATTGGTGATATCGAGGAGATGGACAGAATTCATATCTGTTTTGGCTAGGGATTGTTCTTCAATTATAGCAATCTTTTTCCAAAAAAAGAAAGTTTTTGCGGCTGGATAAAAAAATACCGTCTCTGGGATAAAAAACGGTATTTTTGAAATTGGAAAAGCTAATTTATCAAATCAGGCCTTTTCAAACAACTTCATATCTTTTTTGAAAAGCGTCCGCGAGATATGGTAGATGCCATAAGTGATGAAGAAGGCGGAAAAAACATCAATGGAATAGTGCAGGTGGCCGAGAAGGACGGCTGCGCCAAAAACGAGCGACAAAGTGAGAAACAAATAGCGATAAATTTTTTCTTCCCAAAAAACGAGCGCCGCCAGAAAAGGAAGCCCGGTGTGGGACGAGAAAAAAAGATCCGCGCCGGCCGTCAGTTTTTTCGATATGGTGCCCGGGTCAAAAAACATTTCGTTCGCGGGCGGTCCCATATGGGTCAGGATGATGAAAGCCGAACGGATCAAAATGAATACGGCAAGGCTCTTCAGAGCAAAGGGGATTCTCTTCGGTCTGATGATCAGGAGCACTGCGGCGAGAGCCAAAAAAAGACCAAACCCTTGGAAAAAAAGCACGCTCACATTATATGTCGGAATATTGTCCAAAATAATGTCACTCACCGGATTCCCCATCCGGTTCGTCGCAAACACATTCGCCGCAAAATTGGCCACCAAACTCAAAGCAAGCAGAATTATCCCCATGGCGGAACTATAAACCACATATTTTTTCGATACGAAAAGGGGTTCGGCAGTTGCCGGAAGAATGGCATTTTTTTTGAGGATGTTTGCTTTTTGCATATATCAAAGCTTACTCTTTATTATAGGCCTATCTCATTCATATCTCAATGCTTCAATCGGATTGAGATTGGCCGCCCGTCTCGCCGGGTAAAATCCGAATATGATCCCCACTGCCGCCGAAACACCGAAAGCAAGGAAGATCGACGACGTCGAAATTTGGGTCGTGAGGCTTGGAACAAACCTGGTCACAGCCAGCGACGCCAACCATCCTAGGATAATACCCATAAAACCTCCCAAAAATGTCAACATGACCGCTTCGGCCAAAAATTGCAGATTGATGTATATTTTTCTGATCCCGACCGCTTTGCGCAGGCCTATCTCACGCGTCCTTTCCGTCACATTTGTGAGCATCATATTCATGATGCCGATCCCTCCCACCAGAAGTGAAATGCCGGCAATGGACGAAAGGAGAATGGTGAAAGTGCCCGTGATGCTCGTGGCAGTGGCGATGATATCATTCTGGTTCAAAATACTGAAATCGACTTGCGTGGGATCCGTTATCTTGTGGCGCGCGAGCAGCAAATCCGAAATTTCCTGCTGGACGGCCGCCATTGAATTTTGATCCGCCGCCGCCACGCTGATGTCCGACAAAAAGACGTTTCCCGCCAAAAAGTGCTGGGCGCTGTTGAGCGGAAAAAAAATGGCATCATCCGGATTCGAAAAACCGGTTCCACCTTTGGACGTTGTCACACCGATCACCTGGAAATCAACATTTTTGATCCGGATCGACTGGCCAGTCGGATCAGCATTCGCGCCAAAAAGATCATCGCGCGCCGTTGGCCCGAGAACTGCCACCTTGGCCGAACTTGTCACTTGTTGGTCCGTGAAAAAATTTCCGATGTTCATCGTGATATTTCTGACTGTCATATAATCGGGAACCGTGCCGATGATTTGCGTGTTGGTATTCGCGCCTTTGGCCGTCACTTGATAGCGCCGCGAAGCTTCCGGAGCGACCGCTGTGATGCTTTGCACCTGGCTTTTGATCGCGTCCGAATCTTCAATGATCAAAGTCTGGTTGCTTCCCGCTCCTTGGCTGATCCCCCCCACGCGCTGCGCGCCGGGCATAATGATGATTAAATTCGATCCGATCGCTTCGATATTTTTCGAGATCGAGCTCTGCGCGCCCTGTCCGATCGCCACCATCGTGATCACCGACGCAATTCCGATAACGATACCCAAAATGGTGAGCCCGGAACGGGCCTTGTTCGAAGACAGCGACCAAATTGTTTCTTTGAAAATATCGGATATCATGTTAATTTCTTGGCCTTATTTATTTTCTCGTCCTTTTCGATAAGCCCGTCCCGAATAGATATGATGCGCTTCGCAAATCCCGCCACTTCCATTTCATGTGTGATAATCACAATCGTATGCCCTTGTTCATTGAGTTCCTGAAAAGTTTTCATCACAACCGCGCTGGTTTTCGTGTCTAGATTTCCCGTCGGTTCGTCCGCCAAAATGATCGCCGGATCATTGACAAGCGCCCGGGCGACAGCCACTCTCTGCATCTGCCCTCCGGAAAGCTGGTTGGAAAGGCTCGCGAATTTGTCCTTGTCCATTCCGGCATAAAGAAGCGCTTTTTTCGCTTTTTCTTCCCGTTCTTTCGGCGTCAGATCCGAATAAAGAAGGGGCAGCATCACATTGCGCAGCACGGTTGTCCGAGGCAGCAAATTAAAGGACTGAAAAACGAAGCCGATTTTTTCTCTCCGAAGATCAGACAGCTCGTCATCCGTCAAGCGCGAAACTTCTTTTCCGTCGAGAAAATATTGGCCGGTAGTCGGAGTGTCGAGCGCTCCGAGAATATGCATCAAGGTCGATTTCCCCGATCCCGAAGGTCCGATGATCGCGACAAATTCCCCTTTTTCGATCTTGAAAGAGATACCGCAAACCGCCTGGGTTTCAATGTCACCGTTTATATACGTTTTGCACAAATTTTTGCATTCGATCATAGGATT
>JAPLXD010000038.1:2178-7340 GCA_026396255.1 Candidatus Moraniibacteriota bacterium | reverse complement strand
TGTTCAAGGTTTTCGCAATTTCGCGGACGGATGTTTTTTGCCAGAGGAGCTCTTGGATCTTCTCCCGCTCCTCAATTGAGAAATGTTTGTACATACTTTGATTTTACATCAAAGTGTTGCACTTACTTGTTGAACTAGCCCTTTTGGTCATTGACAATTATTCCTAAAAGTTCGTGGCGATAATCTTCGGGAATTTCGATATCGCCATGTCCTTCATCGTGATGTCTGCGCTTGACGGAATCGAAATATGACTCCGGAACCTTTTCCGGCTTGATGACAAATTGTTGATATAGTGCACTTTTCAACAGGTTGATGTTCCTTTCTTGTCTGTCAAAATCAGGGTGCTCTTCCAGTTTTGGGGAATTTATGATGTTTTTGAGCCGGTCGAGATAGTTTTGGATTCTGACTTCCGGATTTTGCGGGACTTTTTCACCGGTTCTTTGCTGGGCGCGCTTTGCCGAGCGCTCCACTTCAGGAGCTTTGTGCAGATTGTATTTTTGTTTCAAAAAATTTGGATTTTCCATGATTATAATATACCGCAAATTATATATTGATTCAATATGCAGCGATTTTGAGAGCGGATTTCATCTATAGAGACTTCTATAGAAGTCTCTATATAATACCCAATAATTTTTCGCTCAAACTCTTGAGGCTGTCCCAATCGTGAATGGAAACGGATCCGGCGTCCGGTTTTATTTTTTTCAGGATGGCCATTTTTTTCTTGAGTTCTTTTTCTGAAACCAGATCCGACTTCGTGAGGAGGAGGATTTCTTTTTTTTCAGCCAATTCTTTGGCAAAATCTTTGAGCTCTTTCCGGACAATCTTATAGTCTCTCTTGGGATCTTCCGATTCCGCAGACACACAGTGGACCAAAATTTTGGTTCGCCGGATATGCTTCAAAAATTTGATTCCCAGGCCTTTTCCGAGTGAGGCACCTTCGATGAGGCCGGGGATATCGGCAATGACCAAATGGTCGATGACGCCGAGATTCGGCTCGAGGGTGGTGAAGGAATAATTAGCCACTTTCGCGTTGGCGTTGGTGAGCTCGTTGAGAAGGCTTGATTTCCCGGCGTTCGGCAAACCAATCAGACCGATGTCGGCGATCAAGCGCAGCTCGACCGCGAATTCAAATTCTTCTCCCGGTTTTCCAAATTCAAATTCTTTCGGAGTGGTGTTTCGGGACGAGCGGAAAAAGAAATTGCCCCGGCCGCCGAGGCCGCCTTTGGCTGCCAGAATCCTTTCGCCTGGCTGGGTGATTTCAAATTCTTTCTTGCCGCCTTTGTCGGCGAGCCTCGCCTTTGGCGGGTTTTTCACGTCAAAAAGGACCGATCCGATCGGAACCGTCAAAACCAAATCTTTGCCCTCGTGTCCGCTTGACCGGTCGCCTTTTCCGTTTTTCCCGTCCTGGGCAAAATATTCTCTCTGGCTCTTGTACTTGTTGAGCGCCGTGATGTCGGAAACGCCTTCGAAATATACGTTGCCGCCGTTTCCGCCCCGTCCGCCGGTCGGCCCGAGGCTCATTTTTGTCTTGTCAAAAGCCACGCTGCCGTCGCCGCCTTTTCCAGCCCGAAGTTTGATTTTCACTTCATCGGTGATCATATAATCACCTTAACTCCTCGAGGTTGTTTTGGCAATAAAATATTTCTGCCAGTTGGGAAAAATTCAAAAAGAAACGAATATTCTTTAGTACAAACTTCGAAACTGGATTGAGGAAAATATGGATAACCATCGAAAAAACACCACTCGATTTTGATTTCTCAATATTTTTTAGGCGATCCCGGCTAAATTGATCCAGTATATCGGCGTCTTGCATCTCTTTTTCGGTTGAGCCTTCGGAGGGGAAAAGCCAAGCCGTGATAGAGAATTGCTTTTTCAACAAGAGAAAATTCTTTTTTGCTTAAGAAAGAGAGAATATCCGATTCTTTCAAAATTCGAACCGAGTATTTTCCTTCGAGGATCCAAGTCAAAAAAGAAGGCCTATGCCGAGTAAAAGCAATATCATGGAATAGGCAGGCGATTTTGATAATATTTATATCAATCTTGTTTTTTAGATTCAACACGTCAACTATTTTGAGAGCATTCTCCGCCACTCTTTGAATATGCGAAAAATCATGCTGCGGATCCAGCGTTTTTTTCATCAATATTTCAGCTTTTTTCTCCAGCTCTTTGTATTTGTTTTTTGTCATCAGGGAAGATAAGGTGAATATTGCCATTTTATCATATTCTCTTTTTTTGGTATAATAAACCCAGCAATAAATTTCTTCAAAAACAAAAATATGGCAAACAATAATTATGGGCTTGGTCGGGGACTGGCGTCGCTTATTCCCCAGAAAAACCTGACCGCCGATGAGGCGGGTAAGCCGGCGAGGAATAATATCTCAACTCCGGCGAAAGTTCAGTCGGAAGAGCTGCAGGACGATTTTCTCGAGGTGGCGATCGAAAAAATCGCTTCCAATCCCCAGCAACCGCGGCATAATTTCGACGAAAAAGAATTGGCGGATCTGGCGGCCTCCATCAAAGAACACGGGATCATCCAGCCGCTGGTGGTCGTGAAAATCGCACCCGATCAATATGAACTCATCGCCGGGGAACGTCGCCTCAAGGCTTCGAAACTGGCCGGACTCACGATGGTTCCGGTGATCATCCGTGAAGAATCGGGAGAGCGGGAAAAATTGGAACTGGCCCTGGTGGAGAATATCCAGCGACACGATCTCAATGTACTCGAAGAAGCGCGGGCGTACAAAAAATTGATCGAAGAATTCGACCTCACCCAGGAAGAAGTGGCAGACAAGGTCGGAAAAAGCCGCAGCGCGGTCGCCAACAAAGTGCGTCTTCTGGCTTTGCCGATGGAAATCCAGCGCGCGCTCACTGAAGGAAAAATCAGCGAAGGACATGCCCGTTCCATCCTCGCGATCGAAAATCAGGAAAAGCAGAGAGCGCTTTTTGAGATGATTCTCAAAGACAACTTGACTGTCCGGCAGACGGAGGAAAAAGTGAAAGAAGTGACGGTGGCGACTCATCAAAGAAAAATCGGATCAAGCGTCTCGCCGTTTCAAGTTGAAGAAGAAACATTTGCCGCAAAGCTCGGCACGAAAGTGAGCATCAAAAAAGCGGGAAACGGCGGAAAGATCATGATTGACTTTTATTCAAAAGAAGAGTTGGACAATATCCTAAGCAAAGTTTCCTAGGCGCTACCGCGTCTGAATTCCCGCTTTTCGGAGTTGTTGCCTGATGCGCGATTTGGCATAAGTCGTGCTGACGATCCGCAGCCAGTCCTGGTTCGGCAATTTCATTTCTTTGGAGGTGAGAATTTCCACAACTTGGCCGTTGCGAATTTTGAAGTCAAGCGCCACCAGCTTTCCATCTACTTTTGCGCCGGTAGTGCGGGCGCCGATTTCACTATGGACAGCATAGGCAAAATCAACCGGCGTCGCACCTTCGGGAAGGTTTATGATGTCTCCTTTCGGAGTGAAAGCAAAAATATGGTTTTGAAAAAAATCGATCTTGACGCTGCTCAAAAAATCTTCGTCGTTTTCGTCTTGTCCGGTTTCCGTCTGCCATTCGCGGAGTTGCTTCACCCAAAACAACTCCTGCTCGGGAATTTCCTCCGGGGAATAGCGGCGCAGAAAATAGTCGCGCCAGGTTTTGGCCGATGAATATATCCAGTGGGCGGCGATTCCGAATTCGGCTTCGTTGTGCATCCGCGGCGTGCGGATCTGGATTTCAAGGATCCGTCCTCGCGGGCCGAAGACGGTCGTGTGGAGCGAGCGGTAGCCGTTCGGCTTTGGGAGAGAGATATAGTCTTTGATCCGTCCGACGAGCGGACGGTATTTTTTGTGGACGATTCCGAGCGCTTCATAGCAGTCCGGAATTTCGGGGACGATCACGCGGACAGCAACGACGTCGTACACCCGTTCGAGGTTCATATTGTGTTTTTGCAGTTTCAAAAAAAAGCGATAGATGTGCTTTGCCCGTCCGTGGACATCCAGCACTTTTATTTTGTATTGCAAAAGTTCGGCGCGCAGTTCCTGGATGGCAACCTCGACATCTTTTTTCCGTTCTTTGAATTCCTTGTCGAGCAGGTCTTTTGCGAGCTTATAGTTTTCCGGGTCGAGATATTTGAAAGACAAGTCTTCGAGTTCGCCTTTGATTTCGCCGATTCCGAGACGATTGGCGATTGGAGCGAAAATATCCATCGTTTCATGGGCAATTCGTTGCTGTTTTTCCGGAGGGAGGGCGTCCAAGGTGCGCATATTGTGGAGCCGGTCGGCCAGCTTGATGAGGACGACGCGGATATCCTCCGCCATGGCCATGAAAATTTTGCGCAGGTTTTCAAGTTGGACTTCTTTTTTGTCGCCGCGCAATTTGAATTTTCCGAGCTTGGTGATGCCGTCGACAAGGCGCGCGATTTCGTCGCCGAACTTCGCGCGAATTTCCTCAAGCGTGATAGTCGTGTCTTCGGGAACATCGTGAAGAAGGGCGGCAGCTGCCGTTTTGGAGCGCATTCCGATCTCGGCGAGGATCGCGGCGGTTTCAACCGCATGTTCAAAATAGTCCCCGCCCGATTTTCGCTTTTGTCCCTCGTGCGCCTTTTCGGCGAATGCAAAAGCCTCTGCCACCAAGGCTCGCTGCTGCTGGTTCAAAGGATTTTTGAATTTTGCGTAAAGTTCGTCGAGAGTCATGAAGTTATTTGAGATACTATCTCGAGTATACTCGAGATAGTATCTCAAATTGCGTGCATTTTGAATTTTTGCTACACTTTCAGTGTAATATTACTACGCGGAAAGGGCAAATTTATATGACTGATCGTTCGCTTTGGGATACAAAAAATAAATATACGGAAGGATTCTTGAAAAAATATGATTACTGGGCGCTTGAAGTCAGCTATCGGCAGCACACTTTGGGCTGCTATATTATTTTTTGCAAAAGACCGGTCGAAAAAATTTCTGAACTGCAAACGGAAGAAATTGATGAGCTGAAAGATGTCATGGATGAAATAGAAACGACTCTTTCAAAAATAGACATGTTCAAACCGGACAGATTCAATTATTGGCAGATGGGAAACAAACTAAACCATCTTCATTTTCATGGAATACCTCGCTACAATTCACCGAGAAGTTTTAATGGAAAAGAATGGGTTGATGAAAATCCAGAGAGTATAC
>JAPLXD010000038.1:0-2172 GCA_026396255.1 Candidatus Moraniibacteriota bacterium | reverse complement strand
GGTCAAAAATTGATGTCGGTCACGATCTGGTTGCGAAATTGAAAGATGCAATCAAACCCTATTTAATGTAGAATATAAAAATCCCAGAGCTAATCTCTAGGATTTTTTTGTTTTGAATTTTACGTTGCAGTTTTTCGCTTTTCGCTTTGCACTCTTAGTTTTTTTCATACCCACACTCCTTGTTGCCGCATTTCACTTTGCCTTTGGCTTGGAAAGTCAGAAGGCCTTGGCACTTCGGGCAAGTTTCGCCGGTCGGTTTGTTCCACAAAGAAAAATCACAGGCGGGATATTTTGAGCAGCCGAAAAATAATCTGCCTTTTTTGGATTTGCGCTCAAGGATGTCGCCTTCGTGGCACTTTGGGCATTTCACTCCCGTTTTTTTGGCGATCGATTTGATGGTTTTACATTCCGGATATTTGCTGCAGCCCAGAAACGCTCCGAAACGGCCTCGTTTCACCACCATCGGCGCGCCGCACTTTTCGCAAACTTCGCCGCTGTTTTCATCTTCTTCTTTTTGTTCCTCGGCGGTTTTTTCCGTATATTTGCATTCCGGATATTTCATGCAAGCGATGAATTTTCCGAAGCGGCCGAATTTCATGATCAGATCGCCGCCGCACTGGGGACATTGGCGGCCGAGTTTTTGCATTAAATCTTCTTTCTTCACTTCGCCGGATTTCGTTTCCAGATTTTTGTGGAACGGGTCATAGAATTCTTTGATGACCGGCACCCATTTCTTTTTACCCTGCGCCACCTCGTCGAGATTTTCTTCCATCTGCGCCGTGAATTTCATATCCACGATCTGCGGGAAATGTTCAACGAGCAAATCGTTCACCAAAAGTCCGATTTCCAGCGGCTGCAACTTTTTCTCTTCGTTTTTTTCAACATATTTGCGATCGATGATCGTCGAGATCGTCGGCGCGTAGGTCGACGGCCGGCCGATACCGTATTCTTCCATCACGCGAACGAGTGAGGCTTCACTATATCTGGGTGGGGGAGTCGTAAATTTTTGGGCTGGAACCAATTTTTCCAGATCCAAAATTTCCTTTTCTTTGAGTTCGGGCAAAAGGTTTTCCGTGACCGGCATTTTACCCCTCACCACTTCACTCGAGCTATCTTCTTTTAGATTATTATTAGATTCATTATTTTTATTTTGAGAAGTGGTGAGGGGTAAATAGACCTTCAAATATCCGTCAAATTTCACGGTCGAACCGTTGGCCTGGAAAATATAATTGTTTTGCTCCTCCCTCACCACTTTTGCGGACGAATCAATTTTCGCGACGTTTATATTCTGTTTGTTTTTTTTGTTGGAAGTGGTGAGGGATGAGACCTTGGCCGAAATCAAAACTTTCACCGAGTTCAGCACGGCCGGTTGCATTTGCGAAGCCAACATTCTTCGCCAGATCAGTGCGTAGAGTTTGAGCTGGCGTTCCTCCAATTTATTGAGGTCATCGGGCATCTGGCCGGGGTTGGTCGGCCGGATAGCTTCGTGGGCTTCCTGAGCGCCTTTGGATTTGGTCTTATAGAAGCGCGGACTTTCCAACGTATAATTTTTTCCAAAAACTTTTTCGATCGTTTTTCTTGCGGCGAGCATCGATTCGAGCGACAAATTCGTGCTGTCGGTGCGCATATAGGTGATGTGGCCCTGTTCATACAGTTTCTGGGCGAGCATCATCGTCACTTTGGCCGAATATCCGAGCGAATTGATGGCGGCTTGCTGGAGCGTCGAAGTCGTGAACGGTGCCGGGGGAGTGCGCGTGATTTCCTTTTTCGTGATTTCTTGCACAATGTATTCCGCCTTTTCCAGTTCCGCGGTGATTTCATCCGTCGTCTTTTTGTCCGCAATGACCGATTTCTTCGTCTTATAATCTCCCGCAAAAAGTTTCAGCGTGATGACTTCTTCTATTTTTTTCTCGTTTTGATGCGTGAGAGAAGCTTCAAATCCGGAGATCGCATCTCCTTTCGGAGATCCGATCTCCATTTTCTTTTTCAAGTCCGCCGCAATCGTCCAAAATTCTTCTTTTTTGAATTTTTCAATTTCGCGTTCGCGTTCGGCAATGATGCGAAGCGCGATTGATTGCACGCGTCCCGCCGAGAGTCCCCGCCGGATTTTGTCCCAAAGAAAAGGGGAAAGTTCAAAACCGACCAACCGGTCGAGGACGCGACGCCCTTGCT
>JAPLXD010000024.1 GCA_026396255.1 Candidatus Moraniibacteriota bacterium | reverse complement strand
GTTTCGGTGGATGTTCGCACCTTCAACAGAGTGTTACCTATGTATCTCATCTACTACAACACTGAAAGATTGCACATGGGAATTAATTTTAAAACGCCGACACAATTAATTAAGTGTTTCCAAGCTATTGGTTAGAAAACGGGGGTGTGCCGAAAAATATTGTTTTTGCTAGGCCTTTCTCTTTTTTGAGGTTATAATAGAATCATTGATTGTCTATTTTTTTTCATGCAGGGATTTTTCCACAATATTTTGAAGAATATAAAGAACATTTTTTTTGGGCGCAATTTTCTTTGGCATCTTTTGGCGATTGCGCTCACCTATATTTTTGTCGCGTCCGGTTTTGATTGGGCTTATTTCCAAGCCACGCGCCCTGCCGCGCTGCAAACTTTTTTCTGGCCGGCGGTTTTGGCGGGCGCTTTCATTCCGCTTTTGGGAATTTTGCTTTTTTATCTCATCAGTTCGGCTGGAAAAAATGCCAAGTTGGCGGGTACCGCTCTCGCGCTCGGCCAAGCGGCGCTTTTGGGGCTTTTGGTTTCTGATTTTTACAAATTTTTCACCGGCCGGCCGGGTCCGTCGGATGTTTTCGGGAGCATCGTTGCTATCGATATGACCCGCATTTTCCATTTCGGGATTTTGCGCGGAGGAATATTTTTCGGTTGGCCGTCTTCGCACACGACGATCGCGTTTGCGATGGCGGTGACGCTGGCTACGCTTTTTCCGAAAAACAAATTAGTGAAATTCATTGCTCTGGTCTATGCTTTTTATGTCGGTATCGGCGTGTCGATGACTATTCACTGGTTTTCCGATTTTGCGGCCGGGGTGATCTTCGGGAGTGTTGTCGGAGTGGTCGTGGGGAGAAGCTATCGCAGCCGGAATTCTTTTTCGATAAGCCGAAATAAAAAATAGCGAAAACAAATCATGGAGTCTGCGCTCAAAAAATACAAATTGATCCTGGCAATATTCTTGGTCTGGCTGGTATTGCTTCTTGTTGTCGGTCATTTCAGCCAATCACTTTCCAAATGGCCGGGTCTCAAGAGCTGCGGAAACAAATTTGATCCGGCCTATTATCGCTGGGATTCGGGCTGGTACACGGAAATTTCCCAAAAAGGATATTCCTATTCACCCGACCGGCAATCGAGCGTCGCTTTCTGGCCGCTCTATCCGCTTTCTATTCGTGCGGCGCACCAAATCACCAACCTGCGGCCGGGAAAAGTCGCCTTTGATCTTAGTATCCTTTTCGCTTTTCTGGCTACAATTGTTATCTATAAGCTGGCACGCCTTGATTATCCGGAAAAAACCAGCCGGTATATCATCTTTTTTATTTTGTTTTGGCCGGCCTCATATTTTTTGGTCGCCGTCTATCCCGAATCGCTTTTTGTCTTTCTGGCCGCGTTGAGTTTGTACCTGGGAAGAAAGGAAAAATGGCTTTGGGCGGGAATCGTGGCGGCGCTCCTCGCGCTCACCAAACCCTACGGAGTTTTCATGGCGCCAACTCTCATCGCGGAATATTTTGTGGTCAGCGGGAAAGACCGGAAAATATTTTTCCGGAAATGGGATTGGTGGCCGCTTCTTTTGCCGTTCGTTTCGGTTGTTTCTTTTGCGTACTATAATTTCCACAAATTTGGAAACGCTTTTGCTTTCCTTCAGACGGAAAAAAATTGGGGCCGGGGCTACGGCAATTTCTTCCTTTCTTTGGTGTGGGAGGCGCGCGAATACATGGTTCCGCCGACGAAATTGCTGGATGGCTCGCATGCGCAGTACACGATTTATCTGGTCAGTTTTTTCTTTTCCCTTTGGGCTTTCTGGATCAGCTGGAAAAAAGTGCGCCGGATCTATCTCCTGTTCCCTCTTCTCATTCTGGCAGCCGCCCTCACTTCCGGCACGCTCACCAGCTGGTCGCGGTATATGCTCCTCGGCTTCCCGATCCTTTTCGGTCCGGCCGTCTGGTTCGCGGAAAAAAAATATCTGAAATATGCCTGGCTCTTTGTTTCGCTCGTGCTCTTGCTTTTCATCGCCAACCTTTTTGTGCGTTGCTATCCGGTGGAGTAGGAGTAAATCAATTCGTTTGATTTCTTTTGAGAAACATTTTCCAACCAGCCCTTTTGCAAGGGTTTTTTGGTTGTTTCACTGCCAGGACGAAGGCACAATTGGCAAGATTTTGGGCGGTTCTTCGCCTTCCGGTTGACAAAATGCGTGAAAATGCTATACTTATCACATCACAAGAGTATGCAATAGCAGCGTCGTCGAACTCATTTTTGCATTACAAGTTCATCCCTCACCACTTTTCTTGGAAATAATGGCGGGCATCAAGGGCTTTCAAGGGAAAGTGGTGAGGGATAGATGTGAATTTAAATAATCTCCAAAGAAAAATGGCACAAGGAACAATCAAGAGACTCACAGACCGGGGATTCGGATTCATTGCCCAAGAAGGCAGTGACAAAGATCTCTTCTTCCACTCAAGCGAGCTCGTCGGAGTTGACTTCAACGACCTCAAGGAAGGCGACACAGTTTCTTTCGAAATCGGCGAAAGCCCGAAAGGACCGAACGCGACCAAAGTGGAAAAGGTCTAAGCGAAACTATATATCCAAAAAGTTTCAAAACAGCCCCGACGCAAGTCGGGGTTGTTTTTTTGATAGAAAAAACGGACGGATTGTGATAAAATATCTATATAACGAAAAAAATAAATGTCCAAAACTTTCATCATGACCGGATTGTTTCTCGGCTCGATTGCGGGCGGGTATCTCCCGCTGCTTTGGGGAGGCAGTGTTTTTTCGATTTCTTAGATACTTTTGAGCGGTTGAGAATGGACTTTTTTTCGAAAATGTGCTAAAATAGAATATACTGCAATGCAAAAAGAAAAAATCAAAAAAATAGCATATATATCCCTCATCATCATCGCGTTTTTCATAACGACGAGCGGGGGATTTTTCTTTTCCTCAAAAAATGTTGAGGCGAAATCATCCGTGACGAAATGGCAGCTGCTGCTTCAGAACAACGGAGTCGATCCGGCGCTTTGGCAAAAATATCTTCCGTCCATAAATCGCAAGGAATACAACGCGGTGAAGGATACGCTGAAAAAAATGGGGAATAACACGACTCCAACGACAGCTACGACTCCGGCGACAACTCCGGCTCCAACAACAAGCACAAACCAAACTGGTTCGCTCGGGCCGGAAATTTCGGTGGGGATTCGGTACAATTCAAAATCCGACACCTTCAAGATCGATGCCAACAAGACATATAATATCAGAAAAGACGACGGCGGAGATGTTATCGCTCAAATTGCGGGCGGCTCCACGACCAAGGTGGATTATGATGGCAATGGCAATTTGAAAGTTTCCGGATCCATCGCTTCCACGTCGGTTTCGGACCATGTCTGGTTTGACGCCGCTGACGGCGACAATTCGACGATCATTTTCAATACCCACGGCAGCGATTCGTACGACCACTATCGGGGAAAGATCGAAGTCCATTGCTACCAAGGCAAAGATATATACAATAATACTTCCAAGAATGTCACTCAAATTTGGATAATCAACAAATTGCCGCTCGAGCAGTATGTTTGGGGAATGGGGGAAACGACCGGAACGGGAGACACTGACCATGTGCGGGTGATGACGACCGTTTTCCGGACGTACGGCGACTGGTATATCGAGAACGCCACAAAATATGGAGGAAAGTCGGGAAACAGTCTCTTAGGATTCAAAATCCGGAGCGATTCTGCCAACCAGATTTATGGCGGATACGACTGGGAAAAAGACCATTCGCACATCAAGGATGCGGCCAATGACACCCGCGGAAAAATCGTGACGTACAAAGGCGACGTGGCGCTCACCCCCTATTGCTCCTATACGGATGGAAAAACGAGAGATTACCCTGACCAGAAAGGTTATCCGTATCTCAAATCAGTGAAGGACAATCAGCTTGGAATCAAAAAGGGTCTCAATCCCGGCGACGGAGGCAACCATATGTGGGGGCTTTCGGCGCACGGCGCCTTGGGTTTTGCCCAGGACGGAAAATCGTGGGACTGGATTTTGAAGTATTATTATACCAAAGTTGACATCAGCAGCGCGTACTAGGATTATGAAAAAAACCAAATTAATTCTTCCGATTATTTTTGTCATCGCGGCCGCGGCCGTTTTGTATTTTGCCTATGGCGTGGTGAAGAAGCGCTATTTGTCCCCGGCCAAAAATTCCGGAACAAATAATAGCGCAACGCAAAACCAAGCCGGCAGCCAAACTGACAATCAGAATGCCGATCAATCCGGCGATCAAGTGAGCACTCCCTCGGAAGTGGACAATACTGCTCCGGCCAGCGGCCAGCCCAATGTCCAAAGTTCCGATTGCGACAACAATTGCGCCCAATATAAAGATAATGCGGACAATTTGAAATATTGCCAGGAAGTCTGCGGAGACCGTCCGGTCGCTCCGAAAGATTCGGCGGACCAATGCGCGAATCTCTCGGGTCTCGACCAGAACAGCTGCTGGCGGGATCTCGCCGTTTCCAAAAAAGATTTTTCCATTTGCGACAAAATCAGCGATGCCAAACTCCAAAAAGTCTGCCGCAACCGCGTGACGGAAGAAGTACTGAACTAGAAAATTTGGTTTGAGCGGCCCCAACTTGTCGGGGCTTTTTGTTTTAGACACAGACATTTGTCGGTTCCGTATTTATTAACAATCGTAGCATTTCATTTGGAGTTTTTCCATTCAAACCGCAGTGTTCCAAGTTGTTGTATTCTCGGTTCCATGTCCTGATTTTTCTCTCTAGATCTTT
>JAPLXD010000012.1 GCA_026396255.1 Candidatus Moraniibacteriota bacterium | reverse complement strand
CACTGAATATGTGAAATACTACAATCAAGAAAGACAGCAGTGGAATTTAAAAAAGATGACCCCTGTGAACTACAGAAATCATCTTTTGACTTGCGTCTGACCTTTTTTACTTGTGTCTACTTCAGAGGGTACACTTCACAAATGCAAGCAGCCTTTCTATTCGTCCTCCTCTAATTCCCGGTCAATTATTCTCACTAGGACGATAAACCGTCCCTCGGCCGACTTCCGGTGAAAAGACCGATAATGTGAAAAAAGCCCCTTAAAGTTTTTTGACTTATGCAGCAGGGCGCTCGCGCAATTCTCCGAAATTCCGGCGGTGCAGCGGAAATGAGCTTTCGACACGCGGCGGATACCTGCCTCCAAAAGTTGGTACTCCAGCCAACCTAGCATATCCAAGTGGTGGATGCCGCCGATGGTTTCCAGAAAATTTTTTTCTTGGTCAGAAACATCCGGTCCCAGGTATTGAAGAGCATAGCAATGCCGGCAGATGTGCGGAAAAACATAGGCCGTGGCTGAAAGAAAATGCATTCGGAAACCGGATATCATCCGAGCCACCGTGGTTTTCAGCACTTCGGCCCGCAGTTCCGCCCTTCCCGCGTGGACAAGCGCCATAACCCTTATGTCTTGAGGAGCTTCCCCCACAATCAACACGGTGGGACAATCTCCGACTCGGAAAGCTACCGGAATGTTCGTGCCGGAAACGATTACCGCGTCGCAGCGATACTCTTCACGTGGGTCGCCATACTCGACGAACTTTCCTGCGTACTTTTCCTCGTTCCACTCGTCGATCGTTATTATCCGATAATTTTGTCCCAACGCAGGGCTGAAGGCATCCGCTGACGAGATGCAATGCTTTTCCAAAAACGATTGATAGTTGCGCAAGGCATCATCAGAAAAGCGGGGATCCATGTTGTCATCAGCGACGGTAGAGATGAATACTTCGACATCTCTCGAATCATCCAGATATCTTTCCGGAAGAACCAAGTCGTAGGCGGTATTTTTCTTGGTATATACCCTTTTTGGCATCAGTGCACCCCCGTCGGCGTTGTGGTTGCGAGGAAATCGATTTGGAGTTGTTTCAACTCCCCGTCTTTCGGTAGCCAAAGGATTTTTTGGCAATGGGGGCATTGGGCATTTGTGCCTACGAAAACTGTGCTCCATTCTTTCGCTTCGCGGACTGTATCTTCCAGATATTTGTCGTCAATTTCCTTACCACAATATGGACAGGTAGCCATGACCCAAATGCCCTCCTTTTTTTGAAATGAGCAAATATACATAAATAAACCGCAAGTTTTTGCGCCTATTTGTGCCGCGAGAGAGGGTCGAACTCTCATGGTGTTGCCACCGCGGGATTTTGAGTCCCGTGCGTCTGCCAGTTCCGCCATCGCGGCTTAATTTATACCTTAGTCTAACCAAAAAATGGGCAAATGTCAATCTCTGTGCTATAATTCACCCTGTTATGGCGAAAATAATTTCTCTAATAAACCAAAAAGGCGGTGTGGGAAAGACCACCACGGCTGTCAATTTGTCCGTGTCGCTCGCGCAGGCGGGGAAGTTTGTGCTGCTCGTCGACCTTGATCCGCAGGCCAATGCGACGAGCGGGCTCGGAGTGGATCCGCGGACGATCAAAAAAAGCCTCTATCACAGTATGGTTTTGGGAGAGCATCCGGGAGAGCACATCATCAAGCTCCAAAATTTCGGGCACAGCCTGCTGCCGTCGAACCGCGATCTGGCCGGAGCAACGATCGAGCTCGTGAATCTCGAAAACCGGGAATACAGGTTGTACAATGTCCTTCGCCAAATCCGTACGGACTATGACTATATCATCATCGACAGCCCGCCGAGCCTCGGCCCGCTCACCATCAACGGACTCGTGGCTTCGGATGAGGTTTTGATTCCGGTTCAGTGCGAATACTATGCCCTCGAAGGCTTGAGTCAGCTTCTGGAAACGATCAATCTCGTGAAAGACAATTTGCAGCCCGATCTCAAAGTGATGGGCGCGGTGCTGACCATGTTCGACCGAAGAAACCGCTTGTCATACCAAGTTGTTCGCGAAGTGAAAGACCATTTTCCCGGAAAAGTTTTCGACGCGATCATTCCGCGCAGCGTCCGTCTCGCCGAAGCGCCCAGTTTTGGAAAATCAATTTTCGAATTTGATCTCTTTTCTAAAGGCGCGAAATCATACAAGAATCTCGCGCAAGAAATTCTGCGGATGGAAAAAGAAGGTGAAAGCGGGTTTCATCTATAATCAAACTTAGGCAATGAAAGAGGAAGATCTGAAAAATTATGCCTTTATTGATAGTCAGAATCTAAACTTGTCAATTCAGAGTTCAGGTTGGAAATTGGACTTTGATCGGTTTAGAATATATTTGCGCGAGAAGTATCTTGTAAAAGTTGCGTATCTTTTCATCGGTTATTTGCCGGAGAATCAAGATTTATACAATTCTTTGCAAAAGTACGGATATGTTTTAATCTTCAAGCCTACACTGAAATATAAAGATGGCAAGGTGAAAGGAAATTGCGACGCGGAACTTGTCTTGCAGGCTATGATCGATTATCGGAACTATAATAAAGCCGTCATCGTCAGCGGGGATGGTGATTTTCACTGCTTGGTTCACTATTTGATTCAACAGGACAAATTGGAGAAAGTTTTGATACCCAACAGATTTCGCTATTCAGCTCTTTTGAAAAAAGTTGCTGCCAATAAACTGGCTTTTATGAATGATCTGCAGAAGAAATTGGAGTACAAAAATAAAAAGCACCCCAGAAGGACAAAACCTTAAGGGGCTCTTTTTGTGGTGATTCTAATGTTATTATACACCTAGCAGACTATTTTCTGTCAATAGGACTTTTTTATAAGATAAAAAATGCCTTGTATAAAGCAAAATAGTCAATTTTCATTCAAAGCGATTTTTTTCGTACTTTTGCGGAAAGATTGTGCGTGTTTCCGTGCGAAAGCAGTCCCAGATAAGAGGCGATGACTTCTGGCGCTGATTTGCGTTTGATATTTTTCAACATTCGCCGTTCTGTTGAGTTTCGGAGCACTCGATGACGCGGAAAATTCACCCAGCCCAAAAAATCAACGCCGGAAGAAAAAGTTTTTATGAATACTTTTTCAGGATTGAGCGAAAGTTTCAGTCGATCTCCCAAAAATTCCGAAATTTCCGGAATAATATTTTCCAGATAATTTTTATCTTCGTGAACAATGACAAAATCGTCGCAATATCTGGCATAATATTTCACTTTGATATTCCGTTTCACGAATTGATCAAGTTCATTGAGATAAACATTCACGAAAAGCTGGCTCGTGAGATTGCCGAGCGGCAAGCCGATAGCAATATCTTCCTCCTCTGCCCGAGGGGAGGTGTCCGCCGATGAGGCGGACTGAGGGGTGGGAGTGGGTGAGGTGAAGCTATCAATCACTTGCGCCAAAAGCCAGAGCGTATCTTCGTCTGCGATATATTTCGCCAGAATATTCTTCAAGATTCTATGATCTATGCTGGCAAAAAATTTCCTGATGTCGCCTTTCAAAACCCGGATCGTTCGGGTATTATTGCGCGAAACTTTCCGGGCAAAACCGTGAAAGCGATTTATCGCCCGATGCGTACCCTTTTTTAAACGGCAGGAATAGGAATCAAAAATGAATTTGCGGTCAAAATATGGATACAAAATCCGATGAATCGCATGGTGTACCAGCCGATCGCGAACGCCGGCTTTATGAATGTCCCTTGATTTCGGATCATTGATTCTGAACGCTTGATATTTGCCATGACGATATGTTTTGTCCCCCAGATCTCGATAAAGATCCCAAATATTGTCCAAAAAATTCAGCGAAAATTCGGCCACATCTTTCCGATTCCTTTTTCTGCGCAAAAACTCCCGCCAGGATTCGAGCAAATTGTCGAGAGATATGATATTATGATAAATATGGCGAAGATTCCCCCCCCCCTCTCTCTCTCTCTCTCGATTCGCGCCTCGATTCTTCAGAGAATCAAAGAGGGATATTTGATATGGCTCTCGATTGTTCCGCATATGCAAAAGGGCGCGCGCTATACGATCGGCGCCAGAATTGAAAACAAATTTCTCGATTTGCTGGAACTGGCGTATGTCGCGTATTTTTCCAAAAAAGAAGAAAAAGTTGAAAAAATTGCGGAGTGTATTTTTCTGTTGGACAAACTCAAATTTCTTGTTTCCGTTGCCTGGGAGGGAAAATTGATTTCCAACCGGCACTTCGAAGAAATTGCCGCCAAACTTGATGAGATGGGCCGGATGTCGTGGGGATGGAAAGAAAAAATGAAAAATCCGGGAAAGAAAAACCGCGATTTGTGAACGCGGAGAAAAAGAAACGACTTTCGGAGGCGGAAAACAAACTTGTTGTCGGGATTTCACCTGTTGCCGGGCTTGGCGTTGTTCGCGTTGAGTGCGAGCCGTCCGTCGTTCCAGTTCAGGTTGAACACATTAGGATCGCCGTCGCGGTCGGTTATATACGCAATGCCATCCATGACACCGCCCGGATAATCCGCCAAAAGCGGAGGATCGCAGGCTGTATTTTATTCGGGAGCAAGACTCCGCGAGCATCGCGTACCAAGTAAATTTCTTTTTTGAGACAAAATGCGAACCACTCCGCGAGAAGCCTTGACCGCTTGCGTTCTCAATTCGCATTTGCCGGAAAGGTCTCGGAAAACTTTACCCGCCTTCGGCGGGCGTAGCCGTCCGATGCAACCAAACCAATTTTATTATACCAAAAAATTGCGTCGACCGCCTGCGGCGGAAAGGATCAAAATGTCAAAGAGCCAAAGCATCAAAAATTTTCAAGTTTTCAAGTTGCAAAGTATCTAAGTTTCCTTGCGGAGGCGGAAAACAAACTCGTCGTCGGGACCGCCAGTAGCCGGGCCGGGCGCTGCCCGCGCGGAGTGCGAGCCGTCCGCCGTCCCAGCCCAGGTAGAACACATCAGGATCGCCGTCGCGGTCGGTAATTTGTTTCATCGCAATAAGCATCCATTCTTTTCCGGGATATTGCAATCGCAATTGCGGACCGACTTCTGCCGGGCAAAGTTCCAGTCCCAGTTTTTCGGCTCGTTGATATATTTCATCCGTGGTCGCGCCGTTTGAAAATCCAAGCTGTTCAACGGTGAATCGCACCAAATCATATTTTCGGCTTTCTTTGCTGAACTGCGTTTTGTGAAGGATATCTTTTCCCCAACTCGACCGATATATATTTTTTTCTTCAAATGTTTCTTCAGCCGATTCAGGAGAATTGATGGCCGGATCAGTTTCCAAGGTTCTCATGAATATTTTTTTGTCCGGAAATGATTCATAGAGATGCAAGATACGCGGATATTTTCTGATTTTTTGGAAAATTTCCATGTTCCACTCCCCGACATAGGCTTTGGTGTTTTCATTGATCTCTTCCGGGCCTTCAGCGATTTGATCATTTGAACATTCGAAAATAACAAGCATATCTTCTTTCTTGTTTCTGGCTTTCCGAATTTCTTCAATGCGGGGATCTCGCTGATAGCCGAAGCCTTCAATTTGTGAATCAATTTCGTAAAGAAAAATCAGGTCATTTTTGTCGAGTCTCTGTCCGGTCTTGGTTTTCTTTTCAATTTCCGTCAGCAGTTTCATATCAGCGGATTTCTTTTTGTATGCCTTTCCCTCTTCTTCAAATTCCGGCTGGCTTAATTTAGTCTCAACAATATTGCCAATGTAGGGATCAAGATTTTCTTCTTCGGCGACTCCGCGAACTTCCGCAATTCGTCCGTTTGAATTTACCACCATGACCACTCTGGGAACATTTGGCTTGCCCTCTTTGTCGAGAGAATAATAGATATAAAGATCGTTTTGATCGCGGATAAGGTAGCGTTCGGCCATAGCTTCCCCGCGTAAACACCAGCCTGTGCCATAATCAGAAATCGATTCAACGAGCGGATTGTGGTCAGATCCTCTTGAAAATTTTTTCCATTCGCCTTCGGTAATTTTAAGCAGCTCCTCGGGAATAGGCTTGAATTCTTCTATGCCCAGGGCGTAAAGCTTGGCAAAATTTTTCTGTTTCAAAAGTTGGCAATATTGTTGTTTGATTTCTTCTTTGATGTCAAAGCGCTTCGTAAACTCAAGATCGGAATTTCCTCCCTCGTGTTTTTCAATATCACCCAGTACAATTGCCAACGCCTCGCGGTTGAGATCCGGAAAAGGAGCGATTGCGCCTCCGTATCTTTCGGTAAATGCTTTTTTCTTTTTGTCGCAACGACCCATTTTCAAAATGCTTCGGAAGGTATAATATTTCAGCCAATCCGGATATTTTGACTCAGTAGAAGCCAAATAATCCACCCAATTGTCAAGTGATTTCTTGGCGAATTCAACCCTCAAGTGCAACACTGAGAATTTCTAATGGTGTTTTCCAATTAAGCCTTTTTCTGGGCCTAGTGTTGAGATCATATTCAGCGAAAGCAATCTCCTCGTTTGTAATCATACTAAAATCTGTCTTCTT
>JAPLXD010000053.1 GCA_026396255.1 Candidatus Moraniibacteriota bacterium | reverse complement strand
GATTTTTCAGCAGCTCCCTAATCTGCTCCTGGGTAAAAATTCTTTTGCTCATATTTTTTTGTTAATTGATTACATTATACCAAATTAAAAAGTGGACAGGCTCTTTTTTAGAGTGTCCACTTTTTGGGGTACAGATCATATATCAAGGGCTGTTTTTTTGTTTGATATAATTTAGGTAGTTGCCGCCGGAGTGCTGCCGTTTTCAGAAAAAGCGAGATAGGGGACGAAGATAATCGGAATGAGCCCGGCCAGGATTCCCACCCAGGTTTGTTTTCCGAGAAGTTTCGCGATATCAACCCAGATGACAAACTGAAGCACGACACCGACGATGTTGATGAACGGAACGAGGAAAAAGATGAGCCACCACATCGGACGTTTGGCAATCTGGAGCATCAAAATCAAGTTCAAGATCGGGATCCAGGCGAACCAGGCGTTGGGAGTGTTGGTGCGTTTGGCGATGCGCATGAGAGACAGGGCGACAATAATATAAACGATGATCACGATGATCATCACGAAAAGAAAGATTCCGCCAAAGAGTGCGAATGTTCCCGCCGCGGCTTCCGGCGGCATATTGCCCTGGTAGCTATAGTTGTATTGCGTATCCATAAAGTCACCTCCTTTCGGTTTTTGGTTTCTGTTTCTTGCTTGAATAATAGCAAATTTTGAAAAAACTTGACAGGGGATTGGATAACAAGATAGAGTGTACCTAGGGGGGAGGTAATCAATAAATGTCAAAGCTCAAATGTCAAATGTCAAAACTGGTTTAAGCAGCACAAACAAAGAAATCATCACGGCGCTCAAGAAGGCGCACAGCCATTTGGCGCGGGTGATCAAAATGGTCGAAGAAAAAGAATACTGCATTGCCATCCTCCAGCAGAACCTTGCGGTGATGGGACTTTTGAAATCGGCGAACAATAAGCTGCTCGAGCGGCATCTCAACAGTTGTTTTGTGAATGTCATGAAGGGAACCAACGAAAAGAGGAAACAGGAAATGATCGATGAAATTTTGGCGATTAATCGGCTATCAAAATAATTAAATGAAAACAAAAAAAATATATATCCAGGGGATGCACTGTCCGAGCTGCGAAAAACTGCTTGAGGGAGAGTTCAAAAATATCCCCGGCGTTCGGAATGTAAAAGTCGATCGTAAAATCGATTCGGCGGAAATATTTTTTGATGACAAAGAGCCGGATTTCGAAGAGATAAAAAATATGGCGGAAAAATTCGGCTACACTGCTCATGAAAATGAGCCCGTTTCAAAAAATAGCGATACGAAAAACAAAACATCGCTCGCGGACTGGCTGAAGGCGGGGCTGATCATTGTCGCCATTTTGTTTGTATTCCATTTTTTCCAGGCTTCGGGTCTTGCGAACGGAATAGGTGCGAGCAACAAGTCGATATCATACGGCGTGGCTTTTCTGGTTGGTCTCGTTGCGTCGGTCTCATCGTGTCTCGCCGTGGTGGGCGCGGTGGTCATCGCTTTTTCCGAAAAATATCACCCAGCCCACTATCCCGCCGAGCGGGATAGTGGAGCGGGCAAGAAACGCAATTTTTTCAACGATACGATAAAACCCAACTTGTTTTTCCACATCGGACGGCTCGGGACATTTTTCATTCTGGGCGGGTTGCTGGGAGCCGTCGGCGGAGAGCTGAATATTTCCGGAAATTTTGTTTCCATTTATACGATTATTATAGCTCTGGTTATGGCTTGGCTCGGGCTCAATATTCTCGGACTGGTTCCGTCGCTTTCGGCGGTTGGGATAAAAATGCCCAAAAAATTCAGCGCGCGTTGGGAAGGTTTGAAAAAATCGGAACATATGGCGGCGCCGTTTGTCTTGGGCGGGCTCACCTTTTTTCTGCCTTGCGGTTTCACGCAGAGCATGCAGCTCTTTGCGCTGGCTTCCGGCAGTTTTTTGGTCGGAGGATTGAGCTTATTCCTTTTTGCGCTGGGAACTCTGCCCACACTTTTGGTTTTGGGCATCACGGCTTCGTGGACAAAAAACCGGGGGCTTGCTGTTTTTCAAAAAGTGGCGGGCGTGCTGATCATTTTGTTCGCCGTGTATACGTTCAATTCCGGACTGGCTTTGAGCGGCGTGAAGACGAATGTGATCAGCTCTGCCGGAAACAAGCAAACGAGCGAGACAAAAAACGATGCGTCTCAGCCGCAAGCGCAGCCGGCCGGTCAAGCGTCGCAAACTGTCACGATGAACGTTACGGCGAGCGGGTTCGAGCCGAGCGTTTTCACGGTGAAACAGGGTGTTTTGGTGAAGTGGGTGATCAACGGAGTGAATGTCACCGGCTGCACGAGCACGGTCATTGTGCCGTCGTATAACATTTCGAAAAATTTGAAATTGGGAGAAAATGTCGTCCAGTTCACGCCGCAAAGCAAAGGCATCATCAATTTTTCCTGCGGGATGGGAATGGTACGCGGGAAATTCGTGGTGGAATAAAAAATGAATATTCAAAAAATCACAATAAAAATTCTTGGCATGACCTGCGCCAGCTGCGCGGTTTTGAACGAAAAAGAACTTTTGCGCGCGAAAGGTATTTTGAACGCGTCGGTGAATTTTGCCACCAAGAAAGCCTATGTCGAATACGACTCTGATATTTTGAGCGAGGGAGATGTAAAAAAAATTATTATTGGCAATGGTTATCAGATTGAATCAAATCAAGGTTCGACCTTTCCCTCCGCCTTATCGGCGGATTCCTCAAGGTCGAACCTTTCGCACGAAATGAAAATGGAAAACGGGGAGTATGAGCACAGGGGAGAGGACGACAAAAAAGATTGGCGGGCATTTTTGCTCTCGGCGATTTTGAGTTTGCCATTGATTTTGGAAATGTTTTTCAAAATCAGATCGGAAAAAATATTCTTGGGCATTGATCTTGTCATGTGGCTGCATTTGGCTCTCGCGACGATTGTCGTCTTTTGGTTTGGATGGCGTTTTCATCGGATGGCGTTTCTTCAGGCCAAAAAGTTGCGGGCCAATATGGATACGCTGGTTTCGCTCGGAACGCTGGCCGCCTATTTTTTCAGTCTCTGGGCGATATTTTCCGGCCGCGAAGGCTATCTTGAATCGGCGGCGCTCATCATCACGCTCATTCTTCTCGGAAAATATTTTGAGGCCAAAAGCACGGGAAAGGCCGGAGAGGCAATGCGACGCTTGATGGAGCTCGGGGTGAAAAAGGCGCGGGTGATCAAAGACGGCCGCGAAGAAGAGGTGAATATTCTTGAAGTTCAGGTTGGAGATGTGCTTGTTGTCCGGCCGGGTGAAAAAATTCCGCTCGATGGAATCGTGCTCGAGGGGGAATCGAACGTCGATGAGTCGATGCTCACGGGCGAATCGCTTCCAGTTGAAAAGAAAAAATATGCTTCGGTTTTCGGTGCGACGGTCAATCAGGACGGGGTGCTCAAGATAAAAGTGACCGAGGTCGGCGAAGGGACCGTCCTTGCGCAAATTGTAAAGACAGTTGAAGAGGCGCAGGCCTCGAAAGCGCCGATCCAAAAATTGGCCGACAAAATTTCGGGAATTTTTGTGCCGGTGATCATACTCATTGCCATCGGTACCTTTTTAGCTTGGCAACTTTCCGGACATAATTTTTCAATGGCGCTGATCAACGCGGTCTCGGTTTTGGTTATCGCCTGTCCCTGCGCGTTGGGTCTGGCAACGCCGACGGCGATCATGGTTGGAACGGGACGCGGAGCCAAAAGCGGGATACTTTTCAAGAGCGGGGACAGCTTCGAGCGGGCCAAAGAGATCTCGATGGTTGTTTTTGACAAGACGGGGACACTCACTTTGGGTAAGCCCAAAGTAATCTCCAAAATCCAAAATTCCCGCCAGGAGCGAGGCTCGCCAGGGGCGGCAAAATTCAAAATTTCGGAAGAAAAATTGCTTAAGATTGCGGGGAGTCTGGCAAAAAATTCAGAGCATCCCTTGTCCAAAACTATAGCCGATTATGTCGGAAAAAATAACATCGAAACCGTTGAAGTGAATAATATCAGAGAAATGCGGGGAATGGGGATAGTTGGAGAGTGCGTGGAGCACAAGACAAAATTGCTTTTTGGGAACAAAAAATTGCTTGAAGAAAATAAGATTGACACCCAGTGGGCGGATGAAATGCTGAACGACGAAAAACTGGGCGTTGGACGGAGCGGAAGTGGTCGGTGCGATTGTTGTCGCGGATGAAATTCGGAATGAAGCAGAGGGCGTGATTCAAGATCTGAAAAATATGGGGCTCAAGATTGCGATGATTTCCGGCGACAACCGAAAAACCGCCGAAGCGGTGGCGGAGGAATTGGGCATTGAAAAAGTCTTAGCCGAAGTTTTGCCTTCGGAAAAATCGGCGGAAATAAAAAATCTGCAAAAGCAGGGAGAAAAGATTATTTTTGTCGGTGATGGGATCAACGATGCGCCAAGCCTTGTCCAAGCCGATCTTGGGATCGCGATGGGGAGCGCGCAGGATATTGCCAAAGACGCCGGGCAGATTATTCTTGTCCAAAACAATCTTCAAAAAGTGGTCGAAGCGGTCAAAATATCCAAACTGACGTTCAAAACAATCCGGCAGAATCTTTTCTGGGCGTTCGGATACAATGTTATCGCCATTCCTTTGGCCGCGGCCGGGTTTTTGAATCCCGTCATCGCCGCGGCGGCTATGGCCTTTTCCTCCGTTTCGGTCGTGGGGAACAGCTTGCGGATTTATCGGAAGTAGAATTTAGCAAAATCGAAAATTTTTGCTATAATGCACCCAGAGTCGCCGAAAATATGAAATCCAAGAAACCGAAAAAGTCGAAAAATTTGAAAAAGTCGAAAAAATCCAAGAAAATAAAATTGGATCTTTTTCAGGAGGTCTGCGCCAAGCCGAACAGCCGAGAAGTCGCGGAGTTGGTTTTGGTTTGCGCCGTGGTTTTTGGGGTTTCTTTTTTGGGCGTTGGGAAACTTTTTTACAATTATAGCCAAGAAAATTTCAAGGTCTTGAACAGGCATTCGGAGATACAAATTGTGAAGAGTGCCGTTGCGGCGGAGAAAAATACTCAAAAAGCCAAGGAGGAAGCAGCTTTAAAAGAAAGTCAAGATGCGGAAGCGGCGGCTGCGGAACTGGCTGCGGCAAAAGCGCAAGCGGACAAAGCCGCCAGGGCGAAGATGATTGCGAGACAACGCGCTGCGGAACTTGCCCGGATCAACAGCGCCCCGGTTCTCGCGGGACCAACAGATAAGCTTTCCAATGGATTGCGGACTTGTTCCGTTAAACATGATCATCCGTCCGGGAGGGGCGGCAAACCTCATGTCGACGAAGACTGTTGCCCTGACTACGACGAGTATCCCAATCCCCGTTGCGAATATTCTCCCTCCCAGATGGCAGTTCTCAAAAAATAATCAAGATTAGAATGCTATGATGCATATGTTCAGGAACGCAAAAAATATTTTTCTCATCTTTGTCGCCGCGAGCGTTTTTTTTCTTGCCGGGTGCGGAGAAAATCCACAACCGCAGCAGGAGGTGCTGCGGGACGCCCAGCAGTATGAGATAAAGTCATATCAGCAGCGCGCGCCGGACACATCTCCTGCGACGCATCGCCTTTCGGTGAGCGCGCCGCAAGGCGACCAAAGCGCGGCCGGGCAAGACTCAGCAACCGACGCGAAACAGCCGCCCGCCATGCAGATCGACAAAAACAAAACCTATTCGGCGATCATCAAAACAAGTGAAGGAGACATCACGATCGATCTCGACGCCAAAAAGGTTCCGATCACGGTCAACAATTTCGTTGCGCTCGCGAGGCAAAATTTCTATGACGGGACGGTCTTTCACCGCGTCATGAAGGATTTCATGATCCAGGGTGGCGATCCGAACGGCGACGGAAGCGGCGGACCGGGATACAAATTCGCCGATGAAAGCCTCGGGGGGAAATATACGCGGGGAACCGTCGCCATGGCCAACTCCGGACCAAACACGAACGGCAGCCAGTTTTTCATCATTCAAAAAGACTACGATCTTCCGAGTTCGTATGTCATCTTCGGCCACGTTTCAAGCGGCATGGACGCGGTCGACAAGATTGCCCAAGCGAAAGTTGTCGACAACGGTAAAGGCGAAAAATCCAAACCGGTGAAGCCGGTGGCGATGGACTCAGTGGAGATTGTGGAAAAATAATACGCGAGATATTGCCAAAAATGCAATCCTTCCGTATAATGCAGGGGCGTTTATGCACATTAAAATAAACTAATAACATTCCCGGGTAGCTCAATGGTAGAGCAGTTGGCTGTAAATGGAAGTTGTGGTATACTTACTTACGTATGCCAGATAAAAGAAAATACGCCGATCGTGCAGAGTATATGAAAGCGGCCGTTTCAAAAAGAAGGCGAAAGTTGAAAGAAATGGTTGTTGAGTATAAAGGCGGCAAGTGTATTGTTTGCGGTTACAAAAAATATGTCGGTGCTTTTGATTTGCATCACGCGGGTGATTCAAAGAAAAAGTT